>JBKPDQ010000179.1:0-14970 GCA_046728015.1 Actinomycetota bacterium
GACCTCGAACGTGGTCGCCGCGTCAGGCATGTCACTCCCTTCCGCGCCGATCACGGCGCCCATCCTCGGTGTCAGTGATCCGCATGAAGTCCGCCAGGCGCGTGATCTCGAAGATCTCGCGGTAGTGGTCCGAGAGACCACAGGCGGTCATCTCGATCCGGCGCGCCCTGGCGTCCGCGAGCAGCCGGACGATGAGCGCGATGCCCGTGCTGTTGATGTAGTCCGTGCTCGAGAAGTTCAGGACGACTGAGTGCGCGTCGCCGGCGGCTGTGTCGTAGGCCCGCTGGAGCGCTCCCTCCGCGCTCGCGTCGATGTCGCCGACCAGGTCGAGGACCGCCACGCCGTCGTGCCGCCGGACCGCAACCGCGAGTTCACGTGCTTCCATCGTCGCCTCCTCCCAGGCGCAGCACGAGCTCGAGGGTGTGCGCTCCTGCGCCGCCTGTCACGCGCGCCTCGTCGACCAGCTTCTCGATCAGGAACAGGCCCCACCCGCGCGGCCGCTGGCGCCCCGCGAGCTTCGCCTCGAGGTCGGGGGTCTCCCGCTCGGGGAGACCCGCTGCGTCGCCGAGGTCCGTCACCTGCACGCGCAGGCTGTCCGGTGCGTGCACCACGCGGATGGAGACCGGCCGGTCTGGCCGGTACTCGCTCCCGTGCTCCATCGCGTTCATCGTGGCCTCGCCGACGGCGGTCTTAAGGCGCTCGAGTCGAGCGGGATCGATCTCCAGGTGGCGCACCGCATGCGCGACCCGCTCGATCGCCCGGCGCTCGTTACCCGGCTCGCTCGGCAGCTCGAACTCGTCGAGGACCGCGCCGTTCATGGGCGCGATGATCGCTCCCGCTGCTGAGCGCTGCAGCGTGAGCATCGTGATGTCGTCCTCCTGCTCGGCGTCCGGGCCCGTGAAGCGCTCGAGTTCCGTGATCACACGGTCGATCAGCTCCCGCCCGCCAGAGGCCGCGCCGACGGTCTGCTTGAGGCGCGGGAACCCAAACATCTCGCGCTGCGGGTCGTGCGCCTCGGCGATACCGTCGGAATGCAGAAGGACGCAGTCACCGGGCTCGAGCACGGCCTCGTTCTCCTCGTAGGTCATCTGCGGCATCAGGCCGAGCGGCATGCCGCGGGCGCGCAGCTCGACCACGCCGTCCGGGGTCTTCAGGTACGGGAGGTCGTGGCCGGCGTTCGCGAAGCGGAACAGGCCGCTCCGCGGATCGAGCACGGCGTACAGGCAGGTGACGAACATCTTCTCCGGCATGTCGGGACAGAGGTGGTCGTTCACGCGCTCGAGCACGGCGCCGGGCTCGATCAGACGCTGCGCGGAGGCCCGCAGCACGCTGCGGGTCGCCGACATCACGAGCGCCGCGGGAACGCCCTTGTCGGTCACGTCCCCGACGAGGAACACGACACGGCCGTCGGCCAAGGGGATCACGTCGTAGAAGTCGCCGCCCACCTCGCGCGCCGGTCGATAGTGGGCAGCCACCTGCCATCCAGGCAGATCCGGCAGCTCCCTGGGCAGGAAGTGCTGCTGGATCAGGCGGGCGACCTCGAGTTCCTGCTCGAAGCGCTGGCGCGTCGCCGCCTCGGCCTCCTGCTCGCGCACGAGCTGGCCGACCCGCAGCGCCGGCGCCGCCTGGGCGGCGAGGTTGTCGAGGAGCTTGCGATCGTCTGAGGAGTAGTCCTGCGCCGAGAGGCGCGGGCCGAGGTTGAGCACGCCGATCAGCTCGCCCTGGCTCACGAGTGGCACGGCCAGCTTCACACCGGCTGCCTTGAGATCGCGCAGCGCGGGCGAGTCGAGCTTGAGCGTGTCGATGTCGACGGCCCCGGTGACCCCTTGGAAATAGGCGACCAGGGGATCGTTGGGAGCGATGTCGACGGGCGCCGGCTCGGGAGGCGGCGGTTCCGGCGGACGCGCCGGCTCCGCCTCCGCCACACCGCGGCGTCGCAGCAACGTATGGCGGAAGGATCTAGTGAGGGCCGACATCGGAGCTCGTTCTACGCGCGTGGCGTCCGGAAAGCGTTACGGCGTCCTTTGCGAGCCCGTACACGGCGACCGGTCTCGCCTTCCCCCTGAGCGCCAACGTGCCGCGAGGCTCCAGGCCGGCGTGCTCGCCCTCGAGCAGCATGTGGGTCGCCTCGGTCAGCAGCAGCGGCTCGCCGAGCTCTCGCGTCGCGTCCTGCACGCGCGCCGCCACGTTGACGGGATCGCCGACCACGCCGAACCATGTCAGGCCGCCGCCTCCGATCGTCCCGACGAGGACCAGGCCCGAGTTCACGCCGACACCGATCCGGCAGCGATCGCCGAAGCTTGCGTGGACCGCGGAGATGATCGCGCAGCCCGCCGCGAGCGCACGGTCCGCATGGTCGGGCGTGCGGAACACCGCCAGCAGACCGTCGCCGAGAAGCTGGTTCACCTCGCCACGTTGCTCTTGCACGACCGGGATGACGACATCGAAGAACGCGCGCAGGTACTCGCCCGCCTCGCGCGCGGTCGCCCGGTCCGCGAACGTCGTGAAGCCGCGGATGTCCACGAACACGACCGTGAGGAGCGCCCACTCGGGCTCCGCGTGCTCACTCACGGGCGATCCGCTCCGCGTCGTAGCCACAGCGACACGTGCGCCGGCTGCATCGCGTCCAGGACGACGCCCCGCAGATCGGCGGAGAGCGCTTCCAGCGTCACTTCGTCGCGCAGCCGCGCGCCGAACGACTCGAGCGTGCGCTGCGCGTCGTACCTGCGCCGGTAGAACCGCCGGTCGACGAGCGTCTGGACGCGCGACCGAGCCGGTCCGAACAGCGCAGCGACCGCCAGCGTCGAGCCCGCGATCGCGAGGTCGGACTCCTCCGTGACCGGGCTCAGCGCAAGCTGCAGGAGCAGCACGGTGCCGAGATAGGCCGCGCCCAGGATCGCCGTCAGCGCCCCGTAGACCAGCGTCCGGTTGATCACCACGTCGATGTCGTAGAGGCGGTAGCGCAGGATCGCGACGCCGGCAGCCAGGGGCAGCAAGGCGATGCTGAGCATGATCGCGCCGTTCGCGATGTGGGCGGTCCAGAGGTCATAGCCGACGATCGCGACCGCGAACGTCGCGGTCGCCGCCGCTCCGGCCAGCGCCAGCCACTTGATCTGCTGGCGTTGCTCGATCCCCGCGCGCCGGAACCTGAGGATGAGCGACAGCGGCGATCCGAGCATGGCCACCACCAGCAGCAGCCAGGAGACCGCCTCGGCACCTTCGCGCACGGGGCTGTCGACTCCGTACGGGTTCGCCAACTGCGGGTAGTCCTCCAGCGGGCCGGGGTGCAAGCTGTCCCCAGCGAACAGCAGGGCGATCCCAAGGCCCGCGCACCATGCGACTGCCAGCCACCGACGCGACGGCAGTCGTCCGTCCGGGAACAGCAGCAGGAGGAAGGTGGCGGCCGGCAGGATCGCCGGGATCCAGCTTGCGTCGCCGTACCAAGCCGCGGTTTCGCCGAGCGCGGCCGGCACACCGCTTCCGTCGAGCCAGGTCTCGGCAACCTCGCGCGAGAGGCTCATCAGCGAGCCCGCCACCGCGATCCCGCAGAAGAGCCAGCCGATCGCGTTGCGGGGGTGGCGGGACGCGATGAGGCCGCCGACGGCCGCGGAACCGATCACGATGCCGGCCCCGAGACCGGTCGACGCGGTCGCGGTGTGCAGCCTTCCGCCGGCGATCGACAGGCCGAGGCCGGTCACGAACGTCAGTCCCGCCAGGACCGCCAGGGCCCATGCGAGGCGGCTCGGCCTCACCGCGAGGCCTCCCGCAACCAGAGCGAGACATGCGCGGGCTGCACCGTCTCCGCGACCACGCCGCGCAGCTCGACGCTGAGCGCGTCCAGATCCACCTCATCGCGCAGATAGGCCCCGAAGCGCTCGATCGTTCGAGCGGCATCGTACCTGCGCCGGTAGAAGCGCCGGTCCACGAACATCTGGATGCGCGATCGCGCCGGCCGGAACAGCGCCGCCACCGCGAGCGTCGAGCCGGCGATCGCCAGGTCCGAGGACGGGCTCAGCACGAGCTGCAGCAGCAGCACGCTCGCCAGATAGGCGCCGCCGAGCGTCGCCGTCAGCGCGCCGTACACCAGCGTGCGGTTGACGACCACGTCGATGTCGTAGAGCCGGTACCGGAACATGGCCACGGCGATTCCCGCGACGAGCGCGACGGCTTCGAGGACCTGGACGTAGCCGCCGGCCGCGGGAATGGCGCCGATCAGCGACAGCACGACGGCGATCGCCGCGCCGTACACGACCCAGGCGATCTGGCGCCGGACGTCGGAATCGGCGCCGCGATAGCGCGCCACGAGCGACCCGAGCGAGACCACCGTGAGCGGCAGGATCACGGCAAGGCGGCCGCATAGATGTCCTGGAGCATCGCGTGCGCGGAAGCCAGCTCCGGATCGATGTGCTCCGGCTCGACGAGCAGGTCGGGCCCGCGGACCGGCCAGCTCGCCGCCGCGATCGCGGCGGTGACCGCCGCGACGCTGATGCCGTCCACCCACGCCAGCGCTAGGCGACGGCCGCGCGGGCGCCCGTCCGGGAACACCACCGGGAGCAGCGTCGTGGCCAGCACCCAGCCGGGCAGCCACAACCACCCGGTGATCCAGGCGGCGAAGCTGCCCCACGGGAGCGATCCCGGCTCGTCGATCAGCGCGATGCGTGCCCAGGTGTCGGCGAGCGAATGGAGGGCGATCGAGGTGCCGATGCCGGTCATCACCCAGCCGACGAGATGACTTCCCCGCCGCTGCACGACGAGCGCGCCCAGCACCGGGAAGGAGATCGAGAAGACGAGCCCGATGTCGGCCGCGTCCTCGAGGGCTTCGCCGCTCGAGTGTCCCGTGGCGATGTTCAGGACCGGCCCCGCGAGGACGGCGGCGAAGGCCAGGGCTGCGAGCCCCCACGCGATGAGCTGGGCGTGGCGACCGGTCATCGAGCGGTCTCCCGCAGCCACAGCGAGACGTGGGCAGGCTGCACTGTGTCGCGCACGACGGCGCGCAGCTCCGCGTCCAGGGCCTCCAGCGCCACCTCGTTGCGCAGCCGCGCGGCGAACGACTCGAACGCGCGCTGCGCGTCGTACTTGCGCCGGTAGAACCGCCGATCCACGAGCGACTGGACGCGCCACCGGGCCGGCCGGAACAGCGCAGCCGCCGCCAGCGTCGAGGCGGCGATCGCCACGTCCGAGCTCGGGCTCAGCAGCAGCTGCAGCACGAGCACGCTCGCCAGATAGGCCCCCGCCAGCGTCGCGGTCAGAGCGCCGTAGACCAGCGTGCGGTTGACGACCACGTCGATGTCGTAGAGCCGGTGCTTGAGGATCGCCACCGCCGCCGACGCGGGGATGAGCGGGAACAGGAACACGCCATACGCCTCGCCGAGCGCCAACAGCGTCACCGGGAACGCGAACATGACGAAGGCCACGGTGTACGCGAACCACTTGATCTGCTGGCGCTCCTCGCCCCGTGAGCGCCGCAACCTGAGGATGAGCGACGTTCCCGCGACGACGAGCAGCGCGAGATTGACGAAGAGCAGGATCCCGAAGACGGCGCTTGCGATCTCCTCCACCGGACCGTGGAAGAGCGGCTTCGCGGGGAGGTCCGACTCGGCCTCGAGGATCCCTGCCTCGAAGACCCCGCTGACGGCCAGCCCTGCATAGGTGACCACGGTTGCCCCTGCGGCCCATCGCCACCGGGGCGAGAGCAGCCGACCGCGCGGGAACAGGAGGAAGCTGAAGACGAACAACCCGAATCCCGGATGCCAGATGTGGTCGGCGACGGACGCGGCCACGTCCCCGGCCGGGAGCGAGCCGGCGTGGGAGACCAGGGCCCGGTACGCGTAGCTGTAGGCGGCGAAGTCGATCGCGGCGATCACGCCGAACCCGAGGAACAGCCAACCGATCGGATTCTCGGGACGACGCGAAGCGATCAGTGCCCCGACGAGAGTGAACGAGGGAGCGATCAGGAGCAGCCAGCCCTGAGCGAGGGACGGGTCCAGGACGATGCCTGCGGCGAGGAGGACCAGGCCGGCGGCCGCGAGCACCCACGCGGCGGTCGCGACGAGGCGTCCGGTCATCGAGCCGTCTCCCGCAGCCACAGCGAGACGTGGGCCGGCTGCATCGTGTGGGAGACGACCGCGCGGAGCTCCTCGCTCAATGCCTGGAGCGACACCTCGTCTCGGACGCGGACGCCGAACGCCTCGATCGTGCGCGCCGCGTCGTACCTGCGGCGATAGAAGCGGCGGTCGACGAGCTCCTGGATGCGCGAGCGCAGCGGTCGGAAGAGCGCGGCGACGGCCAGCGTGGAGCCGGCGATCGCAAGGTCGGACGACGGGCTCAGCACGAGCTGCAGCAGCAGCACGCTCGCGAGGTAGGCGCCGCCGAGCGTCGCGGTCAGCGCGCCGTAGACGAGCGTGCGGTTGATGACCAGGTCGATGTCATAGAGCCGGTGGCGCAGGACTGCGATGCCGGTAGCGACGGGGATTCCGATCGCCACCATCGCGAGCGCCGTGAACCACCCGACCGGACCCATCACCTGCGCCCAGGCGCTCGAGTCGTCGGTGAGCGCCGTCGACGATGCCGCCGTGAAGCCGAGCACGAGCATGCTCGCGACGTACGCGAACCACTTGAGCTGTTGGCGCTCGACGCCGCGCGAGCGGCGCAGCCGCACGATCACGGCCGCGCCGGCGCCGGCGACGGCCACGGTCGTCAGCGCGAAGCCGAAGCCTTCCGCGAGGGACCGCAGCCGCTCCGCCCCGGCGATGCCGAACGGGTTCTCGACCGCCCCGTCCACTTCCATCGGCCCCGGCTCGAGGCCGGTGGCCAGCATGGCGAGCAGCGTCCCGACGGCGCCCGCCCACGCGATCCAGCGCCAGCGTCGCGACGGCAGCCGGCCGTCGGGGAACAGCAACGGGAGCGCGATCCCCACGAGCCCCGGGAGCCACAGGAACCAGACGAACTGGTTGAGCCAGCCGGCCAGCTGGGTCGCGAGACCCGCGTCGCTCTCCGGGCCGCCTTCCGTGTACCCGTCGGTCAGGGCCGCCAGCGCCAGCACCACCGCGACCAGCACGAGGACCCATCCGACCGCGTTGCGCGGCCGGCGGGCGACGAGCACACGGCCGACCACGGCGTAGATGAGCGCGGCCAGCGCCGGTATGGCCTCGTCGGGTGTTCCGCGCCCGAGCGCGATCGTGGCGAACGCGAGGCCCGCGAGCGCGAGCGTGCCCCAGAACAGCGCCGCTGCGACGATCGCCCTCACCGGACTACGTCCGGTTTCGCGCGCGCCTTGCCGGTCCAGGCCGCCAGAAGGACGATGGTCCGGACAACGAGCACCAAGCTGGTCATCGCGCCGCCGCCATTCTCTCCGGGCTCCGCGCTCGAGGCAAGGCGTCCACGGCAGACGACCCTTGCCGAGCGGCGTCCAGGAACCGTTACGGTGGCCTCGGTGCTGCCGGCACTGGAGATCTCGCTGCTGGGCCCACCGCGGGTTCGCCGGGACGGTGAGCCGGTGGCGTTCGACACCCGCAAGGCCACCGCGCTGCTCGCGCATCTGGCGCTCGCGGACCGTCCGCGCTCGCGTGAGGCGCTGTGCGAGCTGTTGTGGCCGGACCACGATCCCGAGCACGCGCGTGGGGCGTTGAGGCGCACGTTGTCCGCCCTGCGCAAGGCGGTCGGCGAGCAGTGGATCGACACGGCGGCGGACAGCGTCGCGCTGCGCGATGGCCCAGGCCTCGAGGTCGACGTGCGCCGCTTCCGGGAGCTCGCGTCCGCCGAGGCGACGCCCGAGGAGCTCGCGAGCGCCGTCGAGGTTTTCAGGGGCGAGCTGCTCGAGGGGTTCTTCCTGCGCGGCAATCCCGGGTTCGAAGCCTGGTACGTCCACGAGGCAGACCTGCTGGGCCGCGAGCTCGGCGCGGCACTCGGCCGCCTCGTCAGGGCGCTGGCCGAGCGCGGCGAGCACGGCGGCGCGATCCGCCATGCCCAGCGATGGCTTGCGCTCGACCCGCTGCACGAGCCGGCCCATCGCGAGCTGATCCGGCTATACGCCCTCAACGGCGACCGTGCCGCGGCGCTCGCGCAGTACCGGGACTGCGTGCGCACTCTCAGTCAGGAGCTCGGCGTGCCGCCGGTCGACGAGACCGCGGCGCTGTTCGAGCAGGTGAGCAAGGGGACGCTGGTGGCGCCGGCCCGGAAACCACCCGCCGCGGTTCCTCGGGCCGTGTCGCGACCGACCGAGCTGCCGCTCGTGGGCCGTTCCGCGGAACTGGCGGCGCTCGTTGCGGCGCACGCAGCAGCCGCACCCGACGGTCGCCTTGCTGTGCTCGAGGGCGAGGCCGGCATCGGGAAGACCCGCCTCGCACGCGAGCTGATGGCGGAGGTCGAAGGCCGCGGTGGGCTTGTGCTCGCCGCCCGCTGCCACGAGGACGAGGCGGGACTGCCGTACGGCCCGGTGGTCGAGCTGCTCGGCGAGGCCCAACGCGCGGCGGGCGGCGTGCTGGCAAACACGGTCTCCGCCCAGCGGCTGGCCGACGCCTCACTGCTGCTGCCCGAACTCGCGACGCTGCGGCCCGACCTTCCCGCGACGACGGCGATGACCGGTCCCGCGGCGCAGGCGCGCCTCCTCGAGGGCGTGGCCGCCGTGCTCGGAATCGCCACCGCGGCTTCGCCGTCTCTCGTCTTCGTCGACGACGTCCATGCCGCGGATGCGGCCACGCTTGACGTGCTCACGTACCTGGGACGACGGCTGCGCGACCGGCGGCTGCTCCTGCTGCTCGCCTGGCGGAGCGACAGCGTGCCACCCGGACACCGGCTGCGGCGGCTGACGACCGAGTTGTCGCGCTCGCAGGCGGCGACCGTGACTACTCTCGGCCGTCTCGACGAGGCTCAGGTCGGTCTGCTCGTACGGTCGTCCGATCAGGAGAGCGCACCGGAGCTCGAGCATCGGATCTACATCGAGAGCGAGGGGCTGCCGCTGTTCGTCGCGGAGTACCTCGCGACGATGGCAGCCGGCGGCCGGCCGGCCGAGGGACCTGTGCCGCGTGAGATGCGGGACCTCGTGGAGGCGCGCGTCTCCGAACTCACCGCGACGGCCCGCCAGCTACTGGAGACCGCCGCGGTGACTGGGCGGTCGTTCAGCTTCGAGACGGTGCGATCGGCGAGCGGCCGCGGCGACGAGGAGGCGATGGACGGCCTCGACGAGCTCGTCGCGCGCGGGCTCGTGCGCGAGCTCGCTGCCGCCGACCCGACGTACGACTTCACTCACGAGAAGCTCCGTGCGCTCGTCTACGAGCAGACCGGCCGCGCGCGTCGCCGCCTGCTCCACCGGCGTGTCGCCGAGGCGCTCCTGCGAACGGGAAAGGGCGCCGCCGGCGCCTCGACCGCGGCGCAACACCTGCGCCTCGCGGGCGACGACGCGGGCGCGGCCGAGCAGCACCGGATCGCCGCCGAGCATGCCGTGACCGTGCACGCGCACAGGGATGCGCTCGACCACCTGGACGCTGCACTCGCGCTCGGCGGCGCGGACGCTGTCGCTCTGCACGAGCGGATCGGCGATCTCCGGACGCTGGTCGGCGACTATGCGGGCGCGCTGTCGAGCTACGAGACGGCCGCCGCCGAGTGCAGACCCGAGGAGCTGGCGCGCATCGAGCACAAGCTGGGCGGCGTCCACCAGCGCCGCGGCGAGTGGGAGCGGGCCCAGGCACGTTTCGCGGTCGCGCTCGAGGCGCTCGGGCACGGCGACGCGGGGCTCCGGGCACGGATCCTCACCGACCTCAGCCTCACGCTGCACCACGCGGGCAGCCCGGAGCGCGCAGCCGCGCTTGCGGCGGAGGCCCGCGCCCTGGCCGAGACGGCAGCCGATCGGCGCGCCCTCGCGCAGGCGCACAACGTGCTCGGGATGCTCGCGCGCGGGGCGAGCCGGCTCCAGTCGGCCGGCGCGGAGCTCGAGCGGAGCCTCGCGATCGCCGAGGAGCTGGATGACACGTCGGCGCGGACGGCCGCGCTCAACAACCTCGCGCTCGTCGCGCGCGAGGCGGGCGAGGTGGACCGCGCACTCGTGCTGACGCAGCGTGCGCTGGTTCTGTGCGCCGGGCAAGGCGACCGCCACCGCGAGGCGGCGCTCGAGAATAATCTGGCCGACCTCTACCACGCGGTCGGTCGGGACGACGAGTCGATGACACACCTCAAGCGAGCCGTTCGCATCTTCTCCGACGTCGGCGGCGACGAGCGGGCGCGGCTCCCGGAGATCTGGAAGCTCGTCAGCTGGTAGCGCCGTAACGGTTTCCGGACGCCCCGGCCGTAGCTTCGGCGCATCGCTGACAACCGCATGGCCGGAGCCCGCAGGTGGGCGATCCGGTCGGAAGGAGCAAGGATGAGCCGTACTCGCCGCATGCCCATGAAGACCCTCATCGCCGCGCTCGGGGCGACCGTCGCCCTGGCGCCGAGCGCGGCAGCGCGGGTGCCGGACGTCGTTCCGCTGTCGGGCTCGACGACCCAGCAGTCGCAAGACCTGCGGTCGCCGGACGCACGCGACGCCGCCAGCCAGCCCTCGAGGTGGCAGGCCTACGACGACGCCGTCCGTCACCTCACGCCCGCGCAGCAGGCCGTCGTGTTCGGCTCGACGAAGCCCGCCGCGCCGACGAGCCGCCCGTCCGGCGATGACCACATCGACGCGCCGATCGCCGCCGGCGGCGTCGTCGCGGTTCTGCTCGGGATCGGAGGGCTCGTGTTCGTCGGCCGGCGCCGGAACGCGGTCCAAGGCTCGAGCGCCCCCGCCGTCTCGAGCTGACCCCGCATGGGCGGCGCCCCAGCCGGGGCGCCGCCCTCGCGCTCGCCCGTCCGCACCCCCGGAGATCTCTCATGCCCGTCCCGTTCTGCCGCTGTCAATGCAAGATGTGCCGTGTCCCGGACCCAGGCCACTGCCGGTCGCACCCGAGCTGTGGCGCGCCGCCGGCAGTGCCGGCCTCGGCGCCGCCCGATCGCCCACGAGGAGCTCGTGCAGTTCGTGGCGGGAACGCACGGCCGCGTCAGGCAGTGCTGGTGACGCGCCAGAATCGCGCGCTTTGCCACCGGAGCATGTGGTCGGCGGGGTCGAAGTTCTTTAGGCTCGCGCACGGGCCACGTCGGCCAGGGGCGGGCAGCTCACATCCAACGGGGGAGGGAGTCTTGATGAGCTTCAAGCTCACGAGCACGGGAAGGAGACGCCGCATGTGGGTTGCGGGCCTCCTGCCCCTCACTTTGCTCTGCGCGCTTTCAGCCGCGGCACCCGCGGCGGCAGCGGCGAGAACCGTCACCGCGAGCTCGACGGGGGCCGGCGCATGCCACCGCGGCCTTGCGCCCAATGCCGCCGGGCGGGACGCCTTCCGCGTCACCGCGCCCTCGCGCGGGATCATGAGCGTCGGGCTCAGCTCGGCCGGCGACTGGGACATCGCCGTCTTCGGCGCCAAGGGCCGCCTCGTCGCGGGCTCCGCCGGATTCGCCGGCAACGAGCTCGCCGAAGGGTTCGTCCGCAACGGCGAGCGCCTGACCGTTCAGGCCTGCCGCTACCGCGGCGACGCCGCGACCGCCGACGTGTCGGTCCGCTTCACGGCAATCGCGAAGAGGAAGACCGGCAAGGTCCAAGTGGTCGACGTGATCACGCGCCAGCACGCCGACAAGCAGCGGCTGCAGACGCTCGGGCTCGATCTGACCGAGCACGGCGACGTCAACTCGGTCGAGGTCGTGCTGCACGGCCGCCAGGACGCTCGCAAGCTCCGGCGGGCCGGCTTCCGCTACCGCGTCCGCATCGCCGACCTGGCCGAGCGAACGCGACGCAATCGGGCCAAGGACCGGCGCTTCGCGAGGATCGCAGCGATCTCCGCGCTGCCGAGCGGCCGGGACAGCTACCGCCGTCTGCCTGACTACGACTTCGAGATGAAGCAGCTCGCGATGCGGTATCCGTCGCTCGCGAAGCCGATCACGCTCAGGTACAAGAGCGTGCTCGGCCGTGACGTGAACGGACTCGAGATCACGACCAACGCGGCCAACACGCAGGACGGCAAGCCGATCTTCCTGAACATGGGCGTGCACCACGCGCGTGAGTGGCCGTCGTCGGAGCACACGATCGAGTTCGCGTACGACCTGCTGCGGAACTACGGCGTGGACTCCCGCACCACCTCGCTCGTGGACCGGACACGCACGATCGTCGTGCCGGTCGTGAACCCCGACGGGTTCAACATCTCGCGCGAGGCCGCGCCGCTGGGCGACTTCTCGCTGTTCGACTACGAGATGAAGCGCAAGAACTGCCGGGTCTCTCAGTCGACGCCGCCGCAGTACCGCAGGCGCGCGTGTGACGACAACAACGCGGGGCGCCTGCGCGGCACCGACCCGAACCGCAACTACGGCGGGCTCTGGGGTGGTGCCGGGGCGAGCGTGACATGGTTCGACGACACGTTCCGCGGCGACGCTCCGTTCTCGGAGCCGGAGGTGCAGAACATCCGCGACCTGGTGTCGACGCGTCAGGTGACGAACCTGATCACCAACCACACTTACTCGAACCTGGTGCTGCGGCCGCCCGGGGTCGCCGACTTCGGGTTCCCGCTCGAGGAACCGCAGTACAAGGCGCTCGGCGCGGCAATGACCGCCCACAACGGCTACTCCAACGACCCGGGCTTCGGGCTGTACGACACGACCGGAACGACGGAGGACTGGTCGTTCTGGTCGACGGGCGGCTTCGGCTTCACCTTCGAGATCGGCCCGAGCGAGTTCCACCCGCCGTACGCCACCGGCGTGGAAGCCGAGTATCTCGGTCTTCCTCCGGCCGCCGGTGCCGGAAAGGGGGGCAACCGCGAGGCCTACTACGAGATGCTGAAGGCCACCGCCGACACGGCCTATCACTCGGTGATCGAGGGTGCCGCGCCCGTGGGCTCGACGCTCAGGATCTCGAAGACGTTCCAGACGTCCACCTCGCCCGTGTGGCAGGACGACTTCGGGACCGTGATCGCCGATCCGATCCAGTTCCAGGACACGCTGAGCTCGGAGCTCAAGGTGACCGCCCCGACGTTCACGTGGCACGTGAATCCGTCGACGCGTCCGGTCGTCGCCGGCCGGCACGGCCGCGATCCGACCGGTCCGCCGCAGGACACGATCACGCTCGCCAACCCGGCCGGGATTCCGGCGGAGAACGTGAACTACCCGGCACAGCCGTACGAGTCGGTCCCCTTCACGGTGCTGGGGCCCGCCGACGGCGTGGACAACGGCCGGTTCACGGTCCACGTCGAGTGGTCGAACCCGAACACCGACTGGGACATCTATGTGGTCAACTCCGCCGGTGCGGTGGTCACGCAGTCGGCGGCGTTCGGCGATACCACCGAGGACGCCACGCTGTTCGATCCTCCACCCGGCCAATACACGGTGCACGTGGTCAACTACGACCAGGTCCAGAGCCCGCCGGATGACTGGTTCAACGGGAACGTGACGTTCCAGTCGCCCACGCCGCGTGTGGAGACGGGCGTCAGGGAGAGCTGGACGCTCACCTGCACCGGATCCGACGGCAAGGTGAAGGCCACGCGCCAGGTGACCGTCGACCGCGGACAGCGCGTCCAGGTCGGTAGCGCCTGCACGCGGAGCAAGTAGACGCGCGAGACCGGGGGGATCCCGGCCAGGGAACCCCCCGGTCGCCAGCCTGTGGGCATCGGCAGACGCTGCTCACATCGAGCTCGAGGACCTGACGGTAGCCATGGGCCGGGACATCAGCTGTTGATCCGTTCGAGGATTCGGAAGCCGAGCCTGTCCACAGAGCGCGCCGAGTTCGAGAGCACCACGGCCGCAGTGTCGGTGGCCGGCACGAACCCGGCGAAGCTTCGGAAGCCGCCGGTCCCACCGTTGTGGAAGAGCAGCTCGTGCTCTGTGCCCAGGAGAGGCAGCCGGGTCCAGCCGAGCCCGACCGCCAGCCCACCGCGGTGGCGGGATCGGGGCGCGTGCGTGAGCGCGGCTGCGCGCGTCAGCGCGGGATCACCCTCGCCGAGCTGCAGACGCAGAAAGGCAAGCAGGTCAGCGACGGTGGAGCGCAGGGCCCCGGCACCGGCGAGCACGCGAAGGTCCCAGTGCGGCACCGGTCGGCCGCGCCGGTTATGGCCCTGCGCGAAGCGCTCGCGCACGG
Source organism: Actinomycetota bacterium (assembly GCA_046728015.1). Classification (GTDB taxonomy): domain Bacteria; phylum Actinomycetota; class Thermoleophilia; order Solirubrobacterales; family 70-9; genus DATAFO01. The sequence continues at coordinate 14,123 of JBKPDQ010000179.1, forward strand.
CCGCAGGCAGCGAGACATGGGTGTCGTGGAGCTCGAGCGGGCGGCAGATCCGTTCTTGGACGAGCTGCTCGTAGTCCCGGCCCGCGCGCAGGGCGAGCACGTGTCCGAGCAGGCCATAGCCGAGATTCGAGTACCGCAGTCGGTCCCCCGGCGCGCGTCGCAGCCGTGTCCCCGGCAGCCCGGCGTAGAGGTCATCGACGGTGAACCAGGCGTACGGGTTGCGCCGGTGGCGTACCGAGGGCAGGAGGAAGCCGTGCGGTAGGCGCGGCAGCCCGGCGGTGTGCGTGGCAAGGTCGGCGACCGTGATCGGCCGGCCCCGCACCGGCAGCTCGACGCCCGTCGGGAGGTAGTTCTGCACGGGGTCGTCGAGCGCCAGCAGCCCGTCGTCGACCATGCAGGCCAACAACGTGGCGGTGAAGACCTTGGTCACCGAGCCGATCTCGAAGATCGTGTTCGCGCCCGGCGGCGACGGCCCGGCCGGACCCGCCGTCCCGTATCCCATGACCCAGGTCTGCCCACCCCGCAGTACGCCGACCGCCACGCCGACATGGCGATGTGCGTGCCGTGCGAGCAGCTCGGCGACGAGCGGCTCGACCTCCACCGCAGGTGACGCCTCTGACCGTGCGGGTTTCGACGACTCCACGGGCGCGACGGCGCGCAGCCTCGCGCGACCTAGCCACCACTGCTGAAACTCGCGGAACACCTCCACAAGGAGCCCGAGCAGGAGTTCGACGATCGCCGCCATGTGTCTCTCGACTCACATCGTCCCGGACGCAGGTCGGCATTCGCCGGGGGGCGGCCACCACGGCAGGAGAACAAGCCGCAATCCCTCAGCGGCCTTTCTTCAT
>JBKPDQ010000180.1:0-19331 GCA_046728015.1 Actinomycetota bacterium
CCGCCGTCGACCGTGAGTCCGGCGTCCTTGGTCTGCCCGTTGACGACAATCGTGTTCACCGCGAGCAGCACTGCGAGCCCGGCGAGCAGGCCGATGAGGACCTTCCAGCGCCGCTTCACGAGGTCTCTTGCGAGGCCTCACCGCTCCCGGCGAGCCCGAGCTCATCGGCCCGCTCGGCCATCGCCGCGATCACGAACGCGACGTGCTCGTCGAAGTTCACGCCGAGCTCCTCCGCGCCACGCTGGACCTCATCGCGGTTGACGCCGGCGGCGAACGACGGCTGCTTGAGCTTCTTCTTCACGGACTTCGGCTTCATCCCCTCGATGCCCGTGGGGCGCACCAGCGCGCACGCGGCGATGAACCCCGACAGCTCATCGACGGCGAACAGCGCTTTGGCCATCAGGGTCTCCCGAGGCACGCCCATGAACTCGGCGTGCCCGGCGACCGCGTCGATGACCTCCTGCGGGTAGCCGCGCTCTTCCAGCTCCTTCAGCGCGTAGCGGGGATGGCCGGTCTCCAAGTCGGGAAAGCGCTCGTAGTCGAGGTCGTGGACGAGGCCGGTGACAGCCCACAGCTCCTCGTCCTCTCCGTGCTTGTCGGCGTACGCGCGCATCGCCGCCTCGACGCCGAGCAGGTGCTTGCGCAGCGAGTCGGAGGAGACCCACTCGCACACGAGGTCCCACGCCTGATCACGCGTCGGCTGGTCCATAGGCGGTCGTCTACCCTAGCCGGGTGTTCCAGTGAGGGGCTTTAGCCCCGAAAGAAGCGTGTAAGGGCGGCGAAGCCCCCGCAAGGTACTTATCGGTCATGGAGAAGTTCGTCATCCACGGAGGCGTTCCGCTGTCCGGCGAGATCACCGCCGCGGGCAACAAGAACGCCGCGCTTCCGATCCTCGCGGCCTGCCTACTCACCGACGAGGAGCTGGTGCTATCCAACGTGCCGCGAATTCGCGACACCGAGACGCAGGTGGCCGTGCTCGAGCGCCTCGGAGTCCGGGTCGACTGGTCCGATGCCAGCCTGCGCCTCCAGGCTGACGGCGTCTCGGAGACCTCCCCGGACGAGCAGCTCGCGGCTCGAATTCGCGCCTCGTTCCTGCTCGCGGGCCCACTGCTCGCCCGCTTCGGCGCGGCGAGGATGCCGCCGCCGGGCGGGGACTTCATCGGCCGACGCCGCCTCGACCCGCACCTCGACGCCTTCATCGACATGGGGGCGCGAGTGGATGGCGACCGCTGGGTGGAAATCTCGGCCCCGGGCGGCGGGCTCAAGCCTTGCGCGATCTTCATGGACGAGCCGTCGGTCATGGCGACCGAGAACGCCCTCTTGGCGGCGGCGCTGACGCCGGGCCCCACGACGATCTCCAACGCCGCCTGCGAGCCGCACGTGCAGGACCTCGCGCGTCTGCTGGTCAAGATGGGCGCGCAGATCGACGGCATCGGGTCGAACGTCATGACCGTGCACGGACGCGACCGCCTGGGCGGCGCAGAGCACACCGTCTGCCCGGACCACATCGAGGTGGCCAGCTTCATGGCTCTCGCCGCGGCCACGAAGGGCGAGCTGCGGATTCGCGACGCGCAGCCGGAGGACCTGGTCACCATCCGGCGCCAGTTCCGTCGCCTCGGCCTGCAGTCGATGATCGAGGGCAATGACGTCCTCGTTCCGCCTGAGCAGGCGCTGGAGATCCGCGACGATCTCGGCGACGCGATCCCGAAGATCGACGACGGCCCGTGGCCCGCGTTCCCCGCCGACCTGACCTCGATCGCGCTCGCGCTGGCGACGCAGGCGCGAGGGACCATCCTGATCTTCGAGAAGATGTTCGAGAACCGCCTCTTCTTTGTGGACAAGCTGGTGGCAATGGGCGCTCGGATCACGCTGTGCGATCCCCACAGGGCGATCGTCAGCGGTCCGAGCCGTCTTCACGGCGAGCGGCTCGAGAGCCCGGACATTCGGGCGGGAATGGCGATGCTCATCGCGGCGCTATGCGCGGAGGGGCACTCCGAGATCGGCAACGTGCTGCAGATTGACCGCGGCTACGAGCGCATCGACGACCGATTGCGCCATCTCGGGGCCAACATCGAGCGGGTCGCGGCGGAGCGCGTCGCCGCGTAACGCAACGCAGGTTCGCCCGCGTCCCGGGCGACGGGGGAGCCGATGAGCCATCACATCCCGCCTGGAACGAGGGACATCCTCCCCGACGAGATGCGGGAATTGCGCCGGCTGCGGACGGCGCTGATCGAGGCCTTCGAGCGCGCAGGCTACGGGGAGGTCTCGACGCCGACGATCGAGTACCACGACGTGCTCGCGCGCGGCGACGTGCACGGCGCGCCCGCCGCCTACCGCTTCTTCGACGAGCGCGGCGACCTGCTCGCCATGCGCTCCGACATGACGATCCCGATCGCCCGCCTGGTGGCGGGGCGCTTCGCGAGCTCCGAGCCGCCGTTTCGGTTCTGCTACATCGGCAACGCCTACCGCGCAATCCGGCCCCAGCGCGGACAGATGCGCGAGTTCACCCAGGCCGGCTTGGAGCTGGTGGGCATGCCCGCGCCCGACGGCACCGTGGAGGTCGTCCAGGTTCTTGCCGCGGCGCTCAACGCGGCGGGGCTCACGCGCGCGGTGATCGGCCTCGGCGATGCCAGCCTCTACAGGCAGCTGCTGGGGGGCCTCGATGTGCCGGAGGATCGCCGCCGGGCGATGCTCGATCGCCTGGCGGCCCATGACCTGGTCGGCCTCGAGCTCGAGGTCTCCGAGCTGGGCCTGTCGGACTCCGACAAGGAGGTCCTGCTGCGCGTGCCCGAGTTGCGCGGCGGGCCGGAGGCGCTCGAACGCGCTCGCGAGCTCGGAGGGGAAGCGGTCGAGGCGGCCACGGCGCGCCTCGCCACCACCTACGAGGCGCTCGTCGCCCGCGACGCCGCCGGACGCGTGTCGCTGGACCTCGGCCTGCTGCGCGACCTCGGCTATTACACAGGCGCGATCCTCGAGGTGTACGACCCGGCGCTCGGGCACGTGCTCGGCGGCGGCGGGAGGTACGACGAGCTCATGGGCCGGTTCGGGCGGCCGCTGCCCGCAGCGGGCTTCGCGCTGTATCTCGAGCGGGTTCACATCGCCCAGGCGGAGGAAGAGCGCCCGGCGAGGGAGGCGTCGCGATGAGGGGGACGGGAGTGGCCGGGCCCACCCGGGCCATCGGAGAGGGGCCGCTGAGGGTGGCAGTTCCCAGGGGCGCGCTCTTTGAAGAGACGCTCGGCGCGCTTGACAGGATCGGGGTGGACGCCGCCAGCGTGCGCGGCGATTCCCGCGCGCTCGTGTTCGAGGCGGGCGAGCTCGTCCTGGTGACGATGCGGCCCTCCGACGTTCCCACCTACGTCGAGGCGGGCGCGGCCGACCTGGGGGTGACCGGCAAGGACGTGCTGATGGAGCAACGCGACCGCGTGGTCTACGAGCTGCTGGACCTCCGCTACGGCGCCTGCAGGATGGTGCTTGCGGGCCGAATCGGTGACGAGCGGCTGGGCGAGTCCGAGCGCCGGTTGGGGGCGATGCGGATCGCGACGAAGTACCCGCGGGTGGCGGAGCGCTACTTCTCCGACAGCGGGCGACAGGCGGAGGTCATCGAGGTCAAGGGATCGGTCGAGCTCGCGCCGGCCGCGGGGCTCGCGGACGGGATCGTGGATCTCGTCGCCACCGGCCGGACGCTGGCGGACAACGACCTCGAGGTCCGCGAGGAGATCGCCCGCTGCACCGCTCGCCTGGTCGCGAACCGCGTGGTCCACAAACTGCGAGCCGCCGAGGTGGATTCCCTGGTCCAGCGACTGCGAGAGGCAACGAGATGATCCGCGTCGAGCGCATGACCTGGGACGGGGGCGACACGGCCGCGATGGCGGCGCGGGTGCGCGGCCTGGTCCCGGCAACCGAAACCGTCACGGCCGAAGTGCAATCGATCCTCGATCGAGTCCGCGAAGGGGGCGACGCCTCGCTGCGCGAGCTCTCCGAGGGGTTCGGAGAGCCGGTCCCCGAACGCATGCGGGTCGACCCCGAGGCAGTCGCGGCGGCGCCGGGGCTGCTCGAGCCCCAGGTCAGAGAGGCGCTTCGTCTCGCCGCGCGGAACGTCGAGGCGGTCGCGCGCGCCGAGCTCCAGGTGATCGCGAAAGCGGCCGTGTCCGAGCTTCCCGAGGGGCAGACGGTTGAGGTGCGCGGCGAGCCGGTCAGCGCGGCGGGCGTCTACGCGCCGGGCGGGCGGGCCGCGTACCCGTCGTCGGCCCTCATGTGCTGCATCCCTGCGCGCGTCGCCGGAGTCGGGCGCATCGCGGTCGCGAGTCCGCCGGGGGCCGGCGGCCGACCGAACGCCGCCGTGCTTGCGGCCTGCGCGATCGCCGGCGTCGACGAGGTATACGGCGTCGGGGGCGCCCAGGCGATCGCCGCTCTCGCGTTCGGCACCGAGAGCATCCGGGCGGTCGACGTCGTGGCCGGACCCGGAAATCGCTACGTGACTGAGGCAAAGCGCCTTCTCTTCGGCCGGGCCGGAATCGACGGCGTCGCCGGGCCCAGCGAGCTGGCGGTGGTCGCCGACGGAAGCGCGAATCCGGAGTGGGTCGCGCTCGACCTTTGCGCGCAGGGCGAGCACGGCGATGACACCTTGCTCGCTGTCATCTCGCCGGACGGAGCGCTGCTGGACCGCGTCGCCGAGCTGGTGGAAGAGCTGGGGGCGGAGCGTGCGACCGTCGCCGCCGCCCCCTTGGCGCTCGTGGAGAGCACTGGGCTCGAGGCTGCACTCGAGCTGGCCGACTCGATCGCGCCTGAGCACCTGGAGATGGCGTTCGCGGGCGCAGACGCCGCCGCGGCACGCGCTCGGGTCGCGGGGGCCGTGTTCGTGTGCTCGGGAGGCGCCACCGCCTTCGGCGATTACACCGCAGGCTCCAACCACGTGTTGCCGACTGGAGGCGCCGCGCGCTTCGGCGGCCCGCTGGGACCCGGGGCGTTCATGCGCCGGACGTCCCTGGTCTCCGTCCCGGGCGCCGCCGCGCGGGCGCTGGCACCGCACGTGAAGGCGCTTGCCACGGCGGAGGGCCTTCCCGTGCACGGCGAGTCAGCTGAGGCTCGAGCCAATCCCTAGCCCTATCCTGAAAGCCCTCGATTTGCAGGTATTTCGATGAGTCGATCAGCAGACATCGGGCGCAGCACCGGCGAGACGGAGGTCTCGATCTCTGTGGATCTCGACGGCGGGGAGGTCAGCGTGGCCACCGGCGTGGGGTTCTTCGACCACATGCTCGACATACTGGGACACCACGCGCGACTCGGACTCAAGGTCAACGCCACCGGGGACCTCGAGACCGGCGCCCACCACACGGTCGAGGACGTCGGCATCGCCTTCGGCCAAGCGCTCGACGAGGCGCTTGCGGACCGCCCCGGAATTCGCCGGTACGGCTCGGCGACGGTGCCGATGGATGAGGCGCTCGGAACCTGCGCCATCGACATCTCAGGCCGGCCGCTGTGCCGGTTCGAGGCAGACCTTCCGCCGGTGTCGATCGCCGGGTTCGACACCGAGCTGACCGAGGAGTTCTTCCGCGCCCTGGCGTCGAACGCGAAGCTGACCGTTCACCTCGCCGCGCCGTACGGCTCCAACGCCCACCACCTGGTCGAGGCGTGCTTCAAGGCGTTTGCGCGGGCGCTTCGCGACGCCGTCGCGATCGATCCCGACGAGAGCGGTGTGCCCTCGACCAAGGGAACCTTGCGATGACCCGGGTCGCGATCCTCGACTACGGGATGGGCAACCTGCGCTCGGTCGAGAAGGCGCTCGAGCGGGTTGGCGCGGAGGCCGAGATCACAGCCGACGCCGAACGGGCGCGCGAGGCCGATGGGGTGGTGCTACCCGGAGTGGGCGCGTTCCCGAAGGCGATGGCTCGCGTTCGCGAACTCGGCTTCGACGCCTTGATCGCCGAGCGCATCCGAGCCTCGGCGCCGGTCCTGGGCGTGTGCCTCGGGATGGAGCTGCTGTTCGAGCGATCGACGGAGCAGGGCGGCGCGGAAGGGCTGGGGGTCTTCACGGGCGAGGTCCGCGAGCTCGATGCCCGGGGACTGAAGCTGCCGCACATCGGCTGGGAGCCGGTCCGCTGGGAGCGCTCGACGGAGCTCGCCGACGGCATCGACACCGAGACGCCCTTCTACTTCGTCCACAGCTTCGCCCCCTACGACGTCGACGGCGGCGAGGTGCTGGGCACCGCCGTTCACGGCGAGCGCTTCGTCTGCGCGGTTGGGAGGGAGCGCGTTTGGGGATTTCAGTGCCATCCGGAGAAGTCGAGCGAGGCCGGACTGAAGCTGTGCGAGAACTTCGTCCGGGCCTGCGCCACGGTAGCCGCTTGACGACGCTCATCCCCGCCGTCGACATCCGCGGCGGCCGCGCCGTCCGGCTGGTGCGGGGCGACTACGAGCGCGAGAGGGCGTTCGACGACGAGCCGGCACACGCGGCGCGCCGGTGGGCCGCCGAGGGAGCCAAGGCTCTGCACGTGGTCGACTTGGACGGTGCGCGCGAGGGAGCTTCGGTCAACCTCGAGCACCTGCGAAGAATCTGCGACGCAGTCGACGTGCCGGTTCAGTTCGGCGGCGGACTGCGGACCGCCGAGGCGATCGGCGCCGCCATCGACGCGGGAGCGGCCCGGGTCGTCCTCGGCACCGCAGCGATCGCCGACCCGGCTCTGGTGGAAGCAGTGGCGGCCGAGCGTCCCGGAACCATCGTGGCGTCGGTGGACGCGCGCTCCGGCAAGGTCGCGGTGGAGGGGTGGCTGCGCGAGACGGAGATCGATCCGGCCGCGCTGATCGCCGAGCTGGCGGATCGCGGCGTCGATCGAATGCTCTACACGGCCGTCGAGGTGGACGGAACCCTCGCCGGCCCTTCCCTCGAGGCTCTGCCGCCGGTGGCGCAAGCCGCAGAGGCGGCGAATGCCAAGCTCCTGTACTCGGGCGGAGTGGGGGACTTGCAGCACCTGCGCGAGCTGGCGGCCCTGGCGCTGCCTGCGCTGGAGGGCGTCGTCGTGGGACGAGCGCTCTACGAAGGGCGCTTCACGGTGGCGGAGGGCCAGGTGGCGCTGGAGGGTCGCTAGATTCGACGGGTATTCGGTGAGGGGCATTCGTGCCCCGACAGAACCATGTGACGTGAATTGAGATGTTCTGGCTGCGTGTACTCGCGATCGCCCAGGTGGCCCTGCTGATCAGGCGCCACCTCGCTCTGCTCGAACCGGACGAGCGGTCCCGGCTGGCGCAGCTCGTGCGCATGTCGAAGGGCCGGCCGCGCACGAATCTGTCGGCCAACGAGCGCGAAGAGCTGCTGCGGCTGGTCCGCAAGCTGGAGCCCGGCGCATTCGGACGGGCAGCGGCCGGCCGCCTCGCGGGCCTGCGCAAGCGCCGCTAGCCCGGATGGCGCTGAAGCGGGTCATCCCGTGTCTCGACGTCGAAGGGGGTCGCGTCGTCAAGGGCACGAACTTCGTCGGTCTGCGAGACGCCGGAGACCCCGTCGAGCTGGCCGAGCGCTACGACTCCGAGGGCGCCGACGAGCTCGTCTTCCTCGACATCACCGCTTCGCACGAGAAGCGCGACACGATCGTCGACCTGGCCCGCCGGACTGCAGACAACGTCTTCATCCCGTTCACCATCGGCGGGGGCGTCCGCTCGGTGGCCGAGGCACAGGCCGTGCTCGACGCTGGCGCGGACAAGGTCTCGGTGAACTCGCCGGCGCTCGCGCGCCCGGAGCTGATCACCGAGCTCGCGGAGGTGTTCGGCTCACAGTGTGTCGTGATCGCGGTGGATGCAAAGCGGAGGGGCGGCAACCCCGCCGCCCCCGGACGCGGAGCGGAGGAGACGGCGGGCTTTGACGTCTATGTCAATGGCGGGCGCACCAAGGTCGACGGACGAGAAGCCGTTGCCTGGGCTCGCGAGGCAACCGCGCGCGGGGCGGGGGAGGTGCTGCTGACGAGCATGGACCGCGACGGCACGGCCGGCGGCTACGACCTCGAGCTCACCCGCGCGGTGGCCGACGCGGTCTCGGTGCCGGTGATCGCGTCGGGCGGAGCCGGTGAGCTGCGGCACCTGACGGAGGCCGTGACCGAGGGCGGGGCGGACGCGGTGCTCGTCGCCTCACTGTTTCACTTCGGCAAGTACTCGGTGGCGGAGGCGAAACGGGCAATGAGGGAGGCGGGCATCCCCGTGCGGTCCGGCTGAAGCCCGAAGACGCCCGGACTGGCGCGTAAGTCACGGTATGCGCGACAAAGGCGTCAGTCGGCGGCTAGCCGCGCTGCCTGTCGGCGCCGCGCGCCCCTACTTGCCCTGTTTGTTGCCCTTCTGCTTGCCCTTGCCCTGATTGCGCTGCTTGGCCTCGCGGCGCTCCTTGCGCGAGATGTGCTCGAAGGCGCGGATGCCCGACGTGCCGGTGAGATACAGACGGTGCCCGTCTGAGATCACCGGGTTGTACTCGCCGAGCTCGTGTTCGAAGACCTTCTGGCCGTTCTTGACGTTGAAGCCGAAGCTTCCGACGTTCGGTCCGATGCCCGCGACGTAGACCGTCTCGCCGATCACGCTCGCGGCGCCGAGGATGATCGCGCCGAGGTCCTGTTCCCAGCGAACGCTTCCATCCTCGGCGTTCAACGCGTAGAAGTGCTTGTCCTTGGAGCCGATGTAGACGGTGGGCGGCGACTTGGGGGTGTCCGCGACCGCGGGGGCCGGGTACACCCAGTCGCCGGTCGATTGGCTCCAGGCGAGCTCGCCGCTGTCGGCCTCGAAGCTGTAGACGCGGCTGTCGACGCTGCCCACATAGACGCGCCCGAAGGCGACCGCGGGCGTCGAGTAGATCCGGCCGGTGATGCCGAAGCTTCCGCCCTGGGTCCCGTTCTGCCACTTCACCTGGCCGTTGCTGGCGTCGATCGCATACAGCTCGCCGGCGTAGTTGCCTACGTACAGCGTCCCCTTGTGCAACGCGGCGCCGCCCTTGACCGCCCCGCCAGTCGACACCTGCCAACGCACGCCGCCGCTCTTCGTGTCCAGCGCGAAGACATCGCCCGACTCGCTGCCGACGATCACACGGTCGTTGTGGATGACCGGCGAGGTCTCGCTTCGTGCCGGAAGCGGATGGCGCCACAGGACCTTTCCATCCCGGGCGCGCAGCGCGAACGCCTGACCGGGATCGAGGGTGACTCCGTAGAGGACGCCGTCGGCATATGCCGGCGAGGAAGCGTTGAGCGATCCCATGTCACGCTTCCACTTGACCTTGCCGCGGTCCGCGTCGAGCGCGATCACCGCGCCGTCCTTGTCGATCAAGTACAGGACGCCTCTTGCCACGACCGGCGAGAACTCGAGCAGCTTGCCGGCGACGAAGCTCCAGTCGGAGGCGCCGAACGGGGGCTTGACCCCCTTGCTGGGCAGGTAGCGAGTGCGCTCCTCGTCGTAGCCGTAGACGGGCCAGTCGACCGTCTCGACGACTTTCCTCTTCTCGGGGGTCTCGACGAACTCCGCGTCGGGGTTCGAGATGTCGGCCGGACGTTTCAGGATCTCGTACGCCACGACCCCGGCGCCGGCGACGGCCAGCGTCGCGACGCCGACGGTGATCAGCCGCCTGCGGGGGCTCCAGGAGCGCCAGATATTGAGCAGTCGAGTCATCCGCGCGGCCCGTCATGGTAGGGAAGGGCCCTGAGGCCTCCGAAATGACGCCCGAAGCAGCGCCGATTGACCCCGGTCTCCTGCCGGAGCGCGTGTCGGCGCTGCCCGGAGTCGTGTCGCTGCGTGAAGCGGTCGCGTCCTCCGGCCTGCCCGCCTACCTGGTCGGCGGCGCCGTGCGCGACGTCCTGCTGGGCGCCGACCGGGCGAATCTCGACGTCACCGTCGAGGGCGACCCGCTCGAGCTCGCCGGGCGGCTCGACGGATCGCCCCGCGTGCACGAGCGCTTCGGCACGGTCACCACGGCCGTGGACGGGGTGCCCGTCGACATCGCCACCGCGCGGCGCGAAGCCTATGCCCGGCCTGGGGCCCTGCCCGACGTCGAGCCTGCGGACCTGTCCGCCGACCTGGTGCGCCGCGACTTCACCGTGAACGCGATGGCCGTCCCGCTCCATCGCGAGGTCGAGCTCATCGACCCGCACCGCGGGCTCGACGACCTGCGCTCCGGCCTGCTGCGCGTGCTCGGAGACGACTCGTTCGTCGACGATCCCACGCGGGCCCTGCGCGCCGCCCGGTACGCGGCGCGGCTGGGCTTTCGCCTCGAGCCCGAAACCGAGCGGCTGTTGCGGGCCACAGATCTCGCGACCGTGTCGGAGGACCGAATCGAGACCGAGCTCCTGAAGCTCGCGGCCGAGCCCGCCGCCCGCCGCGGCTTCGAGCTGCTCGACGAGTGGGGCCTGATTGCACTCGAAGCGGGCGCCGGCGAGCTGATCGCAGACGTCATCGAGCTCCTCGAGCGAGAGCCGTGGGCCTCGTTGGCCGAGCGCGCGCTGGCCGTCCACGCCGCCGCGACCGGGCAGGGGCCCGGCGCGGCCGGCCGGCTGCGCGACCTTCGCCAGGCCGCGCGCGAGCTCGCCGAGGCCAACCCTACGCGGCCGTCGGAGGGGGTGGAGCTCGCGGCCGGCCGCGGCGATGTGGAACTGGTCCTGGCGCGAGCCCTGGGCGCAGGCTGGCTCGACGACTATGTCGGCACCTGGCGGCAGGTGGAGCTCGAGATCTCCGGGGAGGACCTGCTGGCCGCCGGGGTGCCCGAGGGCCCGGCGGTCGGACGCGGGCTGGGGGCCGCGCTGCGCGCAAAGCTCGACGGCGAGGTCTCCGGCCGCGAGGACGAGCTCGAGCTGGCGCTGGCTGCCGCCCGCGAGCCAGCGCCATAGCGCCCTCTAGCCTTTCGCGCGTGCAGTGGCGCGAGCAAGACGGCACCCGCTGGCTCGAGGCCGACCTGGGCGATACGCGCGCGGCGTTCACCACCCGCCTGGGCGGCGTCAGCTCCGGCCCATTTGAAAGCCTCAACCTTGGCCTTCTGACCGGGGACGACCCCGACGCCGTACGCACGAACCGCCACCGCGTCGCCGCGGCCATCGGGGTCGAGCCCGACCGGTTCCTGATCGGGCGCCAGGTGCACGGCGCCGAGCTCCAGGTCCGCGACGAGCCGCCCGAGCCAAACGGCTTTGCCGAACCGGGCAGCGCCAAGCCCGCAGAAGTCGACGGCCAGGCGACGTCGGCGGCGGGCCTCGTGCCGCTGGTCTTCGTCGCGGATTGCCTCCCGGTGGCGCTGAGCGGCCCGGGAGGCGTCGCGATGGTTCACTGCGGGTGGCGAGGGCTACGGGCGGGAATCGTCGCTCGCGGCGCGGAGGCCGTCAGCGCGACGAAAGCTGCGATCGGACCCGGAATCGGCCGCTGCTGCTACGAGGTCGGCCAGGAAGTCCTCGACGCCTTCGCCCCGCTGGGCGACGGGATCGCCGACCGGCGGATGCTCGACCTGGCGGAGATCGCGAGCAGGCTGCTCGACCGCGCCGGCGTCGAGGAGGTCGAGGCGGCCGATCTCTGCACAAGCTGCGAGCCGGAGCTGTTCTTCTCGCACCGTCGCGACCACGGCCGCACCGGACGGCAGGCCGGTCTGATCTGGCGGCGGGACAGCGATGGCTGAGCCGGTGCGCGACCTCGATCCCGAGGTCATCCGCCGCAACCTCGAGCGGGTGCGAGACCGAGCTGGCTCGGCGGTCGAGATCCTCGCCGCGACGAAGTACGTGCCGGTCGACGAGATGGGCCAGTTGGCGGAGGCCGGCGTCGAGCTTGTCGGCGAGAACCGGCTTCAGGACCTGGAGGCAAAGCGCGAACGCTGGGGCGATCGGTTCACTTGGGACTTCATCGGCAACCTCCAGAGCCGCAAGGTCAAGGGCATCCTGCCGCTCGTCCGGCTGATCCACTCGGTCGCGTCGGACTCCGCGCTCTCGCAGCTGGAGCGACACGCGGCGGCCGACACGGAGGTGCTCGTCGAGGTGAACCTGGCCGGCGAGGAGAGCAAGGGCGGCGTTGCCCCCGAGGACCTCGGAGCGTTCATCGCGCGCTCGCCCGTGCGCGTCGGCGGCCTGATGACGATGCCGCCGGAGACAAACGAGCCCGAGTCCTCGCGCCCCTACTTCACACGCCTTCGCGAGCTCGCCGCCGAGCACGGCCTCGAGCGCCTGTCGATGGGCACGAGCCAGGATTGGGAGGTGGCGGTCGACGAGGGGGCCACGATCGTGCGCCTCGGGACCTCCCTGTACCGGTGAATCGCGGCCGTGCCGCAGGCGTCATAATCCCTGCAGGACAAAAGCGGGGGGAAGCGAAAACCGCATCGGTATGGCACTTCGCGACACATGGCATCGCGCCCTCGTGTACTTCGGCCTCGCCGAGGACCCGGGCTATCACGAAGCCGACGTATATGACCCCGACACGGTCACGCACGGCGACGTGTACGAGTCCTCGGCGCCGCGCACGGCGACGGTGAGCAGGATCTCCGAGCGCCGGCGTTCCCGAGACGAAATCGACGACATCTTCGCCGACGACGAGCCTCGGCGCTCGCGCTCGTTGCGGCCGGTTGGCAACGGCGGAACGGCCGACACGGTCCATCTCGTGACGCCGACGAGCTTCAACAACGCCCAGGAGGTCGCCGACCGCTTTAAGCAGGGAGTGCCGGTGATCCTCAACCTCCAGACCACCGAGGGCGAGCTCGCCAAGCGGCTGATCGACTTCGCCTCCGGCCTCACTTACGCGCTGGACGGCGGGATGCAGAAGGTCGCCGACAAGACCTTCCTCCTGACTCCGCGCAACGTCGAGGTCTCGGCCGAGGAGAGGGCCCGTCTGGTCGAGAAGGGGTTCTTCAACCAGTCGTAATACCGTCTCCGGCCTATGAGGGTCGGTTTCGCAGGCGCGGGCAACATGGCTGGGGCGATGGCGCGCGGCTGGGCGGCCGGCGACGGAGGTCCCGATGCGATGCGGTTCTGCGACCTCGACCGCGATCGAGCGTCGGCCCTCGCGGCCGAGGTCGATGGGGAGACCCGCGACACCCTCGGCGAACTGGCCGCTGACTCCGACCTGGTCGTGCTGGCGACCAAGCCCCCAGCGCTGGACGACGTGGCGAAGGACTTGGACCCCAAGCCCGCCGCGGTGCTCTCCGTGCTGGCGGCCACGCCGGTGGCGCGAGTGAAGGAGGCGATTCCAGACGTCCCCGTTGCGCGGTTGATGCCGAATCAGCCCGTCGAGGTCCGGCAGGGCGTCCTCTGTCTGGTGGCGCCCGACGACCTGCCCCTCGAGCTGAAGGCGCGGCTGGTCGACCTGCTGGCGCGGCTCGGAAGGCTCGTCATCGTCGAGGAGGAGTTGATCGATGCGGCGATGGCCGTGATGTCCTGCTCGCCGGCCTACGTGGCGCTGGTGGCCGAAGCGCTGACGAACGCCGGGGTGGAGGAGGGGCTCGATCCCGACCTGGCGTCGAAGCTGGTTAACGGGACGCTGGCCGGCACCGCCGCGCTGCTGGAGGTACGCGATCCCGATGCGATCCGTCAGGCGGTCGCCCCGCCCGGTGGGGCCACGGAGGCCGGGCTGCAAGCGCTCGAGCGGGGCGGGCTCGAAGCGACGCTCGCGGACGCGGTTCGCGCTTCGCTAAAGAGGTTCCGATGATAAGTCTCGCGATCGGGCGCGAGGAGATCGCCGACTACGTCGACGCGCTGTTCTTGGTCTACCTGGTGCTGATCTTCATCCGGGTGCTCCTCTCCTGGGTGCCCCGCTTGCCCTACAACCCGTACCTGCGCGGCGCCGTCCGCTTCGTCGAGGAGACCACCGACCCGTACCTCAACCTGTTTCGCCGCGTGCTGCCGCCCCTCGGCGGTCGCGGGTTCGCTCTCGACCTCAGTCCGATCCTCGCGATCATCCTCTTGTTCATCGTCCAGGCCCTGGTCGTAGGCGCAATTCGCGGGTGAATGTGCGGGGCGACTGGGCGCGCGGCCTCGCCCTGGTCGTCGCTGTGGTCGCGGCGGACCAGTTGACCAAGGCGGTGGTGGAGGCCGAGGTCGAGCGGGGGGAGCACATCGGCCTTGTGCTGGGCTTCGACCTGGTCAACGTCAAGAACGAGGGGATCGCGTTCGGCTTTCTAGGTGACGGCGGCGCGCTCGTCATGGTCGTGACTCTCGTCGCCTTGGCGCTGGTCGTCGTCTGGTTTCTGCTCGCGCCGCCGCGCAGGGGCGTTTGGGTTGCGGTGGGCTTGCTGGTCGGCGGTGCGCTCGGGAACCTGATCGACCGCATCACCGACGACGGGGTCACCGACTTCATCGACCCGCCGCTGTGGCCCGCGTTCAACGTCGCCGACATTGCGATCACGGGCGGGGTGATCGTCCTGATCTGGATCGCGTTCGAGCACGAGCGCGTGCAGGCCCACGAGTCGTGAGCGACTTGCGCCTGATCCACACGGACGAGTGGCTGGCCGTGGTCGACAAGCCCGCAGGGGTGGTGGTGCACGCCGGCGCCGGGGTGAAGGGCCCGACACTCGTCGACGAGCTGAGGCCGCTCCTGGGCGGCGGCTCCGACCCGGTTCGACCGGGCATCGTTCACCGGCTGGACCGCGACACCTCCGGGCTGATGATCGTGGCCCGATCCGACGAGGCGCACCGGCGTCTCGCCGGGAGGATCAAGGCGCGCAAGGTGAGCCGTGTCTACCTGGCCCTCGTCGAGGGCCGGTTGCGCTCGCGCTCGGGCACCATCGACGCGCCACTCGGGCGCGATTACCGCGCGCCCGAACGACGCGCGGTGAGGGGCAGGGGAGCACGCGAGGCGCGCACGCACTTCGAGGTCCTTGAACTGCTCCCCGCCGATTCGCTGGTCGAGGCCCGGCTCGAGACCGGGCGCACTCACCAGATCAGGGCGCACTTCGCCGCCATCGGCCACCCCGTCGCCGGCGACCCGCGCTACGGGCACGCCGGCCGCCACGGCCTCGAGCGCCAGTTTCTGCACAGCGCCAGGCTGAGTTTCGAGCATCCGTTCACGGGTGAAGAGCTCGAGTTCGACTCTGAGCTGCCTTCGGACCTCGCCGAAGCCCTGGAGCGTGCGAGAGCGGGGTAGGGCAGCCTACGATGGAGGCGTGCCCGTCGTCAACGAGGAGATGCGCGCTTACTACGAGCAGCGCGCCCCCGAGTACGACGAGTGGTGGCTCGCGCCCGACCGCTGGCGCGGCGAGGAGCGGCCCGGGTGGACGCCGGAGGTCGCCGAGCTGGTGCAGGTCGTCGAGGCCCTCCCGCCCGTCCGGACCTTGGACGTCGCCTGCGGGACAGCGTTCCTCACCCGCCACCTGCGCGGCGAGGTCACGGCTCTGGACCAGAGCCCCGCGATGCTCGAGATCGCCGCCCAGCGGCTACCGCATGCGCGCCTGGTCCGGGGCGACGCGGTGCCGTTGCCGTTCGGCGATGACGGGTTCGAGCGCGTGTTCACGGGGCATTTCTACGGCCATCTGCTCGCACCCGAGCGCGAGGCGTTCCTGCGCGAGGCGCGCCGGGTGGCTGACGGGCTGGTCATCGTCGACTCGGCGCGACGAGTGGGCGTCGAGCCCGAGGTGTGGCAGGAACGAGTGCTCGCGGACGGATCGCGCCATCGCGTCTACAAGCGCTACTTCGAGCCTCGGGAGCTCGCCGCCGAGCTCGGCGGCGGGAAGGTGCTCCACGGCGGACGCTGGTTCGTGGCGGTCGCAGCGTGATCTCTACAATCACCCGCTGACCGGTAACCGACCCCCGGCGTAACGGACGGGGCCCTGCCCGGCGCATGCAATGCCGGGTCCCCGCGCCGCCATCGGGAGAGCAACGAAAAACAAGGGAGCATCGATGCCCGAGCCCGGAGTCAAGGAACTCCTGGAGGCCGGCCTTCATTTCGGCCACCAGACCCGCCGCTGGAATCCCAGCATGCGCCGCTACATCCACGGCGAGCGCGACGGGATTCACATCATCGATCTGCTGCAGACCGAGCAGCTGCTCGCCGAGGCGCGTCGTTTTGCCGCCGACGTCGCCAGCAAGGGCGGCACGATCCTGTTCGTCGGCACGAAGAAGCAGGCGAGCGATGCGGTCAAGGAGTGGGCGGATCGCTGCGGGATGCCGTACGTCAACCAGCGCTGGCTCGGCGGCCTGCTGACCAACTACCACACGATCTCCAAGCGGATCGACCATCTGCACGAGCTGACCGCACTGAAGCGTGACGGGCAGCTCGACCTGCTGCCCACCAAGGAGCGGATGTCGATGGAGGCCGAGCTGGAGAAGCTCGAGTACAACCTCGGCGGCGTCCGAGACATGAAGCGCCTGCCCCAGGCCGCGCTGATCATCGACTTGAAGACCGAGGAGATCGGCGTCCGCGAGGCCGAGCGGCTGCGAATCCCGATCATCGGACTCGTCGACACCAACGTCGACCCGACACCGGTGTCGTTTCCGGTTCCGGGGAATGACGACTCGATCCGGTCCTGCGAGCTGGTGGTGCGGACGATCGGCGAGGCCGCCGCGGAGGCGGCTGGCGCCTACCGCGAGGCGGAGGCCAAGCGGCGGGCCGAGGAGGAGGAGCGGCGCCAGCGCGAGGAGGCCGAACGCCAGCGTCGTGAGGCTGAGGAGCAGGCGCGTCGCGAGGCTGAGGCGGCCGCTGCGGCACAGGCTGCCGAAGCCGGCGCAGAGCAGGCGCCCCAGCCCCAGGCCTCTGCTCCCGCCGGCGGCGGGCAGGAGGGGTCGTGATGGCAGTCAAGGCGTCGGATGTGAAGACGCTCCGGGACCGGACCGGAGCCGCGATGATGGATTGCAAGGCCGCACTCGAAGAGGCCCAGGGGGACCTCGACAAGGCAATCGAGATCCTGCGGGTGAAGGGCCAGGCCTCGGCCGCCAAGCGATCGGGCCGGGCGACCGCGGAAGGGATCGTCAGCTCCTACATCCACGCGACCCGCAAGATCGGTGTGCTCGTCGAGATCCAGTGTGAGACCGACTTCGTCGCTCGCACGGAGGAGTTTCAGGAGTTCGCACTCGAGATCGCGATCCACATCGCTGGCTCGCCGTCGCCTCCGGCCTACGTCTCGGCCGAGGACATCCCCGAGGAGGTTCGCGAGGCCGAGCGCAAGGTGTTCGAGGCCAAGGCGCGCGAGGAGGGCAAGCCGGACGACGTGGTTTCGAAGATCGTCGAGGGGCAGCTGAAGAAGTGGGCACAGGAGGTCGCGCTCCTCGAGCAGGAGCACGTGCGCTCCGACCGCTACGGAGAAAAGACGATCGAGCAGCTCCGGGCCGTGGTTGCGGCCAACACTGGAGAGAACGTCCGCATCGCGCGCTTCGCCCGCTTCGTCGTGGGCGAGGGGTAGCGAGCGGTTAGGGTTTCGCCGCCAGATGGCGGAGCCCGTCTTCAAACGCGTGCTGCTGAAGATCTCCGGCGAGGCCCTGATGGGCTCGCTGGAGTACGGGACCGATCCGGAGCAGGTCCAGCGGATCAGCCGCGAGATCCACGGCGTGACGCAGAAGGGCGTCGAGGTGGCCGTAGTCGTCGGCGCCGGCAACATCTACCGCGGCCTCGCGGGGGCAGCCGAGGGCATGGATCGCGCCACAGCCGACTACATGGGCATGCTCGCAACGGTTCTGAACGCGCTGACGCTGCAGGACGCCCTTGAGAAGCTCGGGGCCTACACGCGCGTGCTCTCGGCCTTGGAGGTGACCGAGGTCGCGGAGCCCTACATCAGGCGCCGTGCGATCAGGCACCTCGAGAAGGGCCGGGTGGTGATCTTCGCCGCTGGCACCGGCAACCCGTTCTTCACCACCGACACCGCGGCGGCTCTCCGAGCTCTGGAGATCCACGCCGAGGCGATGCTGATGGCCAAGCACGGCGTCGAGGGGGTCTACGACGCCGACCCGTCAAAGGTCCCCGATGCGAACTTCCTCGCCGAGATCACCCACCGCGAAGCAATTCAGCGGGGGCTGCGGGTGATGGATTCGACGGCGCTCTCGCTGTGCATGGACAACAGGCTGCCCATCTATGTCTTCAACATGGCGGACGAGCGCAACATAGATAGGATCGTCTCCGGCGAGCGGGTGGGGACGCTCGTCTCGTCAGAGGGTGCAGGAGACCCATGAGCGAACTGATCGACGAGCTCTTGGATGACGCGGAGGACCGGATGGGCAAGTCCGTCGACTCCTGCCGGGGAGAGCTGGCGACCGTTCGCACGGGTCGCGCTTCTCCGCACCTCCTCGACCGCCTCACCGTCAACTACTACGGCGCGGAGACCCCCCTCAAGCAGCTGACGCAGATCGCCGCCACCGACGCGCGCCTGCTCACGCTGACCCCGTTCGACAAGAACTCCATCGGCGCGATCGAGAAGGCGATCCTCGAGTCGGACCTGGGGCTGACGCCGAGCAACGACGGCAACGTGATTCGCCTCCAGATCCCCGAGCTGAACGAGGAGCGCCGCCGCGAGCTGGTCAAGGTGGTCCACGGGGTCGCCGAGGACGGCAAGGTGGCGGTTCGCAACATTCGTCGGGACGTGATGGGAGACCTGCGCGAGCTCAAAAAGGAAGGCGAGGCGGGGGAAGACGACGAGCGCCGGGCGGAGGGAGAGCTTCAGCGTCTGACGGACGAGGCGACCAAAGAGATCGACTCGATGCTGAAGGCGAAGGAAGAAGAGATCCTCGAGGTGTGAGCAACGCCGGGCCGCGGTACGTGGCCATCATCACCGACGGCAACGGGCGCTGGGCGGAGCAGCGCGGGCTGCCGACGATCGAAGGACACGAGGCCGGTGCCGACGTTGTGAAGGCGCGCCTGCGCGACGCCGCCGAGTTCGGGATCGCGGAGCTGACCGTGTTCTCGTTCTCGACCGAGAACTGGCAGCGACCCCGCGACGAGGTCGACGGCCTGATGGCCATGTTCGCGGAGCGCATCGACCGCGAAACTCCCGAGCTCGACGACGAGGGGGTGCGGATGCGCTTCGTCGGACGCCGGGAGGGGCTGGACGCAGCGCTCGTCGAGCGGATGGATTGGGCGGAGCGCAAGACCGACGCGAACGAGCGGATCACGCTCTTCGTCGCCTTCAACTACGGCGGCAGGGCGGAGATCCTCGAGGCGGCGCGACGCTTCGACGGGACGACAGAGGATCAGTTCCGGCGGTCCCTCTACGCGCCCGAGATGCACGATCCCGACCTCCTGATCAGGACGAGCGGCGAGCAGCGGATCTCGAACTTCCTGCTCTGGCAGTGCGCCTACTCGGAGATCGTTTTCCGCGACGAGCTCTGGCCGGACTTCGACCGCCAGGCGTTCGAGGCGGCGCTCGAAGAGTTCGCCAACCGGAAGCGACGGTTCGGAGGACGCTGAGTGGAGGACTCGGGGCTGTTCGACAT
>JBKPDQ010000181.1:0-16588 GCA_046728015.1 Actinomycetota bacterium
GTGCTCGGGCAGCCCTTCAAGTGTCCGCCGGCCCCGTTCGAGGGGGCGTTCCTGTTACACGAGTACTTCACGCAGCGGGGCATCCGCGACTCGGTGCAGATGACGTCGACGTTCCCGATGCAGCGCCCGGTCCCGGTGACCCTCGAGGTCGCGCAGATGTTCCGTGACGCGCTCGCCGCGCGGGGCATCGAAGAGCTGCCCCAGCACCTGGTGACGAGCATCGATCCGGCCACGCGCGCGGCGCAGCTTGCGAACGGCGGCGCGCTGCCTTACGACCTCTTCGTCGGCATCCCGATCCATCGGGCGCCCGACCCGCTCGCCGCCTCGGGCCTCGCCGTGAACGGCTGGGTACCCGTCGACCAGACCAACCTCAGGACCCAGTTCCCGCAGGTCTACGCCCTGGGCGACGTCTGCACCGGTCCCCGCACCGTCCCCAAGGCCGGGATCTTCGCCGAGTCGGCCGCGCTTGTCGTGGCCGACGACATCGCGGCCTCGATCGCCGGCGGCGAGCCACCGGCGCCGTACGGAGGGTCGGGCGTCTGCTATGCCGAGTTCGGCGACGGGCTCGTCAGCAGGGTCGAGGTCAACTTCCTCAGCGGCCCCGCGGCGGCGGCCCAGCGATTCGAACCGTCGCGCGACTACGCCGCCGAGAAGGAGGAGTTCGGCGCGACCAGGCGAGCGCGCTGGTTCGGGCTCTGATCCTGCGCGATCGCACAAGCGCGCGATATGAGCGACGACGCGACGGCTCCGAATCGCCTCAGGCTCAACTCCGCTGCGCCTTGCCGTTCCCGCCGATGAAGACGACCGACCTGCTGTGCGCCCGGGTGGATGACGACGGGAATGGTGGTGGCCCGGGCGAGAATCTCCGGGCGCGTATCACGGCTGCCACCCCGAGCCGTTCAACGACGCGTTACTTTCTGAAGCGCGTCGATCCCGCCGCGCAAGAAGAGCATCGCGTCGTCGAGCACGGAGAGCGCCTCGACCTTGGCCACGCGCTGTTCGGCCTTATCGTGGATGGTGCCCTCGAGCGACGTCAGCGCCGCGATCGCCGCGGCGGTCACGAGCCGCGGACGCAGCGTGTCCTGCGGCTCGCCGAGATCGTCGGCGATCGCCTCGAGCAGCAGCTCCTGGATGCGAGCGAAGATGCCGCCTTGGAAGTTGGCCAGCCCCTCGTCCTCGCGGCACAGCCGCTTGCGCAGGATCGCCTCGTCCTCCTCGGCCATCCACTGATCGAACATCGCGTCGATCCAGCGCCGGAGCGCGTCGAAGGCGGTCTCGCCGGGCAGGCGATCGCGTAGCGCGCTCGCCAGGCTGTCGAGGTCGCGGTCGAGGTTGTGGAAGACGACCGCCTCCTTCGACGGGAAGTACGTGAAGAACGTGCGCGGCGCGACGCCGGCGGCGGTCGCGATGTCGGCGATCGTCGTGGCGTGATAGCCGCGCTCGGCGAACAGGGCCATGGCCGCCTCGACGATCTGCTCGCGCGTGCGCTGCTTCTTGCGTTCCCTCAGCCCCAGTGACATGTGTCAATCGTAGCGAAACCTGCAGAGGATGCAAAAAATTAACCTGCGCAAACATGCAGCTATTGCAAATTCGCACCCGATGTGCTCTCCTCTCACGCCATGGCACATCTCCTCGGAACCCTGGCCGCCCGCACGGCGACACACTGGAAGCGGTCACTCGCGATCGTGGCGGTGGCGCTCGTCGCGCTCGGCGTTGCGGCCAGCGCCGGTGGCGGCTCGTTCGTCGACGACTTCAAGACCCCTGGCACGGAATCGCAGAGCGCGATCGACCTCCTCGACGAGCGCTTTCCGGCGGCGTCGGGCGATACCGCGAACGTCGTCTTCGCGGTCGACTCCGGCACGCTTCGCGAGCCCGAGCGCCGGGCCGCGATCGAGCGCACTGTCAAGGAGATCCGCTCCCAGCCACACGTGACGGGCGCGCCAAGCCCGTTCGCCAAGAACAGCGGCCAGCTCTCCGAGGACGCGCGGATCGCCTACGTGCCGGTCCAGTACGACGACACCGCTTCCGCGCTCGGCACCGAGCCGGGCGAGCGGCTCGAGCAGGCGTCCGACCTCGGCGAACGCGCCGGGCTCGAGGTGTCGCGCAACGGGGCGGTCGTGGACCAGGCCGAGCAGGCCACCGCGCCGGTCGGCGAGCTGATCGGTGTGGCGGTTGCGATCATCGTGCTCACGCTCGTGTTCGGCTCGGTGGCGGCGATGGCCCTCACGCTGATCTCGGCGCTGATCGCGCTGGCGGGCGGCCTGCTGCTGCTGCAGTTCGCCAGCGCCTTCGCAGACTTCCCCAGCTTCGCGCCCACGCTCGGCATCATGCTCGGGCTCGGAGCGGGCATCGACTACGCCCTCCTGATCGTCGGGCGCTACCGCGAGCAGCTGGCGAGCGGTGACAGCGTCGGCCACTCCGCGCGCGTCGCGAACGCCACCGCCGGCACGTCAGTCGTCGCGGCAGGAGCGATCGTGGTCGTGGCGATCGCAGGCCTGCTGGCCACCGGCATCCCCTTCGTGGGACAGATGGGAGTCGGCTCGGCGATCATCATCGCCACGGTCGCCGTCGGCGCGGTCACCGTGCTGCCCACGCTGATGGGCGCCTTCGCCCGTCGGCTCCGCCCCAAGCGACCCGCGCATGTGGAGCCCTCGCAGCGCTTCGCGCGCTGGGCGGGGATGATCACGCGCCGGCCGCTTGTGGCCGCCATCGTTGGCACCCTCGTGCTCGTCCTGCTCGCCGTCCCGTTCGCCTCGCTGCGCCTCGGCCAGCCCGACGACGGCAACGACCGCGCCGGCTCGACCACCCGCGTCGCCTACGACCGGCTCGCCGAGGGCTTCGGCGCCGGCTTCAACGGACCGCTCGTGCTCGCCGCCACCACGCCCACCGACGGCTCCGGCCAGAGCACGCTGAACCGCGTCCAGCAAGCCGTCGCGCAGGACCCGGACGTGGCGTTCGTCTCGCCGGCGCAGCCCTCGCCGAACGGCGATGCCGCGGTCCTGAACGTGATCCCGAAGAGCTCGCCCCAGGACGAGCGCACCAGCGAGCTGGTCGACCGGCTCCGCGCCGACGTGCTGCCCGCCGCCACGCGCGGCTCGCAGGTCGACGTCTACGTGGGCGGTGCCACCGCGACGCTTCAGGACCTGGCCGACAAGATCGCCGGCCGGCTGCCGATCTTCATCGCCATGGTCGTCGGGCTCAGCGTGCTCCTCCTGATGGCGGTCTTCCGCTCGCTCTGGGTCCCGCTCGTCTCCGCCGCGTTCAACCTGCTCTCGATCGCCGCCGCCTACGGCGTGGTGGTGCTCGTCTTCCAGGACGGCGTCGGCGCCAGCCTGCTGGGCGTCGACGGCGAGGTGCCGATCGTGTCCTTCGTCCCGCTGTTCATGTTCGCGATCCTGTTCGGCCTCTCAATGGACTACAACGTCTTCCTGCAGTCGCGCATCCGCGAGGAGTATCTGCGCGGCGCGGGGCCCGAGCAGAGCGTCGTACGAGCGATGGCGCGCGTCGGCAAGATCATCCTCGCGGCCGGCGTCATCATGACCAGCGTCTTCCTCGGCTTCGTCTCCGACCCTGACGTCGTCGTCAAGACGATCGGCCTCGGCCTCGCCGCCGCGATCCTGATCGACGTGCTGATCGTGCGCATGGTCGTCGCCCCCGCCGTGATGACACTGCTCGGCGACCGCGCGTGGACGCTGCCCGCCTGGCTCGACCGCGTGCTCCCGAGGATCTCGCTCGAAGGCGAGCTTCGCGACGAGCAACGTCTCCCGCAGCCGGCGGACCGCGAGCGCAAGGTCAGGGCTCCGGGCCGCCCCGCCGAGGAGGGCGCCGGCTGACCCGCTCGCCGTAGCTCCCAGCAGCTGGTCCCGGCCCGAAAGGAGGCGGCATGCCTACCGTTCCCATGCTCACGGATGCGACCGACACACCGAACCGACCGCGCGAGACGGCCGCCTTGATCCGGGTCGCTGTGCTCGACGACCACGCAGCGGTCCGCGCAGGCCTGGCGGCGATCGTCGGCGCCGCGCCCGACATGGTCTCGGTCGGCTCGGCTCACGACGAGACGGAGCTCTACTGGCTACTGCGGCGCACCGACCCGTCGGTCCTCATCCTCGATGTCCATCATCCCGGGCTGCACGGCCTCGCGCTGAGCGTGCGCCTCAAGCGCCGGTCTGCGCGCCCGCGGATCGTCCTGTACAGCGGCCGGGGCGGCCCGCTGCTGACCGTCGCGGCGGCCGTCGCCGGGGTCGACGCCGTGGTCGCCAAGTCCGACACCGAACGCGCGCTGCTGGAGGCGATCCGCGCCGCCGCCCGCGACGCCAATCCACCGCCGGCGGTATCGCTGCGCGCGCAGAGGCGCGCGGCCGCGCGGATCGACCCTGCCGACCACGCCATCCTCGCCATGCGCCTGGCCGGGAACTCCTGGACCGAGATCGCCGCCACGCTGCGGCAGCCCGCCGCCGCGATCGCCGAACGCGCCGCCGCGATCGTCATCCAGCTCACCTCCGCACGGACCCCAGCGGGCTCACCGACACCTCCGGCGCCGGATTCGCGGCGCCCGCAACCGCCGGGCTCGCCAACGCCAGCGCCACGCCCAACATCACCACCGCACCCGCGCGCACGACCATCTCCTCTCCCGCGAGTCGACGTGCCGCTGAAAGCCACTCCCCTGCACGCGCGGGCCACGGCAACACGAACGGCCAGGGCTAGCCAAAGACTCTAGACTGAGACATCCGATCTTTCAGGCGCTTCAGGGGGTATACGGTCTGGGAGAACGTCGGAGCGCGCGGAGTAATCGGACGAATCGGGAGTTCGGGAGGCGGAGATGACTCGACGGACAGCGCTGGCGCGAACCGGGATCGTGACGGTCCTGGCCGCGATCGGCATCGGGATGAGCGCGGCGCACCCCGCGCAGGCGCAGCTGCAGCATCCGCGACAGGCGTGGATGCGCGACTCGACGGCCGGCCTATTCCTGCACTGGGGCATGTTCACGGAGCCGAAGCACCTCGACTGCGCCGAGTGGGAGAAGGCCGTCACCGACGGCGGCTGGGACCCGCGCTACTGGGTGCAGGAGGCGCAGAAGCTGCACGCGTCCTACCTCGTGCTGACGACGTTCCACAGCCGTCTCGGCTACGCCCGGCCGTGGCCGTCGAAGATCCCGGGCAGCTGCGCCACCACGCGCGACTTCCTCGGCGAGACGATCGCGGCGGCCAAGGCCGAAGGCCTGAAGGTGATCCTCTACATGACCGACGACCCGCAGTGGCACAACGAGCAGAACATCGAGACGCTCGACTCGGCGGCCTACTCGGCCTACAAGGGCAAGCAGGTCGACCTCACCACGCGCGAGGGCTTCGGCGAGTACAGCTACGACCTCTTCTTCGAGGTCATGGACAAGTACCCGGACCTCGCCGGCTTCTGGATCGACAACGACAACGCCTACTGGGAGGACCACCACCTCTACGAGCAGATCCGCGAGCGGCGGCCGTCCTGGCTGTTGAGCAACAACAACGAGGACACGCCGATCATGGACACGGTCA
Organism: Actinomycetota bacterium; assembly: GCA_046728015.1. Classification (GTDB taxonomy): domain Bacteria; phylum Actinomycetota; class Thermoleophilia; order Solirubrobacterales; family 70-9; genus DATAFO01. The sequence continues at coordinate 5,532 of JBKPDQ010000181.1, forward strand.
GCAACGAGCAGAAGACCGGCATGACGCCGGACTACGACTACCCGCAGGCGGTATGGACGCCGATGCCACGACTGACCGAGGCCGACTACAAGCTGCCGACCACCGGCCAGTGGTGGTGGGACGGCAACGACGCGGTGGTCGACTACGACCTCAGCATCGGCCGCTACATCACGAACGCGGGATCCTCGATCAAGTCGCTGATGGCCGAGACGGCCATGGTCAACGGGCGGTTCCCACCGCGCCAGGAGGCCTTTAACAACTTCATGGCGGACTACCTCCCTCCGATCTGGAAGTCGATCGGCGGGACGGAGGGCGGCGGGTACATGTATGGGGGCATGCAGCCCGGCGCGCTCAACGACGGCGCGCACGGGGTCATCACCGTCGACAAGGACGACCCCGATACCCAGTACGTCCACGTCACCACCAAGCCGCGGTTCGAGGACATGGTCCGCGTCCGCGACAACGGCTACAAGGTCACCGCAGTCTCCGACGTGCGGACCGGCCGGCCCCTCCGGTTCAACCAGTCCGGCGGCTACTTGACCATCCTCGGCGTCGAGCGCTGGGACGCCTACGACACCGTGTTCGAGGTCACCACCGACGGCAAGCAGGGCCTCTATCCGCAGCACTCGATCAAGGCGACCGCGTCCGCGTCCGCCTCCGGCTTCCCGGCGAGCAACCTCACCGACGGAAGCTATCTCGACTACTGGGATGCCGACCGCAGCGTGCCGGCGACCATCGACCTCGACCTCGGCGCGCGCAAGCCCTCGTCGTACCTTGCGATCAACCAGCGCGAGTGGTCGCCGACGTACAACCGCGAGACGTTCGGCCGAGCGGAGGACTCCTCGCGCATCAAGGACTACCGGGTGTACGTGAGCGACGACGGGAGGCGCTGGGGGGAGCCGGTCAGGACCGGGACGATGCCCAGCGCCCGCGGCGCCCAGTTCATCGATATCGGGCCGCAGCGCTCCCGCTACATCCGCCTCGAGGTGCTGAGCACTTGGGGCACGCCGAAGGTTCCTGCCTACTACAACAAGCTCGCGATCGACGAGTTGTACGTCGGGCACGGCTACCCGTACAGCGCGGAGAACCCGCTCCCGGGCGAGGCGGAGAACGGTACGACGAGCGGCTCGGCGAATGTCGTCCGGTGCGACGCCTGTTCGGGCGCGCGCCAGGTAAGCCTGGGCGGCGGGGCCGTGACGCTCGACGGCGTCGGGGCCGCCGAGGCGGGCGACCACCGGCTCGCGATCCACTACACCGCCGCCGGCACGGGCTCCCTCGGAGTCAGCGTCAACGGCGCCCCGGCCGTCAGCCTCCCTGTCAGTGGCCAGAGCAGGGACGTTCCCTCGAGGACCGCGATCTCGGTGCCGCTGAAGGCCGGCGCGAACAGCATCAGGTTCACCGGGTCCGGCGCGGTCGGCCTCGACCGGATCGCGGTCACGCCGCTACCGCCGGCCTCGTATGTGCCGCGGACCAGGATCAGCCTCGAGCCGCTCACGGCGCCGGTGAATCCCGGCGGGACGTTCAAGCTGGCCGCCGAGCTCCGCTTGGACGACATCGATCCGGTCGACGACGTCACGCTGGCACCGCAGCTACCCGCCGGCTGGACCATCGAGCCCGGCCCGGCGACCGCGAAGCGCCTGGAATCGGGACAGACGCTGACCGGGTCCTGGACCGTCACCGTGCCCGCTGACGCCACCCCCGGCATCCGGAAGCTGTCGATCCGGGCGTCGTTCAGCGCGTTCGGTCGCCCGCAGCAGGCAAGCGGGTCGATGCAGGTGGACGTGATCCCGCCGGGCCTCGTGGCCGAGATCGAGGCCGAAGCCTCATCGAACACGTTCAGCGGCCAGGCGGCGCCGACGGGGTGCTTCCTGTGCTCGGGCGGCACGAAGGTGCGCTTCATCGGCAGCAACCCGAGCAACCACCTCACGGTCAACGGCATCACCATCGACGCCGCGGGCCAGTACGACCTGTACATGGACTACCTGGTCAGCGGCACGCGGACGTTCTACGTGAGCGTCAACGGCGGCCCGGCCGTCACGGTGCAGCTGAGCGGCACGAGCTCGAACGACCCTGCCACGGCGAAGATCAGCGTGCCGCTGGTTGCGGGCGCCAACTCGATCAGGTTCTTCAACGACACCGCCGGCGCTCCGGACCTCGACCGGATCAGGGTGGCCGCCCCGCGGGAGTGACTCACGTGACGTTCACGATCAGCGGGGAAGCCCCCACGACGCCCCCGTGGCATCCGTCGCGACCGGGGCGATCGTCATCTCCGGCTGCGTGCCTCGGGTGACGATCACGACCGCCGCCTTCCGGTCGAGGTCGATCTCGAGCACGCCGCCGGGCAGTTCCCGCCACGTCACCGGGCGCCCGCTGCGGGCGTCCCGCACCTCGTAGGGACCCGGCAGCCCGGGCGCCACGCGGCACGGCTCGCCGGCCAGGCTCTCGACGTGCACGAACTGCGTCCGGCCGCCGCGGCGGGCGGCGCTGACGAGGAACGCGCCCTCGGTCCGCAGCTCGTGGATGACCGCGTCGTCCCACGCCTCGGGCACGGCGGGGAACACCCGGATCGTGCCTCCATGCGACTGCACGAGCATGTCGTGCAGCGACTGGGCGCCAGACAGCGGCGTCTCCATCACCGGGCTCGAGCCCTCCTTGTACATGGTGTTGGGCTGGATGAAGTCGTCCAGCAGCGTGTCGAGATACTCGTGCGCGCGGTCGCCCTCGCCCAGCAGCGCGGTCATCGACGCGGCGCCCGTGAACGTGTATCCCTGGAGCGCGCCGGAGAAGCCGACCCAGTGGGCGAGCGAGCGCTCGAGCAGGTCCCGCTGCTCGAGCGTCGAGGCGTCGAAGAGATACAGCGGGTAGAACCACAGCAGGTGCGAGTAGTGCCGGTGCGAGGAGGTGAGCGGCACGTCCGCGCCGATCCACAGGCCGTCCGGCCCCTGCGGCGGGTCGACCAGCCGGTTCAGCACGTCGCGCCAGCGCGGACGCAGCTCGTCGGCGATCCCGAGCCGGTCGGCGGAGTCGAGCAGCGTCCGGCAGCCCCACGACAGCAGCGCGAGGTCGTAGTTGCAGTCGCGCGCGAGCGCGTACTCCGGCGAGAACGTCTCCGGCAGATGCAGCCGGCCGTCGGCGTCCTCGGTCAGGAAGTGCAGGTAGAAGTTGACCGCCCGCCGCAGCAGCGGATAGACGAGGTCGCGCAGGACGCCGTCGTCCATCGTGTGCCGGTAGGCGAGCCAGGCGTCGTGCAGCGCCCACGTGAGGTTGCCGACCTCGGGCAGCGCGTCTGGGCTGACGGTGCCCGGGACCGCGACCGTGGACCCGTTGGTCAGGTCCTCCTGCGTGGTGCGTCCGATCGCCGCCGAGTCCGCGCGGTATGCCTCGGGCACGTTGAGGGTCAGGTTGTCGCCGTAGCGGTCGAGCTCCCACGACAGCGAATCGAGCTCGTGGTGGCCGGTCGCGTGGATCAGCCAGTACTCGAGCTGGACGTTGAGGTTCCACCACGTGGCGGGCCAGCTCGTCGGCTCCAGCCACGGCCCGGCGGTCCCGATCACCGGGCGGTCAGCGCGGGTCGCGCTCGCCATCTTGTAGAGCTGGATCCAGTAGAAGCTCTGCAGGCGCGCGTCGGGGATCGACACGAAGCTCCTCGGGTAGAAGCCGTGCCACCAATGCCGGTGCGCCCCGGCGAGCTCTTCGACCGACTCGTCCACGCCACGGTCGGCCGTGCGGGCGGCCTGCTCGGCGGCGCTCGCGTCCGGATAGGTGTGCGCCACGGTCGCGACCAGCGTGCTCGTGCCGTCGGCGTCCGTGCGATGGCGCCAGGCGGTCGCAGTCTGCCCGCCGGCGACGAGGTCCTGCAGGCACTCGCCGCCGTCGGGCGTCGTGGTGACGACCGGATCGGGGTTCTCCTGGTAGCCCGGCGGCGGCGTGCGACCCTCGGCGCGCGGACTGATGGCGGGATACGGCGTGAACGACCAGGCGAGAGCGCGCTCGCCGGCGTCCGGCATCAGCTCCACGACGAGCAGGTCCTCGGTCGCGTGCACGAACGCCCGCAGGACCACCGTGCCCAGCGTGGTCGTCACCGTCCCCGTCAGCTCGGCGTCCCACAGCGACAGCCGCAGGTCGACGCCGGTGACGTCTCCGGCGGTCTCGAGCGTCAGGTAGCCGATCCGCAGCCGGGCCTGGCCCCAGACCGCGTTCGACATCTCGGCGGTCTGGCCGAGGTTCGTCACCGGACCGAGAACATCCTGGTGGTCGTGCACCCGGCTGTCGCCGAGCGTGAGCTGGACCCGCTGTCGGCTCGGATGCCGGTACAGCGACGCGGCAAGCCCGCCGTTGCCCATGAACGGCGCCTCGAAGAAGTCGGCCGGCACGCGAGTCCACACCATGTCCTGGCTCGCCATGAAGCGGCGCCACGCGTTGGGCGACCGCATCCGGTCGTCAAGAACCAGCGACGCTGCCTCGAACGGCGCCGCGGCGGCGCCAGCCGGAAGGCCGGCCGCCAGCGCGCCCGCCAGGGTCGAGCCGATGAAGTGCCGGCGCGTGATCTCACGTGGGCTCATCGCACGCTTCCTCCCGGCGCGCCTCCCGCGCCATACATCCGAGGTCTAGCCCCGGACGGTACGAGCCGATCCGGCAACTGTCAAGCGTTTTCAAGAGACGGCGATCGCCAGCCCGCCGTCGTCATCCGATGTTTCGGCCCGGCTCCCGCTGGCTACGGCCGCTGCACGTGCCCGCACAGATGCACCCGGATGCCGAGCTCGGCGAACATCGCGGCCTTGGCGTGCAGCGCCCGGTCGGCGGTATCGTCGTCCGGCGCGTACGCCACCTGCAGGTGGTTCGCCTTGTGCCGAGCCATGAACTGGTCCCGCGTGATCCCGTGCAGGACGGCGTGCATGATCGGCCACTGAGGCGTCGTGGCCGCGAGCCGCCGCTGGGTCTCCTCGTCCGGCAGGGCAAGCGCCGTGGCGCGGCCGAGGTCGACGTGGAGCGCGCCGTCCATGACGAACAAGCGGGACCAGACGACCGCTCCGGGCTTCGACACGCCGCTCAGCGTCCCGCCGCCGAGCGGGAAGTACATGGGCGGCTGCCGCATGCTCCACGACTTGTCGTAGCCGCCGTTGTGCGAAGCCGGCACAGAGCCGGAGATCTCGAAGACCCACACGAACCGGCCGTCGTATTCAGCACCCCAGCGGACGTCGTGCAGCGTGGTGGCCGGGTCGAAGCCCATCGCGGTCCAGACTCGGTTGGTCACCAGCGCATCCACCGCCGCGCCCTCGTCCACCTCGTTGAAGTGGGGCAGCGGCACGCCCGGATACAGCTCGCGCGACCCATCGCGACTGCGCACGGGCGGCCGCTCGGCGTCGTTGAGCAGCCCCTCGACGAGGTCGCTGGCGGGCACGACGTCCTTCAAGCCCTGCTGGTACTGGATCCCCACCGCATCCAGGCCGAAGTCGTCGGCCATGCGCAGCGCGGCGATGTACATCCTGCACTGACTCAGCAGCTGCCCGTCGGTGAGCTCCGTCGCCCCGTCGCTGCCCGTGTGGAACGTCATCCCGGCACGGTCCAGCCAAGAGCGCACCGCCAGCGCATCCTCGTCGCCGACCCGGCCCATCTCGGCGACGAGCGCGCTCTGCGAGAGGCGCTCCTTGTAGATCCCGAGCGGGTTGAGCAGCTCGTCGTCGATGATCGCGTTGTACATCCCCATGCAGCCCTCGTCGAAGACGCCGATGATCGCCTTCTCGCGCTGCAGTTGAGCCGCGAGCGCACGCCCGAGGTCGACCTCCGAGCCGGCACCAAGGTCGTCGAGGTCACGCACATGGCTCGTGTCGTGTGACAGCGCGCCGCTCTCGAGCCAGGTCCGCAGGCAGCCACGCGCCCAGTCGTCGGTGAAGTCCTCGCTCCACAGCACCGAGTGGCGCACGCCGGCCTTGGTCAGGCTCGCGGTGAGGTTGAGCAGGCCGACCAGCCCGGGGAACTCCCCGCTCCAGTTGGCGACCAGGAGGATCGGGCCGCGGTGGGTGCGCAGGCCGGGCAGGACGTGGTGGCTGTACTGCCACACGGCCTCGACGACGACGACCGGCGCATCCGGCGGCAGCTGCTTGAAGACCTCGATGCCGGCGCGCTGGCTGTCTATGAAACCGTGCTTGCCGACAGGGTGCCCGCGCCGGACCGTCCAACCGAGCGCCTCGACCGCGACCGCGAAGTCTTCCTCGAGCTTGCGCTGCGTCGGCCAGCACGTCACGTTCGCCGCGGGCCGCAGGTCGCCGCTGGCGACCGTGTAGACGACGCCCGGCTCCGCGGCCTGCGGCGCCGGGAGATCGGGCATGGCGTAACGGGTCATCGCTCCTGCCTTTCCGCGAGCGCGTGGACCGTGTCGGCGGTTTGCGGATAGAGGTCGCGGTAGAGCCGGTAGAGGTCCTCGTACCGCTCGACGGCATCAGCCCGAGGCGTCACCGTCTCCTGAATGGGGTTCCAGGCGTCGATCGACGCGGGTGCGATGAGCTGGGCGGCGAGGAAGGCCGCGCCGTAGCTGGCGCCGATCGACTGCGTCCGGATCTCCTGCGGGCGACCGGTGATGTCCGAGACGAGCTGGGTCCACAGCCCGCCCTGCGTCCCACCCCCGACCGCGACGATCCGCCGGATGTCGCCGCCCGCGGCCTCGATGGCCTCGATGTTGTGGCGGACGCCGTACCCGGTCGCCTCCAGCGCCGCCCGGTAGAGATCGCCGCGAGTGTGCGACAGCGTGAGCCCCGCGATCACGCCGCGGGCGTCCGGATCCATGATCGGCGTGCGCTCGCCGGCGAAGTACGGCAGCAGCAGGAGCCCGTTCGCGCCGACGCCGGAGCGCGCGGCGAGCTCGAGCAGCTCACCGTACGACGGAGAGCCGAAGAGCTCGCGCAGCCAGCTCGTGATGGCCCCGGACGTGGCCATCCCGCCGGCCAGGTTGCGCGTGCCGGGGAGTGCGCCGACGGTGCCCCACAGCGCCGGGCTCGTCAGGGGCTCCGGCACCGTGTGCACGAGGAACATCGTCGTGCCGTACATGAGCATGAGATCGCCGACGCCCTGGGCGCCGACGCTGAGCGCCTCCGACCAGGCGTCGATGGTGCCCGTGATGACCGGGCTGCCCACGGGCAGCCCCGTGGCCGCGGCGGCGTCGGCGCTCACCGTCCCCGCCGCGTCCCCCGGCCACAGCAGCGGGGGGAGTTCGATGGCACCGGCGATGTCGTCCGCCCATGGCTCATGCCAGGCCTGGTCCGGCGAGTCGTAGAGCGGAGTGCACTGGCTGGCGGAGTGATGGTCCAGGACGTACACGCCGGTCAGCCGGCGCACGAGGAACGAGCTCGGCATGTAGAGCCGGCGCGCCCGCGCGAAGAGCTCCGGCTCCTCGTCGGCGACCCAAGCGACCTTGGCCCCGGCCGCCTGCGAGGAGAGCGCCGAACCGCAGCGGCGGAGGATCTCGTCGGCGCCGTAGCGGTCATTCAGGCGGTCGATCTGGCGGCCGGCCCGGCTGTCGACGCCGTAGAGGATGGCCGGGCGCAGCGGTTCGTCGGTCGCGTCGGTGAGCAGCACGCACGGGCCCATGCCGCTGACGCCGACGGCCTGAACGTCGACGCGCTGCTCCGCGAGCAGGCGCCGCGCGATCGCGACGAACTCCTCCCACCACACGGACCCGTCCATCTCCACCATGCCGGGACCCGGGCGCTGGACGGCGTGCTCGACGACGTGCGAGGCGAGCACCCGACCCTCGAGGTCGACCAGGACGCCCTTGCTGCTCGACGTACCGATGTCGACGCCGATCACGGCAGGGCGAGGCACGCACGGCTTTGTAACGCATATCCTCGCGACGCAGGTCTCATGAGCCGGATCACCGACTTCGATACCGCCGACATCCGGTTTCCGACCTCGCTGTCGCTGGACGGGTCGGACGCGATGAACCCGGACCCCGACTACTCCGCGGCGTACCTGCGGATCTCGACGGACGCTCCGGACGGCCTGGCCGGTCACGGCTTCGTCTTCACGATCGGGCGGGGCAACGACGTCCAGGTGGCCGCCATCGAGGCGATCCGCGAGCGCTTCGTCGGCCGCGACGTCGAGGAGCTACTCGCCGACATGGGCGCGGTGTGGCGGGAGCTGGTCCACGACTCCCAGCTTCGCTGGCTCGGCCCCGAGAAGGGCGTGATGCACATGGCCGTGGGAGCGGTGATCAACGCGCTGTGGGACCTGAAGGCGAAGCGAGGCGGCATACCGCTGTGGGAGCTGCTGGCCGGGATGAGCCCCGAGGAGCTGGTCGGCCTCGTCGACTTCCGCTACCTGACCGACGCACTCACCCGAACCGAGGCGCTCGAGATCCTGCGGGCCGCGGAGCCGGGGCGCGCGGCCCGAAAAGACGAGCTGCTCGCGTCGGGATATCCCGCGTACACCACCACGCCGGGGTGGCTCGGCTACGACGACGCCAAGCTCGCCCGCCTGTGCGGGGAGGCCGTCGAGAGCGGCTTCGAGCTGATCAAGCTCAAGGTGGGCGCGGACCTCACCGACGACGTCCGCCGGCTCGAGATCGCCCGCGAGGCCGTGGGACCGAGCATCAGGATCGCCGTCGACGCGAACCAGCGGTGGGACGTCGCGGAGGCCATCGAATGGACGCGGGCACTCGCGCCCTACGACATCGCCTGGATCGAGGAGCCGACGAATCCCGACGACGTGCTCGGTCACGCGGCGATCGCCCGCGGCGTGGCTCCCGTGCCCGTCGCGACCGGCGAGCACATGGCCAACCGCATCATGTTCAAGCAGTTCCTGCAGGCGAAGGCGCTGCAGGTGCTTCAGATCGACGCGACCCGCGTCGCCGGCGTGAACGAGAACGTCGCGATCATCCTCCTCGCCGCGAAGTTCGGCGTGCCTGTGTGTCCCCACGCGGGAGGCGTCGGCCTGTGCGAGGCGGTGCAGCACCTGGCGATGTTCGACTTCGTGGCGGTCTCCGGCAGCATGGAGCGCCGCGTCATCGAGTTCGTCGACCACCTGCACGAGCACTTCGTGACGCCGGTCGAGGTACGCGGCGGCCGCTACATCGCCCCTACGGCACCGGGCGCGGGGACCGAGATGCTCGCCGCGACGGTGGCGGCTCAGAGCCGTGGCTGAGCCGCGGCTCGGCCGGCTCGGGTACGGGGCGGCGAACGTCGGCAACCTCTACCGGGCGATGACCGACGAGGACGCCTGGGCGGTGCTCGAGGCGGCATGGGAGAGCGGCATCCGCTACTTCGACACCGCACCGCACTACGGACTGGGGCTCTCGGAGCGCCGGCTCGGGTCCTTCCTCGCCACGAAGCCCCGCACGGACTATGTCGTGTCGACCAAGGTCGGCCGGCTCTTGCGGCCGAGCCCGGAGACGGCGCACCGGCTGGACGACGCGAACCAGTTCGCAGTGCCCGCGTCGCTCCGCCGGGTGTGGGACTTCAGCGCCGGCGGCATCCGGGCGAGCCTCGAGGAGTCGCTTGAGCGCCTCGGCCTGTCGGGGGTCGATGTCCTCTACCTGCACGATCCGGACGAGCACGACCTGACCGCTGACCTGTCGACCGGCGTCCCCGCGCTGGCCGCGCTCCGTGACGAGGGGCTCGTCGCCGCGATCGGGATCGGCTCGAAGTCGACCGAGGCGCTCGCCGCCGCGGTGCGCACGGGGGCGCTCGACCTCGCCATGGTCGCCGGTCGCTACACGCTGCTCGAGCAGGCGGACGAGGTGGTCGCGGCCTGCCGCGAGACGGGGGTCGGGATCGTCGCTGCGGCGATCTTCAACTCCGGGCTGCTGTCGAAGCCGCGCCCCGGCGGCCGGTACGAGTACGGCGCGGTGCCACCCGAGCTGCTCGCGCGGGCAGAGCGCCTCGCGGAGGTCTGCGAGCGGCACGGGGTCACGCTGCCGGAGGCGGCGCTGCAGTTCCCGCTCCGCGAGCCGGCGGTGCGCAACGTCGTGGTGGGAGCCGCGACCCCAGAGCAGGTCCGCGAGAACGCGCGGCGGATGAAGGTCGAGATCCCGGAGGCGCTGTGGGACGAACTCGACGGACGGTAGTCGACGCCCACCTGCACGTGTGGGACCTCGCGCGCAGTGAGTACGCGTGGCTCACGCCGGACCTCGGCCCGCTGCACGCGACCTTCACGCCCGAGCAGGCGCGCACCGAGCTGGAGGCGGCCGGTATCGCGTCGGCGGTGCTCGTCCAGGCCGAGGACTCCGAGCGCGACACGGAGCTCATGCTCGAGGCCGCTCGCCGGCATCCATGGATCGCCGGCGTCGTCGGCTGGGTGCAGCTCGACAACCCCGCAGTGGCCGAGCGCCAGCTCGATCGCCGGCAGGAGGACCCGAGCTTCCGCGGCGTGCGCCACCTCGTGCACGACGACCCCCGCGACGACTTCCTCCTTCTTCCGTCCGTCCGGCGGTCGCTCCGGCAGCTGGCCGAGCGCGGCATCCCGTTCGACGTACCTGACGCCTGGCCGCGGCACCTGGCCGCGACGGCGGACCTGGCGGCGGCGCTGCCAGGCCTGCGGATCGTCGTCGACCACCTCGGCAAGCCGCCCTTCGGCGGCGCCGACTGGGAGCGCTGGCGCGCCAGGCTGTGCGAGGTCGCCGCGCACCCGAACACGACCGCCAAGGTGTCCGGCCTGCAGGTCCCGGGCCGGCCGTTCACCATCGACGAGGTGCGTCCTGCCTGGGAGGTCGCGCTCGAGTTGTTCGGGCCGGCGCGGCTCATGTGGGGCAGCGATTGGCCGCTCACGGTGCTCGTCGGCGGCTACGGCCGAGCGTGGGAGGTGATGTCATCGCTCGTCGCGGAGCTGACGCCGGACGAGCAGGCGCTGATCCTCTCCGGGACGGCGACGTCGGTCTACGGGCTGGTCCGGGACGGCACGCCGCGCTGAAACATCTGATGTATGGTGCTGGCACGGTCGTCGTCCGGGTCGAACGAGGGAGAGCAGGACCGTGCTGACGTCAATCCATCCGATCCTCACCGGGAGCCTGCTGGCGCACCTGGACGCGATGGGGCACTCGGATGCGCTGGTCCTCGCCGACGCGCACT
>JBKPDQ010000182.1:0-24831 GCA_046728015.1 Actinomycetota bacterium
AGGAATGCCTGCCGCCACGGACGTCGGCTATCAACGGACCCCCGAGCCCGCCGGCCGACCACAGCCGGTGATCCCGTCAGCTGGGATCGGGCGGCGCCGAGGCGTCACTCATCCGGGTGAGCCCCTCCGGCCAACCCTCCGGCCGCGGGGAGGCCCCGCGGAACTCGAAGTGGTCGTCCCGGAGGAGCCGAGCGCCGGTGATGCGTCCCGAGTTGGAGGGATCGCCATAGAGGAGGGTAACGACCCGGTTGATGAGCACTTCGACCGGCGTCCAGACGCCGGCGTCCAGGCCGGGGTACAGATAACCGAACTCGGTTCGAAGCCTGGCCTCACGCCCCCGGGCCGGGGCGGGCCGACCCGGCCCCGACTGACGCGCATTCACCCGGGACCTCCTCCAGATGGATAGCCGGTGCGACCACGAGTTCGCCGCGGTCGCCACAAGGCTACCCGGCTGCCGGGCCCCTCGCAACCAGTTCCAGGTAGTAGTCCACGAGCCGACCCGGTCGGCGGTGGCGTATGCCGCCGCCCATGCGGTCATTGTCCGACCGCTCTCGCCGGCGGATTAATGTCGCTGCCGAAGGTGCTGAGGGTGAGGAGCTTGTTGACGGCCGCCCACATCGGGTTGAGATCACCGCGGACCACGACATCGAATGCGCCACGCTGGCGCGCGCCGTGACGGGTCTGCACCGAGATGTAGGCGGGGTGAGGAAGGATCGGCGTGAGCGGCGCCTTCTCCCCGACCGCGCGCAGGGCGTGCAGCGCGGTGGCCTCGGGGAGCTTGGTGTCCAGCATGATGAGATCGAAGCGACGGCTATCGAGGGCCGTGAGGCCTGCCTGAAGGTCGCGCACCTCGGTCACCCGCACGCCCCCGCGTCCCCGCACCGCCAGGAGCTCGGCCACAAGCGCGCGATCGAGCTCGTCGTCCTCGATGACGAGAATCTCCCAGGGTCCCGGCATGGTCAGCGATCCCGGGACGGCAGGGACGTGGCGCTGGCCAGCGCGATGGCGCGCAGCGTGACCGAGAACAGGACCGGAGCCGACATCGAAGACCTCCCACCTGGGGTCGCGGGACCGGCCGAACGGGGCGTCCGCCGGGCGGTGCCGTGGGGAGGCCAGAGGCATGCCACCTCCAATCGAGGGGTGAGTACTGCCCCTAAATCATTGAGGAAACAAAGCTTAGAGGCACTAGTGCGGATGTGCAACGCAGGTGCCAGCTGTGGACCTCACCTGTTGCCGAGGTCCCACAAAGACCACACGCCGGCCATCCTCGCCCGTGGGCGCGAATGCCGGCGTGTGGGGCTGGGGCCCGGGGGCTCTGCCCCCGGCAAGTCTCAGGTCGTCAGGACCGTGCCGTAGCGGGAGAAGTCGTCGAGGATCTTGCCGGTACCGCGCACTACCGAAGTCAAGGGATCCTCGTCCCGGCGGACGGGGAGACCGGTCTCGTCCATCAGCAGCTGGTCGAGCCCGCGGATGAGCGCGCCGCCCCCGGTGAGCACGATGCCGTGCTCGAGGATGTCGCTGGCGAGCTCGGGCGGGGTCATTTCCAGGGCCCGCCTCACCGCGTTCACGATCCGGGAGATCGGCTCCTGTATAGCGTCCCTCACACCCGCGGAATCGATACGCACGATCTTGGGAAGGCCCGACACGAGATCGCGGCCCTTCACGTCGATCTCCTCCTCGGAGCGGAGCGGCACCGCGGAGCCGATCCGCATCTTGATCCGCTCCGCGGTGGGCTCGCCCACGAGCAGGCTGTAGGTCTTCCGCATGTACTGCACGATTGCCTGGTCCAGCTCGTCGCCCCCGGTCCGGATGGAGGCGTCGCAAACGATCCCGGAGAGCGCGATGACGGCGATGTTGGTGGTGCCGCCGCCGATGTCGATGACCATGTTGCCGGTGGGCGTCTCCACCGGCAGCCCCACGCCGATCGCCGCGGCCATCGGCTCGGCGACCATCAGGAGGCGCTTCACGCCGGCGGAGCGGGCTGAGTCGCGCACGGCGCGGCGCTCCACCTCCGTGATGCCGGAGGGGACGCAGACGATCACGCTGGGCTTCACCTTGAGGATGGTCCGATCGATCACCAGCCGGAGGAAGTGCCGCAGCATCTTCTCGGCGACTTCGAAGTTCGCGATCACGCCGTCCTTCATCGGACGCACGGCCAGGATGCCGTCGGGCGTCCGGCCCAGCATCCGCTTGGCGTCCAGCCCGATTCCCATGATGTTCCCGGTCGCCTGGTCCACCGCGGCGACCGAGGGCTCGTTCAGCACGACGCCCTCGCCCTTGACCAGGACCAGCGTGTTGGCGGTCCCGAGGTCCACGGCCAGCTCGCTGGCGGGCCGCCAGGTCTTCCGACGGGGCAGGGCCCGACGGCGCTCGGCACCTTCCTGGGCGATGATGTCGGGGGTCGCGTTGATCAGCTCGACGGCGGCAGTCACGTGCTGGCTTCCCGGGAAGAGATGAGTCTCACCTTGCAGATGTCCCGCGCGGTTTGCGTTTCACCCGGTCGCCGGCCCTCCTGCGTGGCCGGCAGGTCCCTCGGACTGCTGCGTCTCTCAGAGGGAGGGTCGGTTCCGCAACGGGTTGCGGGTCTTGCCTGTTACGGCGCAGGTGCAAGAGTCCAGCCACGCCCATGAGCCTGGGGATACCCCTCGCCGGCTCCACGGGGATGCTCTGCCTGGCGCTCGCGGCCGCCTTCATAGCGGGTGAGCGCGAGCGCCGACTGGCCGCCGCCGGGCTCCTGATTCTGGGGCTGGCGCTCGCCGCCTGGCGCGCCGGGTCCCCGCCCGGCTTGGAGCCCGTGCCGCCGGTGGGATTCGGGCGAGGCTTCCTCGTGGGAAACGGGGGGCTGATGCTGGTGGGGTCGGGGCTGGTCTGCGGGGCGCTGCTGCGCTCCCTCCGGGAACGCGTTCGGGTGTGGGCCAGAGTGCTCGGTGCGCTGGGCATCGTCCTCCTCGGTCCCGTGTTGATCTCCTTTCTCCGCGCAGGCGGACCGCCGCGCGTCCTGGCCTGCGCGATCGGCCTCGCACTCGTGGGCGCAGCGGCGACCGCCGGGGTCCGCACGATCATCTCGAGCGGGCCCGCACGAGTCGTCGCACGGCTCCTCGCTCCGGCGCCGCTCACGCCGGTGTTCCTCCCGTGGCCCGGCGCGCGCCCCATCATCCCCTTGATCGCCGCATGCCTGATCGCGACGCTGGCCGGCTCGCACGTGGTGGCGGTCTTCGGCGGAGTCGTGGTCGCCTGCTGGGGAGCCTGGCTTGCGTTCCACCCGCCGGGCGCCCGGCCGCTGCCGGTCGCGCCGACTCTCAGCCTGCTGCTGTTGCCGGCCTGCTGGCTGCTGGCCACGATCGCCGGCCCCGTGGGGCTGCGCATCACTCAACTCCCGCAGGTCCCGCTCAGTCCCGCCGCCGAGCTGTTGGTCGCGCCTGTGCTGCTGCTCGCGGGCTGGGCCACCAGTGGCCTCTGGCCGCTTCAGCGGCAGCTGCCGGGCGCGCTGCTGGCACCCGCCGGCGCGCTCCTCCTCGCTCGCGTCGCACATCCACTCTTGCTAGGTGGTCTCGAGTACTGGCGGCCGCTCGCCGTGCCCCTGCTGATCCTCGGTCTGTGGAATGCCGCGGCCTGGGGCCGCTGGCCACTGGTGCTGGCGGGCACGTCCATCCTCGCCGTTGCGGGAGGCACCCCGGTGGCCATCGCACCGTGGGGTGCCCTCCTCGCGGCGGGTCTCGCGCTCGAGCTCCTGGAGGCGGCGGAGCTCTCGCCTCGCGCGGCGCTGCTGATACGCGGGGGCCTCTGGGCGCTGGTGACGTGGGGCGGCGTGCGTGTGCTCGAGGCAGTGCTTCGCGGCGAGGTGGTCTACAGCTCGGTCGGCGTCGTCGTGCTGGCACTGATCGTCGCGGCGGGCCGCGCGAGCGCCGAGCCGTCGGCGTCACGGGCGCGTTGATTCCGCCCCCGTCCGGGACCATATTTGCCGATCGAGATGAGGTAAGTCATTCGGAGCATTGCAGCTTCCAAAATCAGGAGCCGGTCATGGCGTTCACCCTTCCCCCACTCCCCTACGCCTACAACGCCCTGGAGCCGCACATCGACGAGCAGACGATGCGGATCCATCACGACAAGCACCACGGCACCTACGTTAACAATCTCAACGCCGCGCTGGAGCCGCATCCCGATCTCCAGAAGCAATCCATCGAGGAGCTGCTCGCGAGCGTGGACACGCTCCCCGAGGCGATCCGGACGCCGGTGCGGAACAACGGCGGCGGCCACGCGAATCACACCGCCTTCTGGGAGATGATGGCGCCGGGCGGCGCGAAGGCGCCGAGCGGCGCGCTGGCGGCGGCGATCGACAAGGCCTTCGGCGGATTCGACAAGTTCAAGGAGCAGTTCGCCAAGGCGTGCGCGGGACGGTTCGGCAGCGGCTGGGGTTGGCTGATCGCGGACGCGAGCGGCGGCCTCACCATCGACAGCACGCCCAACCAGGACACGCCCCTCATGCAGCGGAAGCAGCCGATCCTGGGCTGCGATGTGTGGGAGCACGCATACTACCTGAAGTACCAGAACCGCCGCCCGGACTATGTCACGGCGTGGTGGAACGTGGTCAACTGGACCGACGTGGGCCGCCGCTACGACAAGGCGGTGAAGAAGTGAGCATGGCGGGGACCGCCGCCGGCATGCCGTCGGTCGGCTCCGTCGCCCCCGACTTCACGCTCCCGTCCACGTCCGGTGCCGCCGTGACGCTTTCCGCCCTGCGGGGGAAGAACGTCCTGCTGGCGTTCTTCCCCCTCGCGTTCACCAGCACCTGCACCACCGAGCTCGGTGCCTTTACCGAGGACTACGGCGCCTTCCGCGACGCGAACACGGAAGTCCTGCCGATCAGCGTGGACTCCATTCCGACCCTGCGGGAGTTCAAGGCGAAGGAGCGGATCTCGGTGGACCTGCTGAGCGATTTCAAGCGGGAGGTGAGCCGGCTGTACGGGACGCTGCTCGAGGACCGGTTCCATTCCAACCGCGCCTACATCCTGATCGACCGCGACGGGATCGTCCGCTGGACCTTCGCGGAAGAGGCGACCCGCAACCGCCGGGAGAACGCCGAGCTGCTCGAGCGGATCCGCGCGCTCGGCTAGCGGTCCCACCACACCAGGGAGCTCGATGCGCCGTCTCCTGCTCGCGGCCGCCTGCGTCGGCGCGGCCGCGGGGTGCCGGATCGAGGATTATACCCCGGCGGGCACCCGCCGGGACGAAGTCGCGGTCCAGGACCTCCTCGCGCGCTACACCCGCGGCCTGGACCGCCGCGACTGGGACCAGGTCCGCTCCCTCTTCTGGCGCAACGGCACCTACTCCGGGCCCCTCATCCCCCGCTCGGCCGGCAATCCGGTCCCCATCGACTCCGCCCTCGGGATCTTCGCGCGCACGCTCGACGGCCACGAGGCGAGTACGTTTCAGGTGCGCTCCCTGCGAACCGATATCAGGCAGGAGGGGGACGTCGCCGCCGCGTGGGTGACCTTCCGGCGACGCACCCCGCTGGCGGGTGCGGGCGTGGTGGAGCGGGACTGGGTGGAGCACGTGGTGCTGCGGCGGATCGGCTCCGGCTGGCGGATCCTCAGCGTGGCCGGCTCCTCCGTGCCGAGAGGAAGTCCTCGTGATCCCGGATGAGCGATCCGCGCTGGCGCTGGCCGGCACGGTCGCCGAGCTGATCGGCGAGGCGGACGACGCGGAGACGGCGCTGGCGGCGGTCACCGACGCGCTTCGGAACGGGCTTGGCGCGGAGCGGGTGCGGCTCTGGGTCCGGGGCACCGGCGCCAAGTCGTTCGGCGCCGTCTGTTCGCCCGGGGCGCCGGTGCCGTCGCGGGTCGCCTCCCTCGAGGCCGTGCCGGGCGACGCGGGGGACGCGCGGGTCATCCTGGAGCATGCCGGAATCGAGGTCGGGCTGCTCGAGGCCAGGATGGCGGTCGGCGAGCGCGAGCGCGAGACGCTGCGGGTCGTCTGCCACATCCTCGCCCCCTATCTCGCCTCGCTGGAGCTCTCCGAGGATCTGGCCGGGGAGGTGGTGGCCCAGGCCCGCGAGATCGAGGAGCACCGTCGCTTCACCAGCCTCATCATCGACAGCCTGCCGCTGGGACTCTACGTGGTGGACCGCGACTACCGCATCCAGACCTGGAACCGCAAGCGCGAGACCGGCACCCAGGGCCTTCGGCGGGGCGAGGTGGTGGGGCGGCCGGTGTTCGAGGTGTTGACTCGGCAGCCGCCCGATCAGCTGAAGGAGGAGTTCGACCGGGTGTTCGACACCGGCGAGATCCAGCAGAGCGAGCAGGAGGTCACCTTCGGGGACGAGGTGCACTACTTCCGGATGAGCAAGATCCCGATGCGGCTGGACCGCGACGCGATCACGCATGTGATCACGATCGGCGAGGACATCACCGACTCGCGCGCGGTGCAGGGCCGAATCATGCAGTCGGAGAAGCTGGCGGCGATCGGCCAGCTCGCCGCCGGGATCATGCACGAGATCAACAACCCGCTGGCGACGATCGGCGCCTGCGTCGCGGCGATCCAGGGGAAGCTGGAGGACGGGCGGGCGACGGGGGCCGCCCTCGGAGAGTACCTCGACATCATCGATCGCGAGGTCGAGCGCTGCAGCACGATCGTGAACGGGCTGCTTGACTTCAGCCGGCCCAAGGGCCAGCGCAAGGCGCCGCTTCCGGTGACGTCGCTGGTGGACGAGACCCTGTTTCTGCTCAAGCACCACCAGCGCTTCAAGCGGATGGCGGTGGAGCGGGTGCTCGTGGCCGGTCTCCCGCCCATCCTGGGGAACAAGGAACAGCTCATCCAGGCCCTCATGGCGCTGCTCCTCAACGCGGTGGACGCGATGGACCAGGCGGGGCGCCTCACGGTCCACGCGGCCATGGGGGACCGGAACGACGAGGTCATGATCGCGATCGAGGACACCGGCGTCGGCATCCCGCGCGAGCACCAGGCCAAGATCTTCGAGCCCTTCTATACCACGAAGCAGCCGGGACGCGGCACCGGCCTCGGCCTGTCGATCTGCTACGGGATCGTGGAGGATCACCGCGGCCGGATCGAAGTGGACAGCACGCCCGGGCGAGGCTCCACCTTCCGGGTCTACCTGCCGGTGGCCGGATGAAGATTCTGGTGGTGGAGGACGACCGCACCGTCGGCCAGTATGTGAAGCGCGGCCTCGAAGAGCAGCGCTACCAGGCCGACCTGGTCGACGACGGGATGGAGGGGCTGCGCCTCGCCTCGGGCGGGAGGTACGACATCATCGTGCTGGACCTCCGGCTGCCCGGGATGAACGGCTTCGAGATGCTTCGCACGCTGCGCGACCGGGGCAATACCACACCGGTGCTGGTGCTCACCGCCCAGGACTCGGTGGACTTCAAGGTCCAGGCGCTCCGCTCGGGGGCCGACGACTACGTCACCAAGCCCTTCGCCTTCGAGGAGCTTCTCGCCCGGGTCGAGGCCCTGGGCCGCCGGCCGAAGGAGATCCGCGATCCGGTGCTTCGCGTGGGTGACCTGGAGCTCGACATCGCCACCCGCGAGGTGCGCCGCGCGGGGGAGAAGATCGAGCTCACGCCCAAGGAGTACACGGTGCTGGAGTACCTGATGCGGCATGCGGGACGGGTCATGTCCCGCACGCTCATCACCGAGTACGCCTGGGACTATCACTTCGACCCCGGCACCAACATCGTGGACGTGGTGATCAACCGGCTCCGCAAGAAGGTGGACTCCGGCCACCAGCAGAAGCTGGTGCACACCGTGCGGGGCGTCGGCTACGTGGTGCGCGCGACATGACCACCATCCGGCGCCGGCTCACCCTCTGGTACACCGTGGCGCTGGGGGTCACCCTGCTGGCGTTCGGGACCCTCCTGTACCTGGAGCGTCGGTCGTCCAGCCTGCGGGAGCTGGACCAACGGCTGCTGCTGGAGGCGGATCTGGCGGAGCGGTGGCTCAGCGAGTCGTACAACGTGCTGGGACGGATCGTCACCACCGCCGGCGGGAGGCCCTCGCTGGATCCGGGGATCAGCGCCTACCTGGACGCGGCCCGCGACTACCTGGTCGTGGCGGACACCGTGGGTCAGGTGCTGGCGCTCTCGGACGTGACTCGCGGGCTGGACGCGGGCGACCTTCAGGCGCTCACCGCAGAGCTGGACACGTTGCGAACGGCGAAGCGCTCGGGCAGCCTCAACCTCGGCCCGCCGTTGGGGACGGTGCGGTACCTCGCCATGCGAGTCCTGGACGCGGGTCCCGAGGTGGGGGGCGTGCTGGTGGCCACCTCGCTCGAGGATGTCGCCTTCGGCCCCACCGCGCTGCTCCGCTCCATGCTGCTCATCGCTCCGGTGATCCTCGCGGGGGCCGCGGTCGTCGGCTACTGGCTCGCCGGCACCAGCCTGCGGCCGGTGGAGGGGATCATGGACGAGGTGGAGGCGATCAGTGACGGGCGGAGCCTGCACCGTCGGCTCGCGGTTCCCATCTCCGGCGATGAGATGGCGCGACTCGCGCTCACCGTGAACGGCATGCTGGCCCGCCTGGAGCAGAGCTTCGGCAGCCTGCACCGCTTCACGGCCGACGCGAGCCACGAGCTGAAGACGCCGCTGATGGTGCTTCGCGCGGGTGTGGAGCGGGCGCTGGTGCACCCAGGAGTGCCGGCGGAGATCCTCCAGTCGCTGGACGAGACGCTGGCCCAGATCAATCAGATGTCCGAGATGGTGGAGAACCTGCTCACGCTGGCCCGGGCGGACGAGGGCAGGGCGCCGCTCGCCGTGGAGGAGGGAGACCTCCGGGACGTGATCGGGGACGTGGCCGAGACCGCCGGCATGCTGGGCGAGTCCTCGGGGATCACGGTGCGGAGCGACATCCCCGCCGAACCGGTGACGATGGCGGTGGACCGGCACCGGATCAGGGAGATGCTGCTCAACCTGGTCACCAACGCGATCAAATACACGCCCGCGGGGGGCACGGTCGCCCTGGGCCTGGCGCAGGAGGAGGGCGCGGTGGTCTTCACCGTGGCCGACAGCGGTATCGGAATCGCTCCCGGGGACCTGCCGCACATCTTCGACCGGTTCTGGCGGGCGGACCCCGCGCGCTCGCGCACGGGCGACCGCCCCGGCACCGGGCTGGGGCTCGCGATCACCAAGTGGATCGCCGAGGCGCACGGCGGATCCATCACGGTGCAGAGCCGGCCCGGCCGCGGATCGGTCTTCACGGTGCGGCTGCCGCGCGAGCCTGGGCCGCGGCCTGCCGGGGCCGCGGTGCGCACCGAGGAGGTGTCGGTTTCATCCTGAACCAGAAAGTTGTCATTCCGAGCGCAGCGAGGGATCTGATCGGCACGGGCCAGATCCCTCGCTGCGCTCGGGATGACAACTGCACTTTCGACCGCTAATCCCGTTGTCACCGAATTGTCATCTTCGGGCAAAGCCTGCGCTATCGGACCGGTGATACCTTCTCGCCCACGTTGACCCTCCATCGGAGGTAGTTGCGTGTTCGAGAACCTTATCGAGTCCAAGCCCAAGGCGAAGAAGTCCGTTGGGCAGACGATCGTCTCGCTCCTGGTCCACGCGGCCGTGATCTTCGCGGCCGTGAAGGTCACCACCGGGGCGGCCGAGACGATCAAGGACATCGTGGCCGACACGACCATGGTGTTCCTCAAGCCGCCGCCGCCCCCTCCCCCTCCACCCGATCAGCCCCCGCCCGATGTAGTCGTCGCCGCCAACCCCCCGCCGAAGGGGTTCCAGACAGTCGTGGCGCCGACCGACATCCCCAAGGACATTCCGCCCATCGACCTCAGCGAGAAGCCCTTCGATCCGAAGGACTTCACCGGCAAGGGCGTGGAGGGCGGTATCGCGGCGGGCATTGTCGGGGGAACTGGTCCGGTCACCGGTGAGGTGTTCCTGGAGGCGCAGCTGGACGATCCGGTTCAGCCGATTTCGATCCCCACCCCGCGCTACCCGCCGGTACTCCAGAGCGCCGGCATCGCCGGATCCGTGGACCTGCAGTACATCGTGGATACCACCGGGCACGCCGAGCCCGGCTCGTTCAAGGTGATGAAGGCGACGCATCCGGCATTCGCCGAGCCGGCGAAGGAAGCCATCTCCAAGGGCGTATTCAAGCCCGCCAAGTTCAAGGGTCAGCCGGTGCGCCAGCTGGTCCAGCAGCGGATTTCGTTCAAGGTCGGCCAATAACTCGACAGGAGAGAGTTCAAGATGAGCGTTGACCTGATTCACCTGTGGGGCACGATGGGCTGGTTCGCCAAGGGCGTGGTGATCGTCATGGCGTTCATGTCCATCTGGTCGCTCACGATCATGATCCAGAAGTTCTTCCAGTTCCAGCGGAGCCAGGCCGAGACCCGCAAGTTCGCGCCCCAGTTCTCCCGGGCCATCCAGGAGGAGAACCTCGACCAGGCCATCACCCTGGCGGAGAAGAACAAGAAGAGCCACGTCTCCCGCGTGCTCGGCGAGGCCCTCGCCGAAGTGAAGCCGCTGCTCCGCGACCGGGCCACCATCACCGCCGCCGACATCAACTCGGCCGAGCGCGCGGTAGAGCGCCAGATGCTCATCGTGCTCTCCGAGTTCAAGCGGGGCACCGGTATCCTCGCGACGGTGGGCTCGACGGCGCCGTTCGTCGGCCTCCTCGGCACCACGATGGGTATCGTGAACGCCTTCACCGGCATGGCCGCGCAGGGTGCGTCCGGCGGTCTGGCGGGCATCTCGGCCGGTATCGCCGAGGCGCTCATCACCACGGCGTTCGGCCTCATGGTCGCCATTCCGGCGGTGTGGGCGTACAACTATTTCACCACCAAGATCGAGAACCTCTCCGTGGAGATGACCTACACCTCCAAGGAGCTGATCGACTACCTCATCAAGAGCGTCGGCAGCGAGTTCGGCCGCTCGATCTTCACCAAGGAATTCCAGGCCCAGAAGGCGGTTACGGGCAGCGGGCAGATCTCCGGCTGAGCCGGGTGCTCCAACCAGTAACCCCGAGCGGAGGCTAGGGCCATGGCAA
Organism: Actinomycetota bacterium; assembly: GCA_046728015.1. Classification (GTDB taxonomy): domain Bacteria; phylum Actinomycetota; class Thermoleophilia; order Solirubrobacterales; family 70-9; genus DATAFO01. The sequence goes on from JBKPDQ010000182.1 coordinate 11,005, forward strand.
TGGCAGTCAGCAGGAGCGGTGAGACGTCGGTGAAGTCGTCACCCAATGTGGTGCCGATGATCGACATCATGCTGGTGCTCCTGATCATCTTCATGATCGTGACACCGCTCATCGCGGCGGGGTTCAAGGCCACCATGCCCAAGGGCAAGAACCTCGATCCCCGCCCGGAGGGCGACAACGAAGTCATCCTCGGCATCGACGACCACGGTCGGTACTTCCTCGACGGCCGGCCGCTTCCCGAGGGTAGCCTCGAGGACCAGCTGCGCTCGATCTTCGCGGCGCGGACCGAGGACAAGATCCTCTACTTCAAGGCGGACAATCAGCTCAAGTACGGCAAGATCCAGGAAGCGGTGGAGACCGCCCGGCGGTCCGGCGTGCGGGTGATGGCGGCCATCACGGAGCCCACCACCCAGGCGGCCCTGTTCGGCGGCACCGAAGAAGAAAAGGAGAAGTGATATGGCCGGAGGAGGCGGAGGAAAACCAGGCGAAGTCACGTCCGAGCCGAATGTCGTTCCCATGATCGACATCCTGCTGGTACTGCTGATCATCTTCATGATCACGCAGCCGCTCTCCCGGATGGCGATGGACGTGCAGGTGCCGCCGCCGGAGCAGACGACGACGACCCAGCAGGCGAACAATCAGATCGTGCTGGAGCTGAACGACGACGGCAGCTATGCGATCAACGGCCAGCCGGTGCCCAAGACCCAGCTGGACACGCAGATCCACGCGATCTTCGATCCGCGGCCGGCCAAGCTCCTGTTCATCAAGGCGGGCGCCAACCGGATCTATCAGGACGTGATCGAGGCGATGGACGTGGCTCGCGGGGCGGGGGTCCAGATCATTGGATTCACGCCCGAGGAGGCGAACCGTAAGCAGCAGTAGGGCCAGTTCGAATTCCGGTCCCGGAAGGACACGGCGCGCGGGGGCCCTCGGGCTCCCGCGCGTGCGTTTGAGTCAGGCGGCGGCGTCACAGGAGAGCGGAGGGCTATCTTTCGCCTGCCCATGAGGAAGCACCCGGAGGATCCCACGCGCGAGCCCGAGCCCGCCCCCGTCACCCTGCCGCACCTGTCGCTGCCCTCGGGGCGCCGGCGGTACTTCGGCTTCGGGCTGTCGCTCGCCTTCCATGCCGCGCTGCTGGCGCTGATCGCCTTCCAGGGCGACCGGCTCTGGAAGCGCAGCCTCACCCCGGGCACGCCCGCACTCTTCCTCTTTCAGGGCGGCGGTGGCGGTGGCGGAGGCAACCGCATGGCATATATTACCCTGCCTTCGCCGCCCGAGCGGCAGCCTCGACCTCCAGCGCCAGCTCCGCCCCCGAAGGTGGAGGCCCCGACGGAGATTCCGCCGCCGGTCGAGGAAGCCGAAGTCGTCCCTCCGACACCCGCACCGGTGGATACTACGCCCGCGATCGCCGCGGTGGACAGCGGTACACAAGCACCGGCGACGGGGACCGATCCCGGTGATGACAGCGGTGGCGGTGGCGGGACGGGGGGAGGACGTGGCCCCGGCGCGGGACCGGGCACCGGCGAGGGCTCCGGCCCCGGGGTCGGTGGAGGAGGCGGGGTGGTGCGGCCGCCGGAGCTGCGTGACCTCGCTTTTCCCTTCGAGACGCCACCCAAGGAGCTCCGGGGCGCCTCGCTCGACGTCACCTTCTGGGTCCGGGTGGACGGCCGCGTGGAGCGGTATGAGGTGCGACCCGCCATCAATGACCGCGACTACGCCCGCAAGTTCGACGAGGTGATCCGCGCCTTCCGATTCACTCCGGCCCGCGCGCCCGACGGCACCAAGGTCGCCGGTACTACCCGGGTGACTTTCACCTTGCCGGGTAAGCGCAGCTCCTGAGATTGTCATCCCGAGCGTAACGAGGGATCTAGCCGCGCCCTGGCCAGATCCCTCGCCACGCTCGGGATGACAGTTGACGACATTGCTTCCAGTCTCTAACCGAGGATCTCGATGAGCCGGCTCTTCCTCCGGAAGTCCGTGCAGGATTGCGAGAACGACATTCTGGAGCGGGGCGGCCTCCGGCGCACGCTCGGCAAGTGGCACCTGACCGCGCTCGGCGTGGGCGCCACGATCGGGGCGGGGATCTTCGCCACCACCGGGACGGCGATCGTGGGCGACCAGATTCGCCTCGGTGCGGGCCCGGCGATCGTGCTCTCGTTCCTGCTCACGGCGGTCACCTGCGGCTTCGCGGCGCTGTGCTACGCCGAGTTCGCCTCCATGGTGCCGATCAGCGGCTCGGCCTACACCTATGCCTATGCCTCGCTGGGCGAGCTGGTGGCCTGGATCATCGGGTGGGACCTGATCGTCGAGTACGCGGTGGGCAACATCGGCGTGGCGATCGGGTGGTCGGGCTACTTCCGCGAGCTGCTGACGCACTTCGGACTGGCGCTGCCGGCCTGGCTGGCGACCGACGCCAGGTCGGCGCACATGGCGGCGGAGGCGGTCGCGGCCGGGGCCACCGACGCCACCAACATGTACCTCGCCTCGGCCCTCACCACCGCGCCTACGCTTCTCGACTTCAAGTTCATCGCCAATCTCCCCGCGTTCGCCATCGTCGCATTGATCACCGCCATCCTGGTGATCGGCATCCGGGAGTCGGCCACCTCCAACAACACGATGGTGATCCTCAAGCTCGCCATCATCATGTTCTTCGTGGCGGTGGGCGTGACCCTGATCAAGCCGGAGCACTGGAACGATCCGGAGCTGGGCGGCTTCGCGCCCAACGGGTTCGCGGGCATCAGCGCGGGCGCGGCGATCATCTTCTTCAGCTACATCGGATTCGACGCCACCTCCACGGCGGCGGAAGAGGCGAAGGACCCCGGGCGCGACATGCCGTTCGGCATCATCATGAGCCTGGTGATCTGCACCGTCATCTACATCCTCGTGGCCGCCGTGATGACCGGAATGGCGCCCTGGCCCAAGCTGGGCACCGCCGAGCCGATGGTGACCGCGCTGGCCATGGCCGACGGCTCGCCGGGGTTGATCAAGGCCTCCCGCTTCATCGTCTCCCTCGGCGCCGTGTTCGCGATGACCAGCGTGCTGCTCGTCTTCCAGCTGGGACAGCCGCGCATCTTCATGTCCATGTCGCGTGACGGGCTGCTGCCGCCGTTCTTCTCGAGGGTACACCCGCGCTTCCGGACGCCGTACATCGGCACCCTGATCACCGGCACCTTCGTGGCGACGTTCGCGGCCTTCGCCAACATCGCCGAGGTGGTGGAGCTCACCAACATCGGCACGCTGTTCGCGTTCATCCTGGTGTCGGCAGGGGTCATTCTGCTGCGACGGGCAGAGCCCGACCGGCCCCGTCCGTTCCGGGTGCCGCTGGTGCCGCTGGTGCCGATGCTCTCCATCCTGAGCTGTCTCTACCTGATGTTCCAGCTGCCGTGGCTCACCTGGGCACGGTTCGGCCTGTGGCTGGTGCTGGGGCTGCTGATCTACTTCTTCTACGGGGTGCGAAACAGCCGGCTGGCGCGGGAGCGGGGGATCGCGCGGTAGCGCGGGACGCCCGACGAAAGAAGTGTCACCTACGCTCCGGCTGCCTTCGCCGCCAGCCGCAATGCCCCCACCACCGCATCCACCGGCCCGTCCATCGGCTTGAGCCCCGACTCTTCACCCAGCCGCGCCAGCACGGCCCGGCGAAGCGGCCGGTCCACGCTGAGCAGTCCGCCCGTGAGTGCCACCCCGACCGGCGGCTCAGCCTCGAGCTGCGGCAGCAGGCAGATGGCGAGCTGGGAGAGCTCGCGAGCGGCGTAGTCCGAGATCCCCTGCGCCAGCGGGTCGCCCTGCGCGGCCACCTCGAGCACATGCGGGGCGAGCGACGCCATCTCCGAGGGGGAGGCACTCGCCGCCCAGCGGACCAGCGCGTCGAAGTCGAGACTCCGGCTGGCGGCCAGCAGGCGGTCGGTGAGCAAGGTGCGCGGGCTTCGGCCGTCGTGGGCCCGGCTGACCGCGCCAAGCGCCGCCCGCCCGATCGCGTAGCCGCTTCCCTCGTCACCCATCTGCCACCCGTACCCGCCGATCCGCCGGCGCGCGCCCTTGGTATCTCTCCCGACCGCGATGCTGCCAGTGCCCGCGCTGACCACGATCCCGGGGCCGGTCTCGAACGCGCCCGCGAGGGCCAGCTCGATGTCCGTGGTGACTTCGACCCGCGCGGCCAGGTTCTCCGCGCGGAGCGCCTTCGCCAGCTCGCCGCGCTCCGGATCCCGGCCCGCGCCGGCCGCGCCGACGAGGAGGACATCGCCCGAGAGGCGGCCGACGCTCGCCAGCGCGCGCCGAACGACCTCCGCGATCATCCCGGCGGAGGCGAGCGCACGGGTTGGGCGCACGGCGGCGCCCGGACCATCCGCCCGGGCGAGGACGCTGCCGCCCTCGCTGACTCCGACTGCGGTCTTGCTGCCGCCGACGTCGGCACCGATCAGGATTGGCATCAGTCTCCGGAGCCCCCGCGCGAGGGAAGATAGCTGAGCAGGACTCCCGTCCCGAACGCGAGCGTCGTGCCCAGCGGCACGTACCAGGGCCAGGCCAGTCGGCCCACGGGCTCCAGCCATTCGAGGCCCGGCGCGGCGGCGAGCCGTCGCGCGAAGATGACCACCAGCATCACGCAGACGGTCACCGCCACCGCGCCGACCACGTCGCGCCCGCGCGCGCGGGGCCACTGCCCGGCGAGCAGGTAGGTGCCGAGCAGCGGCCCGTAGGTGATGGATGCGATCGAAAGCGCCAGGACTACGACGGGCGTGTCGTTGCCCTGGGCCGCGTAGTGGAAGTACAGGGCCCCGAAGATGAGTCCGGTCGCCCACACGGCCGAGAACAGGCGGCCCACGCGGAGCAGGTGGACCGGGTCGGTGCGACCGGTGTAGGACGAGTAGAGGTCGTGTGTCGCGGAGGACGCGAGCGAGTTGATCGCGGAGCTGTGGGTGCCCATGGCGGCGGCCAGGATGCCGGCGATCACCAGGCCCGCCAGGCCGGCGGGGAGGTGGTCCACCACGAAGCGGGGTAAGAGCTGGTCGCCGGGAAGATTCTCCGGCGCGAATCCCGCTGCCCAGATCGCGACACCGACCAGCAGGAACAGCGTGAACTGGAACATCACCATGAGCCCCGAGCCGATCAGGGCGACACGAGCGTCGGCGAGAGACCGGGTGGCGAGCAACCGCTGGACGATCAGGTGATCGGTCCCGTGTGACGCGGACGAGAGGAGGGCGCCGCCCACGATGCCGCCCAGGAGCGTGTAGGTCCGGGTGACGGAGATCGTCGGATCGACGACGTGCAGCTTGCCCTCGGCCGCGGCCAGACTCAGCGCCTCTACCGGGCCGCCGGCCAGATGCCAGGCGACGAACAAGGCGCCGATGCCGCCGGAGAGATACACGGAGAGCTGCAGCACGTCGGTCCACACCACGGCCTTGAAGCCCCCGAGCCAGGTGTAGACCATCGTGACCACGCCCATGACCACGATCGAGGTCGGGATGGACCAGTCGGTCACCAGGGCGAGCGGGATGGCGCTGGCGAAGACCCGGACTGCGTCACCGAGGAACCGGGAGAACAGGAAGATGGTGGATGTCAGACGCCGGGTGCCCACGCCGAAGCGGTGCTCCAGCCGGGCGTAGGCGGTCTCCTGGTCGCCGCGGAAGTATCCGGGCAGGAGCCACACGGCCACCGCGATCCGGCCGATGAGATAGCCCAGGGTGAGCTGGAGAAACGTCAGGTCGCCGCGAGCGCCGATGCCCGGAATGGAGATGACCGTGAGGGCGGAGGTCTCGGTGGCGACGATGGAGAGGAGGATCGCCCAGGCCGGGAGGTCCCGAGCGCCGAGGAAATAGTCGGTCGCGCTCCGCTGGTGTCGCGCTACCCACAGCCCGACGCCCAGCGTGAACACGAAGTACAGCGCGACGACGACGAGGTCGAGGGTGTGCAGACAGACGTCGGTTGTAGGCGACTATGAGATTCGGGAAAAGCGTGAAGGGGAACGTGAAAAGTAAAAGGGGCGGCCGAGCGAGCTGTCGTCGCCGGGCCACCCCTCTTCACTTTTTACGTTTCACCAGTCACGCGGTCACGCGGTGAAGCTGCTGCCGCACCCGCACCCGCCGGTGGCGTTCGGGTTGTTGAAGGTGAAGCCCGACCCCTGCATCGAGGTCACGTAGTCGATCGTGACGCCCGAGAGGTACTGCGCGCTGAAGCCGTCCACGAAAACCCGGACGCCGTTCACCTCGTTCACGAGGTCGTCGTCCAGCGGGCGCTCCTCGATGTTGAGGCTGTACTTGAATCCCGAGCACCCGCCCGGCAGCACGCTGACCCGGAGGCCGGCGGTGTCGGCCGGGACCTGCTCCTGGGCGATGAACTTCTGGACTTCCTCAGCCGCACGTCCTGTCAGATTGAAGAGGAACCCTCCCGCCGAGGCCTGCTGCTCGATACCGCTCATGAAACGCTCCTTGACAGACGTGAGGCCGGCCTAGGAGCCGGTCCGATCCGGCATCAAACCTAATGAGGCCGAATCGGCCCTGTCAACGCTCATGTCGAGCGTAGGATCAGCACGTAAGTTTCGGTATATCAATGAGAAAGCCACAAGCGAGACGATTCCGTAGAGCACCCCTCTCCAGGGCCAGCCGGTGAGCAGGGCCCCCACCGCGAACACCGCAGCGTACACCGCGATGACACCTGCCACCCAGTTCAGCCAGGACAGCGCCCCCCCTGGGATCGGCTCCGGACCGTAGCCCAGGCGCTCGCTGACCGGCCGCCATCCCGCGCCTCCCGGTCGCACCCGGCGGTAAAAGCGCTCCAAGGTCGCCTCGGACTCGGGCGGTGTCAGGAGGGTCACGGCCAGCCACACCACCGTGGTCACCCCCACGGTGATGACCATGGTCAGGGCGTAATCCACCGAGGCCGTGTCGCCCAGGTTGAGACCCGCCACCTGGAGCGCGACCGAGGTCACGAAGGACGCCGCCATCGCGCTGATCTCGGACCAAGCGTTCACCCGCCACCAGTACCAGCGGAGGATCAGCACCAGGCCGGTCCCCGCTCCAAGCGCGAGCAGCAGTTTCCAGCCCGCCTCCACGCTGCTGAGGAACGCCATCACCACCAGCGACAGCACCATGAGGATGCCCGTAGCGGCGCGCGAGGCCATGACCTGGGCGCGCGGCCCCGCGTCGGGGCGGATGAAGCGGAGATACACGTCGTTCACCAGGTAGGACGCGCCCCAGTTCAGGTGGGTGCTGATGGTGCTCATGTAGGCCGCCGCAAAGGCAGCGAGCATAAGACCCTTGAGGGGCGACGGCAGGACGTCCACCATCACCCGCACATAGCCTTCCTCGGGATTGGCGAGATGGGGATAGCGAAGTGCGCCCACGAACCCCACCAGGATCCAGGGCCAGGGCCGGAGCGCGTAGTGGGCGATGTTGAACCAGAGGGTGGCCAGGAGTCCGTGCCGCTCGTCCTTCGCGGACAGGATCCGTTGGACCACGTACCCGCCGCCGCCCGGCTCGGCGCCGGGGTACCACGCCGCCCACCACTGCACGCCGAGAAACACGAGGAGGGTCGAGAGTGGGAGCCAGGCCTGGCCGGTGGGCGGGATGACCCCGAACGCGTTCTCCGCTGAGCCGTAGTGCTGGGCTGATTGCTCCACTAGGGGGCCCAGCCCACCGATCCAGTCGACCGCGAGCACCGCCAGCAGGATCGAGCCCGCCATGGCGATCACGAACTGGAACGCATCCGTCACGATCACGCCCCAGAGCCCCGCGAGCACGCTGTAGAGCGCGGTGATGGCGAAGAGGCTGACCGCCGCCACCCACGGGTCGATGTCGAGCGTGATCCCCAGGATCGTCACCATCGCCCGGGTGACCCAGCCCATGATGATGAGATTGATCGGCAGCGCGAGGTACAGCCCTCGGAACCCGCGCAGCACCGCCGCCGGCCGTCCACCGTACCGCAGCTCGGCGAACTCGACGTCGGTCAGCACCCCGGCTCGGCGCCAGAGCCGGGAGAAGAAGAAGACGGTCAGGATCCCGGACAGCGCGCCGTTCCACCACAGCCAGTTGCCCGCCACCCCGTACTTCGCCACCAGCCCGGCGACCGCGAGCGGGGTGTCGGCCGCGAAGGTCGTCGCCACCATCGAGGTGCCCGCCAGCCACCACGGCAGGGAGCGGCCACTGACGAAGTAGTCCGCCAGCGATTTGCTCGCCCGCCGGGTGTAGGCCAGTCCGATCGCGGCGGAGACCACGAAGTAGAGGGCGACGACCAGCCAGTCCGAGAGGGAAAGTGTCATGGCGAGACCCGGCGCTCCACGCCCCAGCCGCGGGCGTACAGGGGTGGAATGGAGATCGGCAGGCGCCCGGTGATCGGCGCGGCGCCAGCGAGCGCGCGCGCCACCGCCTCTTCCGTCACCGGGTTCGAGCGCCAGCCGATCAGGTAGGACCCGACCTCCGGCAGACCGGAGATGAGATAGGGGTTGCCGAGCGACACGAGAATCGTGGGCATCGTCCGCGCCGCGGCGGAGACCAGTGACGAGAACCGCTCCGGGAGGCCGATAGTGCCGCGGGAGGCCGTGGGCTTGTCCGCGGCGACGAACAGCGCCACGCGCCGGCGTGCGAGTAACGTGACGACCGAGTCGTAGCTCGCGGGCCCGCTGCCGGGCCAGAGCCTTACGACCGTCAGCGGCATGCCCAGCCGCCGGAGCTCCGCCGCGAGCGCCAGGCCGACCGAGCGGTTGTCCTCCTCCCCGAAGGTCACCAGGGCGATGGGAGGCTTGCCTGAGCGGAGCCCGTGGACGGTGCCGTTCACGTCCTTCACCATCACGATCGAGCGCGCGGCGATCTCGCGGGCCTCCTCCAGGAACCGCTCACCGCCCACCACCGCCGGCACGCTGTCGAGCGACACCGTGCGCCGGATGAAGAGGCCGAGGTCGAGCTTGGCCTGAAGCACGCGACGGAGTGAGCGCTCGAGCCGCTCCTGGGTGATCTCGCCGCGGGCCACGGCGGCCTGCATGGCCGCGATGGTGGCGGCCGGGTCGGCCGGCTGGAGCAGCAGATCGGCGCCGGCGACGAAGGCACGCACGGCGGCCTCGGTACCGTAGGCGTCCGCCACCCCGGCCATGTTGAGCGCGTCGGTCACCACCAGCCCGTTGAAGTGGAGCGAGTCGCGCAGGATGCCCGTCAGCACGTTGGGCGCCACGGTGCCGGGCCGGAGCTGGCCCTGATCCACGCCGGGCAGCGCAATGTGGGCGGACATCACCACCTTCACCCCGGCCTGAATGGCGCTCCGGAACGGCACCAGCTCCACCGAGTCGAGCCGGCGCCAGTCCGCCGTGATCACGGGAAGCGCAAGGTGGGAATCGGTGCCGGTGTCGCCGTGACCGGGAAAGTGCTTCGCGGTGGCGAGCATCCCGTGCTCCTGGAGTCCGCGGATCTCCGCCGCCACCATGCGGGCCACCGTGGCGGGGTCCTCGCCGTAGGAGCGGGTGTTGATGATGGGATTGGCGGGGTTGTTGTTGACGTCGGCGACCGGGGCGAAGTTGAGATGGATGCCGACCGCTCGGCCCTCGAGCGCGGTGATGCGGCCCATCTCGTACGCGAGGCTGTCGCTCCCCGTCGCGGCCACGCCCATATTGGGAGGCAGCGGCGTCCCACCGTTGAACCGGATGCTGGTGCCGCCCTCGAGATCCGACGCGACCAGCAGCGGCAGCGCGGACCGCTCCTGGAGGCGGTTCAGCTTGGCGGCGATGTCGAGCGGCGATCCCACCGAGACGATCAAGCCGCCCACGTGGAGCGAGTCCACCCACATCTGCATCCGGGCGAAGGCCTCCGCGTCGTACGCCGCGTAGGTCCCGGGGATCCAGGGCACGACCAGCTGCGCGATCTGGTCCCGCACCGAGAGGCCGGCCACTAGGTCGTCCACCGTGGGAGCCGGGCGCACCTCGGGACGGAAGGGCTCGGGCTGCGGCGCCGCGGGCGCGAACGCTGGGCCACCACTGCAGGCGCAGAGCAGAACCATTACGACCGCGAGGAGCTTGGCGTGCACAGGTGTCATGTCCTGCTGCTGGGGGTGCTGTGCGGTCCGGTCGGGTGCACCGGCCGGGGATCGGCGGGGGAGCCGGAAGCCCGGGCGGTGCAAGAAGCGGTCCGGCCCGGCATCGAGGTGCTGCTCGGCGACAGCGCGCACCTGGTCCGCGACCGGCGGGTCGGTCTGGTGACCAACCAGTCGGGCATCGATGCGAGCGGTGTCAGCGACGTGGTGCGTCTGCGGGCGTCCGGCGTCCGGCTGGTGGCGCTCTTCAGCCCCGAGCACGGCTTTCGCGGCGCGGCCGATCCCGGTGCCGCCGTCGCGTCATCGGTGGATTCGGCCACTGGGCTTCCAATCTACAGCCTTTACGGTCGGACTTCCGCCCCGACCGACCAGATGCTCACCGGGATCGACGTGCTGCTGGTGGATCTGCAGGACGCGGGGGCGCGCTACTACACCTACATCACCACGACCGTGGACGTGATGAAGGCGGCCGAGGGCAAGGGCATTCCTGTGGTCGTGCTGGACCGGCCCGATCCGATCGGCGGAACTGTGCAGGGCAACGTGCTGGAAGAGGCGCACATCTCCGCCGTCGGCCGGCTGCGGGTGCCCATGCGGCATGGGCTCACCCTCGGCGAGATGGCCCGCCTCGCGCGGGCGGACCTCGGGATCGGCGGAGCGCTGGTCGTGGTGCCGGTCGCCGGCTGGAGTCGGACCATGTCGTTTGACCAGACCGGACTCCCGTTTGTGCCGCCCAGCCCGAACCTCAGGACGCTGGAAAGTCTCTACCACTATCCCGGTACCTGCCTCTTCGAGGGCACCAACCTGTCCGTCGGGAGAGGCTCGGACGCGCCGTTCGAGCAGATCGGCGCGCCGTGGCTTGACACCGCCGCCGTTCTCTCGGCGATTCGCAAGGCCGAGCTGCCAGGGGTGCGGGCCCGCTCGGTCACCTTTACGCCCAGCCGGCCGGGTGACGGGAAGTACGCGGATACCCTTCTGGCCGGGATCCGGCTGGAAGTCACCGACCGCCGGGTCTACGACCCGACCGTCACGGCGGTCCATCTTCTGACCTTCATCCGGCGCCGACACCCTACTGAATTCGGCTGGATTCCCAAGCACTTCGACCGCCTGGCGGGGACCGCCGGGTTGAGGGAGGCCATTGAGGCGGGCGTGGATCCGGGGGTCATCGTCCGGGGCTGGGAGGCGGAGCGGCGCCGGTATCTGGAGCGGAGACGGGCGGCATTGCTGTATCCGGAGTAACAGGGGAATCTGATTGCTCTAAGGGGTTCTGCCGGTTATCCTTTGCCCCGGCAAATCGGGTCGGGATGGCCAAGGGGAAACCTCCGGGCGAGAGCCGAGGGTCGAGACGAGCGTGAAGCTCTTGGGAGCACTGGAGAAGCCGTTCTACCGGGTCGTGGATCCCCTGGTCCAGCGGCTGATCCGGGCCGGCGTGCGGCCGAACACGATCACCACGCTCGGAACCGGTCTGGTCCTCGTCTCGGCGTTGGCCTACGGCCTGGGTCACATCCGTCTCGGCGGCGCGCTGCTGCTCCTGAGCGGGGTCGCGGATACCCTGGACGGGCAGGTAGCGCGCGGCGGGGCCATGGTCACCCGGTTCGGGGCGTTCTACGACTCCACGCTCGACCGGGTCGGCGACGGGGCCACCTTCATCGGCATCGGCGCCTTTCTACTGACCGCGCCTGATGTGGCGTACCGGGTCCCGGCCGTGATCGCCTGCATGGCAGCCATCCTCAGCTCGCTCCTGGTTTCCTATGCCAGGGCGCGCGCGGAGGGGCTGGGTCTCGACTGTAAGGTCGGGATCGCCCAGCGGGCCGAGCGGATCCTGGGCCTGGGCGTCGCCTCGCTCCTCGTGGGCGCCGGCCCCCGGGCCATGGTCCTGGAGGGCCTGGTCGCACTCCTCGCGGTGGCCTCGATCATCACGGTGATCCAGCGCTTCGCCTACGTGCATCGCGTCGCCAACGGCGCGGATGCCGCCAGCGGACTGGGCGAGCCCGTGCGGGCCCGCCCCCGCGAGCGCGCGGCGGCGCTGGATTCTCTCGCGAAAGGACGTTAGCAGTGGCTGAACAGCAGGCCCGGCGGATCGCGCCGGCGGAGGGGAAGCTCGGCGTGCTCTGCGTCGGACTCGGCGCGGTCGCGACCACGTTCATCGCCGGAGTCGAGAACGTGCGTCGTGGCGGCGCCCGGCCGATCGGATCTCTCACACAGATGGGCACCATCCGTCTGGGCAAGCGCACCGAGGGTCGCGCCCCGCTGATCCGCGACTTCGTGCCGCTCGCGTCGCTGGACGACCTCGTCTTCGGGGCCTGGGACCCGGTGCCCGACGACGCCTACACGGCGGCCGTCAAGGCCGGGGTGCTCGACCGGCACGAGCATCTGGAGCCGATCGGCGACTTCCTGCGCTCGCTGAAGCCGATGCCCGCCGTCTTCGACCAGAGCTACGTCAAGCGGCTCGAGGGCAAGAACGTCAAGAGCGGCAAGAGCAAGCGGGAGCTGGCCGAAGCCCTGCGGAAGGACATCCGCGACTTCAAGACGAAGCACGGCTGCAGCCGGCTGGTCATGGTCTGGTGCGCGTCCACCGAGATCTTCATCAGTCCCGGCCCCGCGCACTGGACCCTGGACGCCTTCGAGCGGGCCATGGACGCGGGCGATCCCTCGATCGCCCCCTCCATGCTCTACGCCTGGGCCGCGCTGATGGAGGGCGTGCCCTTCGCCAACGGAGCGCCCAACCTGACCTGCGACTTCCCGGCGATGGAGCAGCTCGCCAAGGAGCGCGGGATCGCCATCGGCGGCAAGGATTTCAAGACCGGCCAGACGATGATCAAGACGGTCCTCTCGCCCATGTTCAAGTCTCGGATGCTGGGCGTGTCGGGCTGGTACTCGACCAACATCCTGGGGAACCGGGACGGCGAGGTGCTGGACGACCCGGAGAGCTTCAAGACCAAGGAGGAGTCCAAGCTCGGCGTGCTGGAGTACATCCTTCAGCCGAACCTCTATCCCGAGCTCTACGGCAACCTCTTCCACAAGGTCCGGATCAACTACTATCCGCCCCGGGGCGACAACAAGGAAGGCTGGGACAACATCGACATCTTCGGGTGGCTCGGCTACCCGATGCAGATCAAGGTCGATTTTCTCTGCCGCGACTCGATCCTTGCCGCCCCGCTGGTGCTGGACCTGGCCCTCTTCTTCGACCTCGCGCAGCGGGCCGGCCTGAGCGGGATCCAGGAGTGGCTCTCCTTCTACTTCAAGAGCCCCCAGGTGGCGCCGGGCCTCTATCCCGAGCACGACCTCTTCATCCAGCAGACCAAGCTGAAGAACACGCTGCGGTATCTGATGGGCGAGGAGCAGATCACGCATCTCGGGATCGAGTACTACCAGGATGATTGAAGTTTCGACTGAGTGTCATCCTGAGCGACGCGAAGGAGGCCATGCCGGCATGGCCCCCTTCACTTCGTTCAGGGTGACATCGTGCAGCAACCAGTGAAGTACTTTCACCGCACGCACGCTTCTCCCGACACGATGCTCGGCCTCGCGGCCGAGTTCTTCGGGTCCCGGCTTACGCCCTCGCAGGAGGAGCCGCACCGGCGGACCTTCGCCGGCGCGATCGGGAAGATCGGCGTGACCGTGCAGGCCGAAGGCGGCCACTACACGCTGGTGACCGTCCAGACCGACCAGGTCGGCGAGAGCGAGGCCGACAAGCTGGCGAAGCGCTTCCTCACGGTGGCGCACGCCGCGACGCACCCGAGCCACCGTCCCATCGGCGCCTACTAGGGCGCCGCCAGAGAAGCCCAGGAGAGAGACCACGATGAAGCACGTCCGCCCGGC
>JBKPDQ010000183.1:0-14455 GCA_046728015.1 Actinomycetota bacterium
CTCCGTCGGTGGCGACGAGCAGCGGCAGGATGTCGAAGCGCTCAGGGCCGGCGGCCGGGACGAGCCGCGCGTCCGGGCCGGCGGCGGCGCGTACCGCTGCTGCGACCTCTGCGCTTCGCCACGGCATGCCGTCCACGAGCACTTCGCCGACTCCGCCGAGCGTGGCTCGGTGTCCCAGTAGCCGGGGCTTGGTGCGCGCGGACAGGATCTCTCCTCGGCCGTCGACGACGTAGAGCACTCGGTCTCCGGGGATGCCGCCAAGTCCGAGCCATGCGCGTTCGAGGCGCTCTCCCCCCATGGATTTGACGGGGTAGCGCCACAGCTGGGAGATGCGCATCGCCGGTTGGGTCACGGCAGCGCGATCCGGCGCTCAAAGGCGGCGATCGGGTAGTCGTTGATGCTGGCGTCCCGACGGCGCATGAGGCCGCTGGCCTCGTCGAACGGCGGCCGGATGACGGGCGGGTTCGGTGTGGTCATGGGTCTCCTTTTGAAGCTGAGGCGCTGCCAGGGCGAAGCGTGCTCCCTGGCAGCGCTTTGGTCGGGTTCAGCCGGCGGTCACGTGCTGGTGCGGCTCGACGAGCGGGAAGTCGACGTCGACGTCGAACGCACGGTTGAAGTAGTTGGTCAAGACGTTGAGCGCGACGTGGCCGACCACATCGCCGAGCTCGGCATCCGTCAGCCCGGCCTCGCGCGCCGCCTGGATGTCGCTGTCACCGACGCCGCCCTTCGTGCGAACGACCGCCTCGGCGAACGCGAGGATCGCCGCCGCCTTGGGGTCCGACGACCGGAAATGGCGGGCCAGCTCGAGCTCGTCGGCGTCGAGCTTGGCCACGTTCGCGCCGAGGTAACTGTGCGCCGAGAGGCAGTAGGCGCACTCGTTCGCCTCGGCCACGCCGAGCGCGATCCGCTCGCCGTTCGCGGCGCTGATCGAGCCCCTGCGCAACGCGCGGCCCAAGTTCAGCCAGCCATCCAGCACGCTCGAGCGAGCCATCGTCGTGGTCATGTTCGGCGTCGCGGCGAGCAAACCGTTGACCGCGTCGAGGAGCTCCCTGCGGCGCCCTTCAGCGCGCGAGTAGTCGACCGGGTCGATCCGAGACATCGTGCACCTTTCCGCGCTCCACCTAACGGATGGAGAGCGCTGTTTTCGTTAGGTCGAGCACTGTAGCAGATGGCTAACGGTTGCCAATGGACGGCTACCATTAGGACATGCCCGCCGCATACGCCGGTCCCCTGCGCGACGAGCCGATCGCGATCGAGCTGCACAACACCGTCTATGCCGTGGGCGGGACGGTCGTCGATGGGCTGGCCGACGCCGCCTCGGCGCAGGCCTGGCTCGAGGGGCTCGCGCCGCGCCTGCCCGATCGCGGCGATCGCTCAGGACCGTGGCCGACGCGCGAAGACCTCGTCGCGCTCAGGAACGCGGTGCGCGTCGTGCTCCATGCCGCCGTGACCGGAGCGGCGCAAGACGCCAGCGCGCTGCAGGCGATCAACCGCGCGAGCGCGCGCTCTCCCCGCTCCCCAATCGCCGAATGGCGACCGGACGCCGACCCCGTCGCGGCAACCGACTACCACGGCGCCAGCCGCGACGACATCGTTATCGGAGCGCTTGCGGCGGACGCGCTCGACCTGCTCACCGGCCCGCGACGGCACGATCTCCGGGCCTGCGGCGCGCCGGGCTGCGTCCTGATGTTCCTCAAGCACCACCCCCGGCGCGAGTGGTGCTCCAACACCTGCGGCAACCGCGCCCGACAGGCCAGGCACTACCAGCGCGCCCGACGGCGAAGCACGTAGACGTCAGCCCACGGCGGCGCACCGGCGAGACGTGCGCCCGGCTGGGCTCACTGTCCCTTCGCATGAGACGCGAGCGACCCAGGACTCTTCGGACTGTCGCGACGGACCAGCGGCAGCAGCGCCATGCGGTCGGCATCGACTACCGCAACCGCTGAGGTAAGCGAGAGTGTGTGACGCGCCACGCCGTGCTTCTGCCGGTCGTCCCGAGCGGGCGTCTCGGCGCGTCAGAGGAGACGCTCGCTCGTCGCGGTTAGGAGGAGTGCCCGAATCGCCACGGGATCGGCTGGCGAGTGTCGAGTCAGTGGCCTCTCGTTCGTCTTTAGCATCAGAGACCGGCAACCGGTGCCGGTGCTGTCGAGAGGAGTCCGGATGCGCTACATGCTCTTGCTCTACGTGAGTGAACGGCCCGAGCCCGGCACGCCCGAGGCGGCCGAGTTCTACCCCCCGATTGCGGAGTTTTACGAGCAGTGCCAGGAGCGCGGGGTGCTCGTGGCGGCCGATCCGCTGCACAAGCCGGAGGCGGCGACCACGGTGCGCGTGCGGGACGGAGAGGTGCTGAACATCGACGGCCCGTTTGCGGAGACGGAGGAGTGGCTGGGCGGCTACTTCATGCTCGAGTGCCGCGATCTGGATGAGGCGCTCGAGCTGGCCGCGAGGCACCCGACCGCCAAGAGCGGCTCGGTCGAAATTCGCCCGGTCTGGGAGGTTTCCGAGCACGGGGGGCCGGTCGAGCTGACGGAGGCCGCCGACGGGTGAGCCTCCCTCAGGCCCGTCACCGCGGAGGGGCGCCATAGCCGAGTCTGCCGGCGAGTCGCTCGGGCGCGTCTTCCTTGCCGATCGGGCGCGGATGCTGGCGGCGCTCGTTCACGGGCTGGGGGATTTCGAGCTCGCCGAGGAGGCGCTGCAGGAGGCCGCCGCGGCGGCGTTGCAGCACTGGCCATCGGCCGGCGTTCCGAACGCGCCGGCGGAGTGGCTCGTCACGGTCGCGCGTAACCGGGCGCTCGACCGGCTGCGCCGTCAGCGCACCGCCCACGCTAAGCACCAGCAGCTCCGCGACGCCGGCGAAGCGAGCGAGATCATGGACCTCCCTGCCGACAGCCTGGTCAGGGTCGGGGACGAGCGGTTGAGCCTGATCTTCACCTGCGCTCATCCGGCGCTCGCCGAGGAGGCGCGGGTGGCCCTGACGCTGCAGGCGGTGGGCGGGCTGACCGCGGCGGAGATCGCCCGCGCATTCTTGGTCTCTGAGGCGACGATGGCGCAGCGTTTGGTGCGCGCCAAGCGCAAGATCCGCGACGCCGGGATCGCCTTCCGGGTCCCGTCCGACCACCAGCTGCCCGAGCGGCTCGCCGTCGTGCTTGCCGTGCTCTACCTCGTCTTCCGCGAGGGCTACGCCGCAACCACCGGCGACGAACTGCTCCGCCCGCAGCTCTGCGCGGAGGCGATCCGACTGGCCAAGCTGGTGGCCGCGCTGATGCCCGACGAGCCCGAGGCCGTGGGGCTGCTCGCGCTGATGCTGGTGCACGACTCGCGCCGCGCTGCGCGCACCACTCCGGAAGGCGATCTGGTCCTGATGGAGGATCAGGACCGGACGCGCTGGGACACCGAGGCGATCCGGGAGGGAACGCGGCTACTCGACCGGGCGCTCCGCCACCGCCGGCCGGGCCCCTACCAGATGCAGGCTGCGATCGCGGTGCTGCACGCGCAGGCCGAGCGACCGGACGACACCGACTGGCCGCAGATCGCCGCCCTCTACGACCAGCTGCTGCGGATCGCGCCGACGCCCGTCGCTGCGCTCAATCGGGCGATTGCGGTCGCGATGGCACGGGGGCCCGAGCATGGGCTGGAGCTGATCGATCAGATCGGCGGGCTGGACCGCTACCACCTTCTGTACGCGGCGCGAGCCGACCTGTTGCGCCGCGCGAACCGCCTGCAGGAGGCAACGCGCGCATACCGCGTCGCTATCGACCTCGCCCGCAATGAACGGGAGCGAGCCTTCCTCGAGCGCCGCTTGGCGGAGGTCCGCCAGCTCGCCGGAATCGACTGACCGCGGCCCTCAGCCGGGCCGCACGAGTTCCATCGGCACGAGCTCGTAGGTGCAGATGCCGGTCTGCACCGCCGGGTCGCTCTCCCCGACCGCGCGGGCGGCCTGCTCCTCATCGAGGTCGAGCAGGCCAAGTCCCCACGGATCCTCGGGATCGAGCACCGGGCCGAAGGCCAGCGCCACGTCGCGGTTCAACAGGTCCTGCCAGTAGGCGACGTGACGCTGCATCACGTCGGCCTCCGCCGAGCTCATGTCCTGCGCGAAGGTCCGGCGCGGCGGCAGAAGACGGTAGAGGAACGCCATCGCGGCGCATTCTCTCAAGGATCCTCCCGCCATCGAGGTATCCGCAAGTCGCGCTGGCGCTCTGCGCGGCAAGCAAGCGTTCGAATCGGACGCGGTCGCTCCCGCTGCGGACGACACGCAGTCGCCCAACCTCCGCGCAACTCGCGCCTGCATTGCGCCGAGAGCGGCCGCTGAAATGCACCGCGATGTCACGCGTGAAATCGCCTTGAATCTCGCCCGCCTGCGCGACGACCGTGTCACCGGAACGGGTCGCCGGGCGCCACGAAGCCGCACTCGTAGGCGAGCGTGACGAGTTGCGCGCGGTCGTGGCAGCCGAGCTTGCGGAGGATGCGGCTGACGTGCGTCTTGGCCGTCAGCGGGCTGATAAGGAGCCGGCCGGCGATCTCGGCGTTGGTCAATCCGCCGGCGACGAGGCGGAGGATTTCGCGCTCGCGCTCGGTTAGCTCCGTCAGCGCGGCGGGAGGCTCGGACGGGTCGCGCCGTGCCGCGAACTCGGCGATCAGCCGCTTGGTGACCGCCGGGGCGAGCAGCGCGTCGCCGCCCGCCACCACCCGGACCGCGTGCAGCAGCTCGCGCGGCCCGGCGTCCTTGAGCAGGAAGCCACTCGCTCCGGCGCGCAGCGCGGCGTAGACGTAGTCGTCGAGGTCGAATGTCGTGAGCACGAGCACGCGGGTCGCGGCGAGCGTTGCGTCCGAGCAGATCAGCCGTGTCGCCTCGAGGCCGTCGAGCAGCGGCATGCGGATGTCCATCAGCACGACGTGGGGGAACACGCGCCGCGCGAGGTCGACCGCCCGGCGCCCGGTCTCGGCCTCGCCCGCCACGTCCATGTCGGACTCGGCGGCGATCAGCGCGGCGAAACCGCCGCGCACGGCGGCCTGGTCGTCGGCCACGAGCACGCGGATCACGCGCGCCGCCGGTAGGGCAGCTCGGCGGCGACGCGGAACCCCTCCGGCGATGGCCCCGCGCTCAGCGCGCCGCCGATTGCCGCCGCCCGCTCGCGCATGCCGATGATGCCGACGCCGAGCCCGCCGCCGCCGTTCGTGGGGCCCGCCCCGTTCTCGACCGTGACGAGCAGCCGCTGCTCCTCGAAGGTCAGGCCGTCGCGCGTGGGGGCGCCGACGGCGTGCCGGTGGACGTTGGTCAGCGACTCCTGCACGATCCGGTAAGCCGCGAGCTGGACGGCATCGGGCAGCCGATCGGGCCGGGCGCCGCGGACCTCGACGCTGACCTCGAGCCCGCCGGCGCGGGCGCGCTCGGCGAGCTCACCGATGGCGTCGATCGTCGGCGTCGGCGCGAGCGGCGCGCCGTCGCCCTCGCCCGCGCGCAGGACGCCGACGATCGCCCGCAGCTCGTCGAGCGCGTCGTGGCTGGCGCCCTCGATCGTCGCCAGGGCCGTTCGCACGTGGCCGCGCTCGCGGTCGAGCAGGTGGGCGGCAACGCCCGCCTGAACGTTGATCGTGGTCAGCGTGTGGGCGACGACGTCATGCAGGTCGCGCGCGATTCGCAGGCGCTCCTGTGCGACCCTGCGGCGCGCCTCCTCCTCGCGCGTGCGCTCGGCGATCTCGAGGCGCTCGCTGAGCAGCGCGAGGTTGGAGCGGTGGCTGCGCAGCGCCTCGGCCGCCAGCAGCGGGATGGCGACGAGCGCGACGTGCCCGAACGTCGCGAAGCGGATCGTCGTATGCCCGCCGAGGGCCGTATCGACGACCGCCACGCCGGCGACCGCGACGGTGGCCGCGGCGACCAGGTGGAAGCGGCCGCGCGTCAGCCCGACCGAAAAGAGCGCGATGGCCGGGGCCAGCACCGCCGCCGAGCCGGCGGCGTGATCCACCGCGAAGAGCGCAAGCACGAGCGCGCTCGACACCGTGAACGTCGCGAGCGGCGCGCGCCGGCGCGCGATCAGGACGGCGGCCGCCGCTAGTCCGAGCGCAAGCGCGACACCCAACGTGTCGGCGTCGGCGCGGACCGCCAGCCCGACGCCGACGACAGCGCCAACGACGACCGCAACCGTCGTGTCGAGCAGGAGCAGATGAGCGCGGACCATGCAGGCGAATCTAGCGCCGCGCCGGTCCGCCCACGTACTCCGGCGGGAGTACCCGAAGGCATCCCGCGGGCCGATGCGGCGGGGCCCGCAGCGACCGACGATGGTCGCATGCACACGCTCCCCATCCCAGCCGTCATAGCCCGGGGGCTCACCAAGCGCTACGGGGAACTCGTGGCCGTCGACGACATCACGTTCTCGTTGCCGGCGGGTACGGTCACCGGCTTTCTCGGCCCCAACGGCGCCGGCAAGACGACCACCCTGCGGCTGCTGCTCGGGCTCGCCGAGCCCACCGCGGGCGAGGCGCTGGTCTTCGGCCAGCGCTACCGCGAGCTCGAGCATCCGATCCGGCGCGTCGGCGCCGTGCTCGAGTCCGGCGACTTCCATCCCGGGCGCTCCGGGCGCGACCACCTGCGCACGCTGGCACTCGCCGCGCGCATCGGCTACGACCGCGTCGAGCAGGTGCTCGCGCTCGTCGAGCTCGAGGCGGCCGCCGGACGCCGCGTGCAGACCTACTCGCTGGGCATGCGCCAGCGGCTCGGGCTCGCCGGCGCGCTGCTCGGAGACCCCGAGCTGCTCGTGCTCGACGAGCCCGCCAACGGGCTCGACCCGGAGGGCGTGCACTGGCTGCGCGGCTTCCTGCGGGGCCTTGCCCAGCAGGGGCGCACGGTGCTCGTCTCCAGCCACGTGCTCGCCGAGGTCGCCCAGACGGTCGATCGCGTCGTGATCATCGACCGCGGGCGGCTGCTGGCGACGACGTCGCTCGACGAACTCATCACCCGTTCCCGCACGCTCGAGGACGTCTTCCTCGAGCTGACCACGAAGGAGGCATCGTGATCGCCCAGCTCAGGGCCGAGCTGCTCAAGCTCCGCTCGACCCGCACCAGCCTCGGCCTGTTCGCCGGGATGCTCGGGCTCGTGGTGTTCGCCGTCGTGCTGCACGCGTTCAGCCTCACGGTCGACCAGGTCGACGGCCGCACCGACCAGCTGTCGATGGTCTTCGGCTGGGGCCAGGCTCTGGGGGCGCTGTTCGCGGGGCTTTTCGGCGCGATGTTGATCACCAGCGAGTTCCGCCACGGCACGATCCGCTCGACGTTCCTGGTCGCGCCCCGGCGCGCGCGCGTCGTCGCCGCCAAAGCGGGCGCGGGGGTGCTCAGCGGGATGGCGTTCGGCCTCCTCGCCCAGGCCGTCGCCGCCGCCGTCGCCACCTGGGCGCTCGCGGCGCGCGGGATCGGCAACCAGCTCGACGGCGGCGACTACGCAATGCTGCTGCTCGGCGCGCTCGCCGGCGGGGCGCTGTGGGCCGTCGTCGGCCTCGGCGTCGGCGCGCTTGTCCGCAACCAGGTCCCGGCGCTCGTCGGGATCTGCGCGTGGCTGCTGTTCATCGAGAACCTGCTCGTGGCAAACGTCCCCGACGCCGGGCGCTTCGCGCCGGGTGCCGCGGCCGCCGCGATCGCCGGGCGCGCCGACGACCTGCTCGCGCCGGCCGGCGGCGCGCTGCTGCTGGTCGTCTACACGGTAGGGCTGCTGGCCGCCGGCTGGCTCGCAACCGAACGCCGGGATGTCGCGTGATGGCCCTCCACCTGGGAATCCTCGTCGCCGCCCTGCTCATGGCGGTCGTCATCGTCCTTGTCCGCTCGCGGCGGCGCTGAGCACCGGCTCAGCGCCCGCCGCACCGGCACGTCGTAGCGGTGCGCCCAAGGAGCGCAGGCGCTCCGCGCCGAGCTCCTCGAAGGCCCGAAACGGCACCTTCAGGGAGAACCAGCAGCGGCGCCGTCGCCATCGGATTGCATGGAGGCCCGTGGCGAACGGTCCAGGCCCGCTCCGCGCTCCCGCGGAATACTCCGGTCGTGAGCGGCGGGCGGATGCCTGGCGTGAAGCGGCTCGGTCAGGCGACCATCGGCGAGGTGGTGTGTCGCCAGAGCTTCAGCGGCATCGGAATGCCCGCCGCGGGCACCGGACGACCCGCCGTGCTTGACGTCCAAGCGCCGAGCCGCACGGAACGAGCAAGTGGGCGCACGCGCGGCGACCCGGGCCACGGCTAAGAGCAGCCGGAGGACGATCTCGGCGGCTTCGCCGCGGTCACACCGATCGAAGCACCGTGCTGAAGCCGCGCGGGGCCCCCGCGACGATGCTACCGCCAGCCGGTCCAGCGACGGCGTGCGCAGGCGCCAGCGCTGCAGGTACAACGTCACCTCGGTCGTGGGCCGCTCGAGCTCGACGAGCGGCGGAACGAAAGGCCGCTGCAGTCGACCACCATCCCTCAGCCGAGCCCAGGCCCATCGCCTGCACGAAGTCCGATGAGGACGGGACGATCGTCTGCGGCGGTTCTGCGCCGGGCGCGCGGGCCGCGAGGTATTCGTGTGGCCACCCGCGCCAGGCGCCGCACCATGACGCCTGCAGGAGACCTCGCGTTCGCCCGTTTGCGAGCGTCGCGCGAAGCAACCGTCGGACGAGCGGAAGGGATGACGGGGAGCAGCGCGCGCGACGCGTGGCGAGATGCCTGCCTACCGCAGCGATCGGGGCAGTCGACGACGGTAGGGCCGGTGCTTGTCCCAGATCGTCCAACGTGGGAGCGCATGAACGTCGCGATCGCGACGCGCACGCGCGTGGTGTGCGCTGCCATCGCCGCCATCATCGTCGGCCCCTCGAAGCACGGACCATTGGGGTCGCCGACTATCGGCCTGAAGTGGTCGAACACCGAGACCCAGTCGTAGCCGAGCTCCTCGCACCGCCGCCAGAGCTCGAGGCAGCCCTCGAAAGTCGCGTGCTGCGGGCCCGAGTAGACGCCGAAGCGAATCCGATCCCCGAGCACGCCGCCAAGCCTACGGCGCTGGTCCGATCACCGCGGCCTCGGCGGGCTGATAGGTGAGCATGAGGACGCCCGAGGCGCTCGTCTGAACGCTCGCAAGCCGTAGGTCGAGCTTGCTGCCGCCACCCGCGAACAACGGCTTTCCACGTCCAAGCGCGACGGGGAAGACCATGAGGCGGTACTCGTCGATCAGGTTGCTCTCCGCAAGTGTGTTGAGGAGCTCGCCACTGCCATAGATCAGAATGTCCTGTCCATTCT
Source organism: Actinomycetota bacterium (assembly GCA_046728015.1). Taxonomy (GTDB): domain Bacteria; phylum Actinomycetota; class Thermoleophilia; order Solirubrobacterales; family 70-9; genus DATAFO01. The sequence continues at coordinate 9,243 of JBKPDQ010000183.1, forward strand.
GTTGCTTCAACTCGGAGACCGCCTCGGCGAGATCTCCTTTGATCAGAGTCGCATTCCACCCCAGCGGCTCCTGCAGGGTTGTCGAGGCGACGTGCTTTGGAAGCGCGTTCATCCGGAAGGCGAACTCCCCTTCCGACTCCTCCATCGAGGGCCAGGCAGCCGCAAAGCCCTCGTAGGTCAGGCGCCCGAGCAGCAGCGCGTCGCTCGCGAAGAGCTGATCCGACTGGTACTTCGCCAGATCGGCGTCGAAGTAGGGGGCGGACCAGCCGCCCTCCTCGATCTCGCCAGTGCCGCCAGGATCCTGCATTACTCCGTCGACGGTCACGTACTCGGCTGCGACGACTCTCCTCATGACGCTCCTCTCTGGGCGCTGATATCTAAGGCGGCGCTAGGCAAGTCGTCCTGCCTCGCGCGGACTGACGCGGCCGACCTCCACCAACCACCGGACGGTGTCGGCCAGTGTTTCCCGCAGGGGGCGGGGCTCGAGCCCGAGTTCGGTTCGCGTTTTCGAGTCGTCGCACCGCGCGGCGCAGTTCAGGACCCAGATCCCCTCGGCGTCCCACGGCAGCCGCGCCTTGACCCGCCGCTGTACGAAGTCGGCCGTGCGGCCGAACGCGGCCAGGAACCACGCCGGGAAGATCGCGAACGGGATGCGACGGCCGCTGAGGTCGGCGAGCGTCCGGATGAGGTCCGGGAAGGAGATGTAGTGGCCGGCGACCAGGTAGCTCCGAGCGCCCTGACCCGGGGTCATCACAGCGGCGAGCACCGCCGCGACGTCACGGACGTCGGCAATGTGCATTCCGCCGCGCATGACGATCGGATAGCGCCGCTTCAGCACGTTGGTGGCGCGCGTCACCCCATCGCCGAAGTGAGGATCGTGTGGGCCCCACACCGCCGCGGGCATGACGCTCGCGACCGGCGCCCCCAGCTTTTGATAGCTGCGGGCAACCAGCTCCGACTCGGCCTTCGACCTGCAATAGGGCCACGAGGTCTGCTTCACCGGCGAGTCGGGAGCAAGGACCTCCCCCTTGGCCGGAGGCAAGAGCGCGAGCTCGCTCGAGACGAAAACAATCGGATCGAGGCCGAGCCGGTGCGCGGTGCCGAGCACGGTGTCGGTGCCGCGAACGTTCACCGCCCGCATCTCGTCCGCCCTGCGCGGATCCATCGAGAACACAGAGGCCGCGTGCAGGACGGCATCGGCTCCCTCGAGCGCGCGCTCGACGGCGTCGGAGTCGGTTACGTCGCCGGTCACGGTGTCGACCCGGTCGACGCCGAGCGGTGTGAGCGCGGCCGGGACCGTGTCGGGAGACCTTGCCAGGACCCGGATCTGGTGCCCCGCCTTGGCGAGCGCCGCGATCGCGTGCGACCCGACGTATCCCGTCCCTCCGGTGACTACTACGAGCAAGCTTGCTCCACCTCCAAAGAGGACGCTATCATAACGATACTATCGCCCCAAGAGCAATCCGTAGGAGGACAGGAATGCGCAAGCTCAATGTCTCCACCCTGGTCACGCTCGATGGGGTGATCCAGGACCCAGGCGGATTCCAGGAGCTCGAGGAAGGCGGATGGGGCAGCCGCTACTTCGACGACGAGGCCCAGCGCTATGCCCTGGAGCACCTGCGCGAATCCGACGCCTTTCTCTGCGGTCGAGTCACCTACGAGGTGTTCAAGGAATTCTGGTCCCAGGTCAAGGAGGGTGAATATGCCCAGACCCTGAATCAGATGCCCAAGTTCGTCGCCTCGAGGACCCTCGAGGAGCCGCTCGAATGGAACGCGACCTTGCTGCAGGGCGACGTCGGCGATGCCGTTGCCGAGCTAAAGCGCCAAGAGGGTCGCGACATCGTGACGTACGGCAGCGCCGCGCTGATGGCCACGCTGATGGAACGCGATCTGATCGACGAGTACCGGATCTGGGTCCATCCGTTCGTGATCGGCACGGGTACCCGGCTCTTCGCCGACGGGGTGCCGACCCGCAGCTTCGAGCTCGCAGAGTCCCGAACGCTGAGCACCGGAGTTGTGATCCTGGTCTATCGCCCGGAGCGATGAGCCAGCAGCCGGATAAGCGCTTGGTCCTCGTCGCGCTGCTGCTGGCGGCGTTCATGATCAACCTCGACACGACGATCGTGAACGTCGCCCTGCCGACGCTGGTGCGCGAGCTGCACGCCTCGACGGTGCAGCTCGTTTGGATCGTCGACGCCTACAACCTGATGTTCGCGGCGCTCGTGCTCGCCGCCGGGAACCTCGGCGATCGGGTCGGTCGCAAGGGCGTGCTGCTCGTCGGGCTCCTCGTCTTCGGCGCGGCGAGCTTCGCCGGGGGACTCGGGAACAGTCCCGGTGCGCTGATCGCAGCGCGCGCCGTGATGGGACTTGGGGCCGCGCTGATCTTCCCGGCCACCCTGTCGCTGCTCACCAACGTGTTCACGGAGCGCAGGGAGCGCGCCCGCGCGATCGGGCTCTGGGGCGCCAGCACGGGGGTCGGGATCGCGGTCGGGCCGATCATCGGCGGCTGGCTGCTCGAGCGCTTCTCCTGGTCGAGCGTCTTCTTCGCGCTCGTCCCGTTCGCCGCCGCCGCGGCCGCGCTGGTCGCCTTCGCTGTACCGACCTCCCGCGATCCCGAGGCCCCTCCCGCCGACCGGCCCGGGCTGCTGCTCTCGACCGCCGCCATGGCGGCCCTGATCTACACGATCATCGAGGCGCCCAACCGAGGGTGGACCGCCGGCCTCAGCGTCGCCGGCTTCGCGCTGGCCGCCGTCCTGTTCGCGGGGTTCATCGCCTGGGAGCGCCACGTCCGCGAGCCGATGCTGGACATCGGTCTGTTCAGGAACCTGCGCTTCAGCGCGGCGAGCGGCGCGGTGACGATCACCTTCTTCGCCCTGATGGGGTTCATCTTCGTGATCACCCTCTACTTCCAGTTCCTGAAGGGCTATGGGCCGCTCTCCACCGGGATCAGGCTCCTGCCGGTCGCGGTTTTGACCGGGGTGACCTCGGTCGTCGGCACCAGACTGGCGGTGAGAAGCGGGACGAAGCTGGTCGTCGCAGGCGGAATGGTCTCCCTCGCGATCGGGCTCGCCTGGGCATCGACAGCAACGACCAGCACCAGCTACCTCACGATCGCCGGCTCGATGGTCTTCATCGGGTCGGGGATCGGCCTGACCAGCGCCCCGGCGACCGAGTCGATCATGGGAGCGGTGTCCGCCGCCAAGGCGGGCGTCGGCTCGGCGGTCAACGACGCGACGCGAATCACCGGCGCCACGCTCGGGGTCGCCGTGATCGGCAGCATCTATGCGTCGATCTACGCCAGCCGCCTCGCGGAGTCGCTCCCAGCCGGGATACCCGGCTCGATCGCCGACAGCGCACAGCGTTCGGTTGGCACAGCGTTCGGGATCGCCGCCCAGCTCGATGCGGCCGGCCGGCCGAGGCTCGCGCAGGGGCTCCACGAGGCCGCCTCGAACGCGTTTTTCGACGGCTTCCAGATCGCGGTCCTGGTGGCGGTCGCCATCACCCTCGTGGGCGCGGTCGCGGCTGCGATCCTGATCCCGAGCCAGCCGCCGCAGACCGCGTGCGAGCCGATCGAGATCACCGGGCCGCAGGTTTCGCCCCAAACGCCTTGACGAACCGGTTCACGTCGGACTTCGAGCCCTCGAGCCGGACGCTCTTACTCGGCAGCCGCCGCCTCTCCCGCGGTGTGGTGAGGAAGACCGCCCAGTCCCCCGAGGTCGCCTCCACCGTCACCGCCGCACCCTCCTGCTCGCCGCGAGTCAGCTCCCAGGCACCGTCGTCGGCCAGCAGGCTGTAGCTGTCCTGGCCCCGGAACCGCCAGACCCAGATGAGCCCGTCAGGGGGCGCGGACGAGAACCTGTTCAGCCAGACCTTGGTGCCGATCATCGCCGCTTCTCCATGAACCGGCTCGTCCGCCCTTGGGGCCTCCCTGCTGTGCACGATTCCCCAGAAGGTGAGCTCGTCGATCGCCGGTCCGAGATCTCGCCCGGCATCCGTCAGCCGATACCAGACCTCTCTCCCGCTCCCGGCCGGCTCGCGCTCGACCACCCCCGCGGCTTCGAGCCGCCGGAGTCGATCGGTCAGCCGGGTTGGGGTGATCGGGTTCAGGCTGCGGATCAGATCCGTGAACCGGCGCGGGCCGGGCAGCAGGTCTCGGACGATCAGAAGCGACCAGCGCTCGCCGACCACCTCCAGCGCTCGCGCGCCCATACAGAAGTGCCGGTAGATCCGCTCGGCTTCGAGATTGCGTGCCACCTCTATCGAGGCGATCGTATCCGTTCGATAGGGGACCCGCGTGGGCTGAGGGGAGAAAGGCCCGGCCTGCTATGTGACCTTCGTGAGGGTGATGTCCATCGCCGGCATCCAAGTCTCGCCGTCGTCGGAGCGCTCGTGCCGGCACTTCTGAATCGTGCCGTCGTCGCTGAAGAGCGACGTGGCGCGGACATTCTCGCCCTGCCACATCGCGCGCTTACCGTCGAGCGTCAGCGTCTCGTTGATCAGGCCGCCCTGGCTGTTGAAGAAGTGCGTCCGGTAGACCTCGGCCTCGGCGTCGTAACCGATGATCTCCGAGCCGCCCACGTCCTGGTCGCCGATGCGTCCGTAGGCGGTGTGCAGGATGAAGAACCCGCCGGGCATCCACTCGTATACGTCGCTCGCGAGGATCTTCACGGCCGGTGCGTCCTCGGTCGCGACCGTCTCGCCCGCGGTCATCCACTTCCCGATGAAGATCTCGAGCGGCTCGTGCTCGGGCGTGGCAGGCGTCACAGACATCTGGCTCTCTCCTTCCTCGCTGAACGTCTTGTTGCGAGCATACTATCGAAACGATACTATCTCACGCATAGTGCCCGCAACAGGCCTAGCGACCCGGCGCCCACCGCTTCGACTGCCAGAAGGCGATCTCGCCGCCGTCGGGCGAGGCCGCCACGCTGCGCCACCCGGCCGGGCCCTCGCGGGGCTCGAGCAAGACGCGGGCGCCGAGGCGCTCAGCGCGCTCGGTGGCCGTCTGGATGTCCGGCACGGCGACATAGGGCAGCCACAGCGGGCGCTCGGTGCCGCATTCCACGATCCCACCGCCCAGACCGTTGCCGAGGTCGAGTGCGAGGTACTCGCGCCCCGCCGCCTCGACGTGCTCCGGGAGCCAGCCGAGCAGCTCCCGGTAGAAGGAGGAGGCGCCCGCGCGGTCGTGGGTGTGAAGCTCGAGGTGAGCAAGTGGA
>JBKPDQ010000184.1:0-32080 GCA_046728015.1 Actinomycetota bacterium
ACGCGTCCGTTGCGCGCGAGCGCGTTGACCAGCCAGAACGAGCAGGCCAGGAACTGGCCCTCGTCGCCCGGCAGCCCGTCGTCGGTGACGGCGGTCGAATAGCGCGAGACGAAACCGTCGCGGCCAAGCTCGCGCCAGACAGCGTCGATCGTCCCGCTCACGCGCTCGTCGTCTCCCGGCAGGAAGCCGACCAGCGGGACGTTCAGGACGCTGGCGTCAAGCTCCTGCGACCCGTAGTACTGGGTGAACGTCCGACGCTCGCGGTCGTACCCGCGCTCGCAGACCTCCGCGTGGATCTCGTCGCGGACCTGCCTCCAGCGCTCCAGAGGCGCGTCCAACTCGAACCGCTCGGCGAGCCGCACGGCGCGATCGAACACGACCCAGGCCATGACCTTGGAGTACGTGTAGTGCCGCTGCGGTCCGCGCGCCTCCCAGATACCGTCGTCCGGCTTGCGCCAGATCGTCTCGACGTGCTCGATGATGGCCCGCCAGCGCGGCCAGTACCGCCGTTCGATCCTGCCCAGTCGTTCGGCGCCGATGAACATCACCGCCACAACCTCGCCGTACACGTCGAGCTGAAACTGCTCGGACGCCGCGTTGCCGACGCGGACCGGCCTGGACCCCTCATAGCCGGGAAGCTGCGGCAGCTCGAACTCGGTCAGGCGCCGCTCGCCCCGGATCCCGTACATGATCTGGATCGCTCGCGGATCGCCCGTGCCGGCGCGCAGCAGGAAGTCGCGGAACGCCAACGCCTCATCTGTGTAGCCGGCGTCAAGCAGCGCCTCCAGCGCCAGCACCGAGTCGCGCAGCCAGCAATAGCGGTAGTCCCAGTTGCGTACACCCCCGATGTCCTCGGGCAACGACGTCGTCGGCGCCGCGATCACCGCGCCCGTCGTCTCCGAAGTCATCGCCTTGAGCACCATAAGCGACGTGAGCACCTGCTCGCGATACGCGCCCTCATAGCGGCAACGCCCGCTCCACTCGCGCCACCACGCCTCGGTGCGCGCCAGCGCCGAGTCGGCATCCTCCACCGCCGGCGCGTCCTCATACGACTGATGCCAGTTCAGCGTCAGCCGCTCACGCGCGCCTTCGACAGCCACGAACTCCGCGCTGACCGTCCCGTCCTCAACCTGCAGCGGCAACGGGGTGCTGATGCGGAAGGCGTCCGGCCCGGCGGTGGCGACCGCGCCATCGGACACGCGCTCGACCCACGGCCGGATCGTCGCGTAGTCCGGGCGCACACACAGCTCCATGCGCATCGGGACCCGGCCCCGCACCCCCTCGACGATCCGCATCACACGCGGTGGGCCAGACCCGCGCCGCGGCATGAAGTCGATCACGCGCACCGCGCCATCGACGGTCTCGAACTCGGTCTCCAGGACCAGCGTCCCCGGTCGATAGCGGCGCGCGGTCGCACGCACCTCCCCGGACGGCGCCAGCAACCAGCGTCCATGCCGCTCATCCCCGACAAGGGCGGCGAAGCACGACGCAGAGTCAAAACGCGGAAGGCACAGCCAGTCGATCGCCCCGTTACGACCCACCAGAGCGGCCGACTCCAAGTCGCCGATCAAGCCGTAGTCCTCAAGCAGCACGCGCGATCATCTCCCTTCCTACCGACGCGCGGCGCACCAAACGCTCCGCCGCGCCGCTGAGCCAGCCGTGAACAGCGCACTAAACCAGAGCGGACCTCGCCCGCACCGCCCCAGGGCCCCCCGGTCCGACACGCCCACGGCCGCCGCGTGCGTTATCGAGAGCCACACGGGCGGCCTGTGCTCCGCGGATGTCGTCGGTGATCACGTGCCGCGGCCTTCCGGATTGGAAAGTGGGGTGGGCGATGAGCTCATAGGATCTCCTTTCAAGTCCTCACGGCGTGTGGTCTTGGTGACGCCACCGAGCCTGCTCGTCTTGTCTGCCCGTCGCGCCCGTGGAGGCCCTGGTCTACTCCCTGGTCCTGTCCCCCTGATCCCACGCTTGCGGTGGAGCGTGCTGAGTTCGCTCCTCGGCGGGCGCGACTCGCCCCCGATCAGCGCCGTGTCCATCGCGAGGCGGGCGGCGCCCGTCGCCGGTGCCACTCCTGAACAACAAGGTGGCGCAGGGCCCACCTCGTCCTCCCGCCTCGCGGCCAGGTCCCAGGCGGGGCTGCTCAAGGTGCTATGGCTCCGGGGGCGTGGTACGCGTGCGCGCGGTCGCCGTGAGACGAACCGCCGGAAGCTGCCGCTCGACTAGCCACCCGCAGTCGATCTTGGGAGGGTTGTCTGTGCTCTTGCACGCGATGCAGAGCGGGTTTCGCGGATTGGGGTGGGCGTGAGTCTGCTCGGGCGGGCGGACGAGTGCGCGGTGCTGGACGGATTGGTCGAGGACGTCCGTCGGGGTCAGAGTCGGTCGTTGGTGTTGCGGGGCGAGGCGGGGATCGGCAAGACGGCGTTGTTGAAGTACCTGGTCGGGTCCGCGTCGGACGTGACCGCTGCGCGGGCGGTGGGGGTGGAGTCCGAGATGGAGCTGGCCTTCGCCAGCTTGCATCAGTTGTGCGGGCCGAGGCTCGATCGGCTCGAGCGGCTTCCGGCGCCGCAGCGTCAGGCGCTGGAGATCGTGTTCGGGCTCAGCGCCGGCGCCGCCCCGGATCGGTTTCTGGTCGGGTTGGCGGTGTTGAGTTTGTTCTCGGAGGTGGCCGAGGAGCGTCCGCTGCTGTGTGTGGTCGATGACGCACAGTGGCTCGATCGGGCGTCGGCGCTGACGCTGGCCTTCGTCGCCCGTCGCCTGCTGGCCGACCCGGTCGGGATCGTGTTCGCCGCACGCGAGCCGGTCGAGGCGCTCCAGCACGTCTCCGAGCTGCACGTGCACGGCGTGCGCAATGGCGATGCCCGCGCGCTGCTGAGCTCGGCAGTGCGATTCCAGCTGGATGCGCAGGTGCGTGACCGGATCATCGCCGAGACGCGCGGGAATCCGCTGGCGTTGCTGGAGCTGCCGCGCGGGTTGACGGCGACCGAGTTGACGGGCGGTTTCGGCCTGCTGGGCGGGCAGGGTGTCCCGGGACGGATCGAGGCGAGCTACCTCCGACAACTGGAGCCGTTCGCCGACGAGGCACGGCGGTTGGTGCTGCTTGCGGCGGCGGAGCCGATCGGCGATCCGCTGCTGCTCTGGCGCGCGGCCGAGCGGCTCGGGATCGCGCCGGCGGCCGCGGAAGAGGCAGAGGCGGCCGCCCTGCTGAAGATCGACGAGCGCGTGCGGTTCTGTCACCCCCTGGCACGCTCCGCCGTCTACCGCTCGGCGCCAGCGCACGAACGCCGGGACGTCCATCGCGCCTTGGCGGAGGCGACCGATCCGAAGGCCGACCCGGATCGCCGCGCGTGGCATCTCGCCGCGGCCGCGGCCGGACCTGACGAACAGGTCGCCGTGGAGCTCGAGCGTTCGGCGGAGCGCGCGCAAGCGCGCGGCGGTCTCGCCGCCGCAGCCGCATTTCTGCAACGCGCCGTAGCACTTACCGGCGACGCGAGTCGACGGGCGGACAGAGCCCTGGCGGCCGCCCAGGCCAGCCTGCAGGCGGGCACGTTCGATGTGGCTCGTGGGCTACTGGCGGCCGCTGAGGCCGGACCGCTCGACGAGCTCGGGCGAGCCCGCGTGAATCTGCTCCAGGCCCGGGATCGCGTTTGCCCAGAACCGCGGCAACGACGCTCCACCGCTGCTGCTCCAGGCTGCCAGGAAGCTCGAGACGCTCGACCTGCGCCTCTCGCGCAACACGTATCTCGATGCGTGGAGCGCAGCCCTGGGCGTCGGCCGGCTGGCAACTGCCGGCAGCAGCCTACGTGACGTCTCTCGCGCCGTGGCGACTGCGCCGCCGGCGGATCCTCCGCTTGCGTGCGATCTGCTGCTCGACGGCTTCGCGCTGGTCCTCACCGACGGGCGCCCCGCCGCAGCGCCCGTGCTACGGCGCGCGGTCGCTGCGTTCGCGACCACTGAGGTCGCCCGGGAGGAGATGCTCCGGTGGGGTTGGCTGGCGTCGCGGGCGGCGAACTACCTGTGGGACTACGACCGCTGTCTCGAAATCGGCATGCGCGCGGTTCGACTCGCCCGCGAGCTCGGGGCGCTAGAGGTCCTGACCGTCGCCGACAACGTGTGCGGTCAGGCCGCCGCGGTGGGCGGCGACTTCGCGAGTGCCGCGCTGTTGATAGCGGAGGTGGATGCCGTCACGTGCATCTGTGAGCAGCCGATGCGTTGGGCGATCTCGGTCTGGGTGAGATCCTCGCGGAAGCGCAGGCGCAGCACGAGCTGGTCGCGCTCAGACAGTGTGTTCAGCAGCCGGTCGAGGGTTGCGCTTCGGCGGCCTCGAAGCCGGGGTCTTCGTCGCCCAGTCGTTCTCCGAGCGTCGCTGCGTCGCCCTCCTGCGTCGTAGGACCGTGGCGGCGACGGCGACGATCGCGCCCTCGACGGCGATCATCGCCGCCAGCGATGATCGCTGCGGCCTCGCGGCGCCGCCGCCGGTGACTCCGATCACCGCCAGACCGGCCGCGGTGATGGTCACGCCGACCCACTGCCACCGTCCGAGGCGAAAGCCGAAGTAGCGCTCGCCGAGCACGGCCAGGAACACGATGCCGCCCGACATCACCGCCTGCACGATCGACAGCGGCGCCAGGCTCAGCGCGCCGACGTGCAGCAGCCAGGCCACGACGGCGACCACCCAGCCGATCGCGAACCACCGGGAACGGAACAGACCGGCCGCGCTGCCAAGCGGGTGCCGCACTCGGATCGGCGGGGCATGCACCGCCCCCCGGTGCTTGAGCAGGAAGGCGACGTTGGTGGCCAGCGCCGAGACCAGTGCGAGAAGCAGTCCGAGGATCATGAGAGCCGACGGGCCGAAACCCCGTTGACGGCGGCAAACCACAGCCGTCCCGGTGGCCGAGAGCCTTCCAGACTCCGCTGTATTCACGCACGGCTCGAGTCGATCAACGAAACGCGCCTCGGATGGGCGGAGCTTTCTCCTGGCCCCGATCGCCAGCGAGCACGGCGCGTGCACGTCGCCGAGGTCGAGGAGACTGACGCCGCCCGGCAGATCTGCGTCGCAGCCAGGGCCGCGACTGTCAAGCCGTCGACGGGAAGATCGCAGCGGCGCGATGCGAACGTGGGATCCGTCGGTGGAACGGGTCGAACCGCGCGCAATGGCGGCGCGTGCGGAACCCTGCGGGGCGGCGGGCGCGGGCCGCCGGCGGAGCCCGGGGGAGTTCACCGGCGCTGTGATCGGGCGTGGGTCAGCCGCGCCTTCGCGGCCTCCCAAATCCGCCCCAGCTCGCGAAGCCGCGTCGGACTGGTCGGCCTCGAGCCATAGGAGCGCGCCCGGTACAGGGCGAGGCGCTCGCGGTGGTAGCGCTCCTCGGCCTCGAGCTGGACCAGGTCGGGAGGCGCCATCGTCGCCGACTCGGCGGGTGCGACGCGCGGCTCGGCGCGCTCGGGCGCCGGTCGCGTGCGCTGGTGCGGCGCTGCGGCGGACTTGTGGGCGCGCCGTCTCACCGACGCACGCAAGCGGCGCAGGAAGCCAAAGCGCTTCGAAATCGCCGGATTTACAGGATCCGCGCGCCTCATTGGTCTAGCTCCTTCTCTTGCCGGGGGCGGTCGCGCGTCGGGCAGGTCAGAGCGCGGGCGGCAGCGCGGCGCTCGTGGTTCACCACGGACTCTAGGGCCTCGGCCGGGAGTTTGAGGATCGGGGCGGCGCCAGTCGTCCAAGCCGGCGCGCGGGGCCGATCCGGGCGAGGCGAGCCGGGCGAGAGGTCCGGGCGAAGGCTTGGACGATCTCGCGAGCGGCGTGGTGGGCGGCTAGAGCTGTCGCGACGACCAGAGCAGCGCGGCCAAGAGCACAGAGGTCAGACCGACGGCGAGGCCGACGATCCAGCCTGCGACGTCTTGACCCACGAGCACCGCGCCCAGGATTGTGGCGATGCCGATGATTCCGCCGGTGGCGATCAGGCGCATCGAGCCGCGCTCGAGCTTGGTGCGGCGCCGCTCTCGGCCGGGCACCATGCCTTGGGGCCGCTCGTGCCGCCGAGCCTCGCGCTCGCGCTGTCGAGCCTCGCGAGCAGTCAACCCGCGCTCGGGCTCGGCCGGAGAACGCTCGTCCGATGCAGGACGGTCGCCGGAGTCTGAAGAGGCCACCTCGGGAGGGCTACCCGGATTGCGCCGCCAGCCATCGGACCGTGGTCTGGACGATGGGCGGGCGGCGATGCTGGATGCTGCGGGCCCTCGACGACGCGTCCGTACGGCGGCGAGGGATCCACGTGAGCATGAGCGGATCGCGGCTCAGGCTCCCCGCGCTGGCCAGGTTCGCCTTCTCCGGGGTCGACCAGGGCCTCGATGAGCGCGCCACGGCGATCCGCGAGCGAGGCGGCCATGCGATCGTCGGCGCCCCACCACTACGGGCAGGGCTCAAGCCGCGAGCACGGCGCGCTGGTGCCGGCCTACCTCAGGCTGCGCGCCGTCATCTCTAAGGCGTTCGCGAGCATCCACGGGCAGAACCTCTCGCATTGCCTTCGTGCCGCGGCCTTGATAGTTGGTTGGCGTGCACGACCGACGTCCCCGACCAGGACGGCCGCGCCTGCGCGGTCTGACACACCAGTGGGCGTTCGTTGCCTCGGTCATCATTGGGATCGCGCTGGTTCTGAGCGCGCCGTCGGCCCGCGCGCGGCTGGCGGTGGCGATCTACGCCGTCAGCGTCGCGGCGCTGTTTGGAAGCAGCGCGCTGTATCACCGCGTGGCGTGGCGCTCGCCCCGGGCACGTCGGTGGATGCGCCGGTTGGATCATTCGATGATCTTCGTGCTGATCGCCGGCACGTACACCCCGTTCGCGCTGCTTGCCCTGCGGGGCGCGCTCGCCGACGCCCTCCTGATTGCGGTGTGGGCGGGCGCCGCGGCCGGCATCGTCCTCAAACTGGCGTGGATCGACGCTCCGGACTCGCTCGTCGCGCTGGTGTACGTGCTCCTGGGGTGGCTGGGCGCCGCGGCAGTTCCGAAGCTGATCGCGACACTGGGGCCCGGTCCGGCGGCGCTGGTCGCCGGCGGCGGTGTGCTCTACACCGTGGGCGCTGTCGTCTACGTACGCAAGCGCCCCGACCCCGTCCCCGCTGTCTTCGGCTACCACGAGGTCTTCCACGTGCTCGTGATCGCCGCGGCCGCGCTGCAGTACGTGGTGATCGCGTTCTTTGTGCTGCCTGAGGCGGGAGGGTGACCCGAGCGGGGCCAGGCACTCGACGGACCGGGGCGGGACCGGGGCAGGTCGAGCGTCTCGTCGCGGATCGCGCCGTGTCCCCGCCACACATCAGCGAACGTTCCTTGACGATGCCGGCATAGCCGTGAAGCCCCGCGCCGCGCTCAGTCGCCAACTCAGCGTCCAACGAAACCGACGCAGAAAAGTGCCGACGTCGACGAGCACGTCAGCTTGCCGGCGGCCGTGCGCGAGCTCATGCAGCGAGCGTGCGCATCTGCCACGGTCCGATGCAGCGTTGACTGAGCCTGGGCGGGCTGAGACCATCCAAGTGCCAGAGGCGAGCGCGCACCAGGAGACCTCGCAGGAGGTGGCGCACGATGGATCAATCCGCGTCGGCCCAGCGATCGCCGCGCCGCGCCTCTCCCCGAGCGGGTCCCCTGGGCGCTAACGCGACCAGTGAACCTCGAGGAGAACACAATGGCCAGCAAGGACACGGGACGGCGACGGTCAGGCCGGGCACGGCCGAGCCGCAGACGCGCGAGTGCACAGCCTCCGAAGCGGCTCCGCGCCCTTCCCGGCCGCGCGAGCAAGCAGCGGGGCTCGCGAACGGCCGCCCTGAACGCGCGCCTGCGTCCCGGGCGCTCGACCGCACGTGGGAAGGCAGGGTTCGTCGCGACGGTCGGAAAGGCGGTCGGCGAGCTCGCTTCGTCCGCCCGCGCCTCGCGGCGTTCACAGGATCCCAGGAAGCGGCGGCTGGCGGGGCTCCTGACCGCCGGCGGTGCCGTCGCCGCCACCGCCGCGCTCAAGCGCCGCCGCAGACGTCGACAAGACCACGAGCCGCCGACGTCCGAACCGGCGCCCGGAAACCCGGCCGCCGCTGCCGCGGCCCAACGGCGAGAGGGCGACGGCTCCCCGGCCGGTGGCGACGTCACGAGCGCCCCAACGACCTAGCGACAGCGATGGCGGGGCGACGACCACCACTGCCTTCGGCGTCGAGGTCGGTCCGTCGTGGCCGTGCGTCGTCTTGAGGGTTGGCGGCCATCCCGCGCGAACCGTCTGCGACGCCGTTCAGAACGACGAGAAGGCCCGCGGGTGCGGGCCTTCTCTCCGGCATCGGACGGCTCCGGGGGCTTACGCCTGGACGAGCTCGCGCGGCGTGTGCACGACGACCTCGCCGACCGTGATCATCGGCGCATTCGGGAGTGCCGTCTCCAGCTTCTCCTCGCGCAGCCAGTTCGACGCGACGCGGCTGGACTCGTCGGCCTGTGCCGCGGTGTCGAAGAAGCCGATCGAGCTGACGACGCCGTCACCGGCTTCGACGAGGTGATAGCCGCCGAAGCCCGGCAGCTTGCTCAGACGGGGCGCGAGGCTCGCGTCGACCTTCTTGACGAGCTCGGCGGCGCGGGTCTGATCGATCGCCTCGTAGCGGCGGATGGTGGCATACATGGGTAGTCCCAACTGTTTCTTCAGGGCGGAGAGCTCGGCTGAGTCTCCTGCTGCGCTCCAGGTCCCTAGTTGACGCCGAAGGAGCACTTCAGGCTCGACGACGTCGGCGGGTGGGTCCGAACGCAAGACGTACCGTAGCACGTTTCTTGACGACGTGTAGTTACGTGACTACGTTCGTCTACGTCATAGTTGTAGAATAGGTGGCGTGTCGCCGTTCTCGGTCACCGTGCCAAACGTCCCCGATCGCGAGCTCGGGCCACTTCTGACCCAGCTCGCAGATGCGGGCTTCGACAATCCGATCATCAGGGCCGTCGGCGCGGATGGCCCCGCCGCCAGGGCGGCGGCTCCGGCTCGCGATCGGCCGACGGATCTCCCCGACGACTGGCGACTGGTGCGCGAGCGTGACGGCGAGTCGTATCGATGGCCGAAGCGACACGATCGCTACGCGTCTTACCGCGTGTTCATGGGCACCACGCGTGCCGAAGGCGCCGTTCAGCTCGGGCTTGGCGAGACGATTCGGCAGAGCACGTGGGGACGGGACAGAAAGTACGTCGTCGCCTTCCTCAGCGGCGGGTCGCCCCAGGAGCCGCTCGTCGAGTTTGTCGCCGCCGACGACTACGAACAGACACGCGAGCTTGTCGCGGTCATCCGTGGCAGCGACGGCGGACGGCGCATGTATGGCGTCGGCGACGTACTTCCCGCGGTCTACGCCGATCGCTTCCGCACCCAGATCTACAACGAGCGGATCGTCTATCCGGGCGCGTGGAACAAGCTGGTCGTGGTCGCCCGCGAGGACGACGACGAGGCGATGCTTAACCACGCCCTGATCCAGAGCCGACGCCGCTCCTACCGGACCGCGCGCTAAAGGCGACTGCGAGGCGGTCGCTCGCGTGCTGAGACTTACATGCTCGGTGCGCGCCCCGGTGGTGCGGCAGGCGCGCGGTGCGGGAGCTGACAGGACCGGTCGAGCCATCGCGGGCGGCCGCTCCGTCGCACGACGCGTTGGAGCGACCCGCGCGCCCGTCGCCGAGATCGGGCCGATGATCAATGGGAGGCTCCAGGCGGCCCCTGTGGCAGGCAGCAGCATCGAGGCCGACGTCGTCGAGGGTCGCCCGCCGAAGACACTCGCGTACCTGCCGAGAGCGTGAGCACGTGCCGCTACTGCCGCGCCGGCTGGGTCCAGAGCGCTCGATCGGCGGAGTAGACGTTCCGGACCGCGTGCAGTTACGGCCTAGCCTTAACGGCGTCGCCGGAACGGATTGCTCTTCCGCTTGGCGACGCGGTCAACGGACGGGACAAGAAGGAGCCGGGGCATGGCCCGCAAGCCGGGACGGAGGAAGACCGTCGGTCACCTCCCGCACGACGCGCTCGTGCGGGTCGACAAGCGCGTCAAGGAGATCCTCGCGCGCCGAGAAGCTGCGCTGCAGCGCGCGCGGCGCGCAGCCGAGCGCCTCAAACGGCCATGACACAAGGCACAGCGACAGGTGCCGGTCCAGCGCTTCGGCGCGGGCGCTCGTGTTGACCACGATCATCGAGTCCATAGCCGAGGGGCGATGATCGACGATCTCCCTCACGGGCCCGGTCTGGCGACGCTCGTCGTGCCGATGCCCGGGAGTGTGCGGCCGGCGACCGACAGCGCGGCGGCGATGATCGCCTGGCTGGTCAAGCACGGCGCGCCGCGCACGGCCGAGGTGCTGAGGCGGCTGCAGCACCAGGGCTGGACGATCGAGCCGCCCGACCCGGACGCCGCCGCCCAGACTGAGCTCTGGGCCGTCGCCCGCTTCGCCGACATCGGGCAGGCGCGCGTCGCAGCCTGCTCCTACCACGGACGCGTGAGCGACCTCATGCGCTGGGCTCCCGTCGACCGGCCCGCCGACACGAGGTTGCTGCCGTTCGCCGAGCAGCGTGCATGCTGACCGGCCCGGGCCTCGGTGTGGCGCCCGAGCGGGTCCGGGCACGGCGAGATCCGGCCGACGCGCGCCCGAGGATGGGCGAGTCCCTCGCCGGCCCTGGCGGCCGCCATACGAGAAGTTCAGCCGCGCGACTCCATGCCCGCACGACGTCCATGCCCGCCTCGACCATCCGCACGAGCACCTCCGGGTCGCGCGCGAGGCCGGCCGATGGTCGCTACGATCTTCGTGCGGCGCATTGCCCCGGCAACCTAGCCCGGATCGTGCTCGCACGTCCGTCGCGACATCGCCCGTGGAACCGCCTTGACCCGCGTCGCGCCCACGGTCAAGAGCGAACCTGCCCAGCAGTGCCGGCAGCTGTGCCTGAACGGCTGTCGCGCTCGCCGACGCCGCTCGCCCACCCGGGCGACGGTCTGGATGCAGGCCCTCCCGCCTGGCTCTCGGCCGCACGTCTATCGGACCGTCGCTCGATCCGCTACTCGCGTGGTGGTCCGTCCCGCTCCGCGGCCGGGTGTTCACACTCCACGGTCGCCTGATGTCCGACGGCGGGCGCGTCCGCGACGGTCGGGCTCGTCGTGTCGCGTCAGCGTGGCCTGGAGCCGGCGCATCGTGGCGTTGGCTCGCGCGAGCTGCTCGCGCTCGTGCGGAGACCAGCGTCGGGTCGCGTCGTCGAGCACCAGGCGTCCGGGGGACGCCTGGTGCTCGTGCTCGGCATGCGACTCCTGGATCGCGGCGGCGTGTGCTCGTGGTGCTGCTGGCGGGAGACGACATGCGCAAGTCCGGGGGCCGCAGGCGCTTGGACGCCCGGATCGGCATGCTCGCGGCTCTCGCGCTGGCGCTGGTCGCCCACGTGATCGGTCGTCGAGTGGCGTGCTGCGATCATGCGCGACTGGGAGTCAGCGGGCCATGACGCATCGAGCTCAACCGACAACGCGCCGCCCATTGCGATTGCCGTGCCCCTCTTGTGGCGACGATTCGGCGAGGCGCGGCCCCGAAGTGCGCGGCTGCGATCGCGATCATCGCGAGCGCGACTTGTCCCTTCCTGGTCTCGCGGGCGGATCTCGCCGTTGGGCCATGCGTTGGGCCAGACCCCGCCGTATTGAGCCGTATCGGGCCCGCCCCCACGCGCCCACGTGTCTATCTGATAGTGCGTATTTGCAGGCATTTTCGGGCTCGATGCCGCCAAGAACGCCTCGCTTCACACGCGAGAGGACGCTGTTTCGAAACCAGCCGCGCCCATCCGAGAAGTGGCCCATTAGCAGGAACTTTGTGGGAACCATCGGTGTCGCACGCCGCCCGGTGGTCGCCGCTGAGAGCGATTCCCCCGGTTCGGCCCGCGCAGAGCCCACGCTGAGCGAGCCTGCCGAGCGCCGCCTCGTCTGACACGCGAGAGGTCGCAAGCGCGTACCAGCCGATCGTCGTCCGACAAGGTGCCGTGAGGTCCGGGCGCGACATGCAACGCGCGGACGACGGCGTTTCTCAAGCGCGTCCGCAGATGCAGGAGCGACCTGGGGCCGATCGCTCGCCGGGCGGACGCCTGAATCGCGTCCGATCCGGGCGTTGGTGGCTCGACGGAACGGCGACGCAGGACGGGGCGGCCACCGACTACAACGGCCAAGACGACGGCGACGACCACGACACGGCCAGCGCGACGACGACAACGACGACAACGAGGACTGACGAACGAGGCGGGGACGCACGGCGCCCTACGGCGCGTCGCCTGCGACCCAGGTCTTCGCCTGCTCGAGTTCGGCGAGCGGGAACACGGGCGCCTCGCCGGGGATCATCCACGCGAATACCCGGGTCGCGCGCGCCATCCAGTCGATGTCGGTGACGATCGCCGATCGAACCCACGCCGCGTGATGCCGCACGCCGAGGTCGAACCCGAGCTTGGCGTCGGCCCACAAGGCGCCGGGCTCGACCTCGTCGAGGTCCTCGATCACGTAGAGCGTCCGCAGCCCGCCATCGCTCTCGAGCGCCCGGTGGAGCTCGGGCACGAGCAGCTCGTCATAGTCCTCGCGCTCGACCTCGCCTGCGACGCGGAACCCGACGGTCCCCGTGGGCATGTCGGCTAGTGGCTCGATCATGGCGACAACTGTTGCACGGGCCGGGCGAATGCGCCTCCACGGCAGCAGGCCGGGCGTGAGCGCCCGCCCGGGCGCCCGCGACGCGGACACGACGCCCGCATGGCCAAGGCGATCCTGGTCGGACACGACCACGGGTGACGCGACCGAGCGCCGGTCGAGTTTGATGTCGCCGCCACGGCCGTCACGGGCACTCCCCGAATCAGCGCTGCCGTGCACGGCAGCGCCGCCGCCCTCGGCTCCCCGGGGCGAGGGGCTTGTCGAGGGACGGCTCGAGCAGGGTCCCGGCGAGTCGCTTGATCACGTCGGGAAGGAGCCGCGAGACCGGGGCGTCGCCGCCGAGGTCCGCTCGCTGACCGGCACGGGCCCGGCGGGCGCGCTGCACGAGGCCACCGAGGAGTTCGGAGCCGTGCTGCTCGTGCTGGGCTCGACCGAGCGCGGGGCGATTGGGCGAATGCTGCTCGTTCGACCGCTCAGCGGCTCGTGCACGGCGGGCCTGCCCGATCGCGGTCGTCGCCCATCCTGGAAGCCGGGCGGCGAGCTGCACACCCAGCGGCGTGGCGTAAGTCGACACGCCGGAGGGCCACACGGCGCTGGCTGACGCCGTCGCGCTGGCGCGCCGCTCGGGGGCCGAAGCTGCGCGTGCTCAGCGCAGCCAAGCGTGCGCCGCCCCGGCCACTTCATGTGTCGGTTCCCCGATACTCGGCCCGTGACATGAAGATGTCCAGCCCGAGTGCGCGGGACAGGAACCGTGCGGCGAGCTGTCCGCGCACGCTGTTTCCCGCCTTGTCGAGCGGAGGCGCGAACGTGGCAAGCCCACCCTTGCCGGGGGCGACGGTGATGATCCCACCGCCGATCCCGCTCTTCCCTGGAAGGCCGACGTCGTAGAGCCAGTCACCTGAGTTCTCGTACAGCCCGGCCGTCGTCATCACGGCCAGCACGTGCCGGCATGTCTCCTCCTGGACAACGCGCACGCCCGTCAGTGGGTTCACACCACCGAGCGCGAGCGTCGCACCCATCGTCGCGAGGTCGCGCGCGGTCACGGCGAGGGCGCTCTGGCGCGTGTAGAGATCGACCGCGTCGGCAGAGTCGCCTGAGAGCGCGCCGCGGCTCTCGAGCAGGTTGGCGATGCTCCGGTTGATGTAGTTCGTCTCCGAGGCGGAGCGATAGACCTCCTCGTCGAGAGAGAGCTGTCGGCCGGCAAAGCGTGAAAGGCCGTCCACGATGAAGCCCCATCGCTCGTCGCTCGTGGCGCCGGGCACAAGACTGGTCGTTGCGATCGCCCCGGGGTTCACCATCGGGTTCGTCCGGCCCTCGTCGCCGTGCTCGATCGCCGTCAGAGAGTTGAACGGCAGGCCCGTGGCATTCACGCCCACTCTGCGCCTCATGTCCTCCGGACCGAACGCCGCGCAGACGAGCGCGAATACGAATGGCTTCGCAACGCTCATGATCGTGAACTCGACGTCAGAGTCGCCGACGCCATAGACACCCCCGCGTGCGCCAACGACGCAAATCCCGAAGAACTCCGGTGGTGCCTGAGCGAGCGCCGGATAGATCTGGGAAGGCCGCCCTTCGTCGATCGAAGCGAAGCGCTCGTGCGCATCGTCCACGAGCATGCGGACGCGCTCGGGCGGCGGGAGCTCGCCGGTCGAGACGAAGGCTGTCGGGCGTTCGAGGGTCATCCCCGGCTCAGTGGGACCAGATGGCTTTGGGAGCCTCTATGTGGGTCCGATCGACATCGGAGTGGTGTGGACGATCTCATGAATCGCTCGCCGGTAGCCGTGGACCGTAAAGACGACCGGGTCTGTCAACGGTCACATCGCCGCGAACGTCAAGGCCGCGCCGGATCGTGCCGAGGCGAACGGCGGGGCGCGGGGTTGCGGCATCACCGGAACTTCGGCGACCATGCTCGCGTGTCGACACCAGACCCGCACGACGGCACCTCGTCCGGGCGGACGGGCGAGGCCGAGACGACGGCCGATCTCCCGACTCGCCGCGAGCTGGCCGAACCGTCCGGCGACCAGGCACCGAAGAAGCGCCGGAATCCGTGGATCTCGATCTGCGCGGTGCTGGCGCTCGCCGCCGCCGGCCTACTGATCTGGGCTCTGACGATCCAGTCGGACCTCGACAGCACGCAGCAGGAACTCGCTACCGCGAACCAGGAACTCGACAGCGCGAGTGAGGAACTCGACGGCGCCAAGCAGGAGCTCGCCAGCACACAGCAGGAGCTCGACAGCGCGAAACAGGACGTCGAAGAGCTGCGATCGCAGGGCGACGAGGGCAACAGCAGGCGAGGCGCGCTGGTGGCGGCAAAGGCGCTCTACGACGAGTTCGCAGAACAGCTCGACGCGACCAACGACGACCTCGCCGCTACCCAGAAGGATCTCGAGGAGGCACAGAAGGCGGCATCGGACGCAGAGGAGGAGGCGGCGGCGGCCATGCAGGACGCGGACGCCGCCGGCAACGAGGCTGACAAGGCCAACGCCGAGGCCGACCAGGCGCAGGCGGAGGTGAAGGCGGCCGAGGCCAAGGCCACGGTTGCGGCGGACTGCGCGAAGGCCTACATCTCGGCCTTCGGCGCGTTGTTCGAGGGCGAGAACGTGCGTGACCAGGCACCCGAGGTGCGCGAGCAGCTCTCGGACATCACCGCGAGCTGCAAGGAAGAGCTCACCGGCGACTAAGCGTGATCGGCGCAGCGACGGAATCTAATAGACGTCGGCGGGCGAGGTGGAACGTGTGGGCGGAGGCCCGCCAGGCGGCGAGGTTGATCATCCCGGGTGCGAGCGGCAGGCGAGCCGCGCGCTGAACCCGTTTGCCGTCAGCCACGCCTGCCAGCCCGTCCGCGCCGGCCGAGCAGTAGAGGACCGCGTCTGTGCCGAACAGCACGCCCGCGACGGTCGCGGTCACGTGGCCGGGGCAGCGCGAGATCGATCCCGTAGAGCACCTCAGTGGCGCGCGAAGCGAGCGCGTCGTTGTCGGCCGGCGCGGCGATTCCGCTCAGCGCGTTGTACCCGCCTGCGGTCAGCGCGGAGCGACGAGTTCACCGGATAACGCTCTCGAGCGGACGAGGTGGCGGCCGTCCTGGGCATCAGCGACCGCTGGTACTCCCGTCACCAGCGCGAGCAACGGCACGCTGGGTGCCGATGTCCCCGGCGACTCGTGCCGCGGCTACGCGTCAAGGGTCGGCGGCTCGCCGCCAGGCCGCGGCGCGACCGTGCGGGCGGAGGAGGCGCGTGTAGCGCGGAGCCGTGGGTCGGGAGAACCGAAGGCAAACAGGGGGAGTTTCGTGAGGCAGGCGCCCAAGGCGTCGGCTGTGCGAGAGACGGCGGCCGCACCTCACCCATGCACCTCGAGGCGCTGTTGCCGCGGCTCGGAGTTATCGAACGGTTCGCCTCGCCGAGGCCCTGGCTGGTTTGGGACCGGCCTTGCAGCGATCCCGGGGCGTTCTGTCAGAGTGCGGGGCTCATGTCGATGGCTCGGTTGACGTGACCGTCCGCGGCGCGGCCTTCCTCGGCATCGGCGCGATGGTCGGCGCCGGTATCTTCGCGCTGCTGGGTGAGGCGGGTGCGGTCGCGGGCGCCGCCGTGTGGCTGTCGTTCCTGCTCGCGGGGATCGTCGCCGCCCTGCTCGGCTACACGGTGGTCAAGCTCGGCGTGCGCTATCCCTCCTCGGGCGGGCTGATCGCGTACCTCGTCGCCGGCTTCGGGAACGGGCGGCTCGTCGGCATTGCCTCGTGGTTGGGCTACTTCGCGGCGATCGTGATCGTGTGCTCGATGGTGGCGGTCGCGTTCGGCAGCTACGCGACCGGCCTGTTCATAGGTGACGATGCCGCGGCCGGCTGGGACAACGTCTTCACGTCGGCGGTCGTGCTCGCGATGCTGGGGATCAATCTGGTCGGCTCGCGCGTGGTCGACCGCGCGCAGTCGCTGATCGTCGTCGTCCTGCTCGCCGTGTTTGTGGTCTTCATCGCCGTGACGATCGTCGACATCGACCTCGACCTGCTCGCGTTCAGCGGCTATCCGCCGGCCTCGGACATCGTGGCCAGCGTCGCGCTGACGTTCTTCGCGTACCTGGGCTTCAGCGTGATCACCTTCGCCGTAGGCGATCTGAGCGATCCGGCGCGCGAGCTGCCGCAGGCGATGTTCCTGGCGCTGGGGGTGACGAGCGTGACCTACGTCCTGATCTCACTCGGCGTGTTCGGCACGCTCACCGTCGACGAGGTGACCGGCTACGGCGAGACCGCGATCGCCGAGGCGGCCCGCCCCGCGCTCGGCGACGCCGGTTTCGTGATGATCGCGGTCGCCGCGCTGCTGGCGACGAGCTCCTCGGTGAACGCGACGCTCTACGCGTCCGGCGGACTGACCACCCAGCTGGCCGCGCTCGGGCAGTTCCCGCCGATCTTCGGGGCGAGCTCGCAGCTCGGCTCGCACGCCGGGCTCATTATCACCAGCGCGATCGTCCTCGTCATCGCGAACATGGTTGACCTCTCCGCGATCGCGTCCGTCGGCAGCGCCTGCTCGCTGATCATCTTCCTGCTCGTCGGCGTCGCCGGGTATCGGCGCCGCGCCGAGACCGGAGCGCGGGCGCCGGTGGTGCTGGCCGCCATCGCCGTGACCGCGATCGTGCTCGCCTTCTTCGCCGTCGACACGTTGCGCAACGCGCCCGAGACGTTCGTGGCGATCGTCGCGATCGCCCTGCTGTCGATCGTCCTCGACTTTTTCTGGAGGCGCAGCCGCCCCGCCCAGGTGCGGCCGCCCGTGACCGCCGGCGGCGGACCGGTGTCACCGCCATCTGACTGAACGCCACCCGGCCCTGCCTAGATCGAGAGCGAGGTGAGGACTGCAGACCGTTCGCGCGTCGATCCGTCGCGTCACGTCCTGGGAGTCGATGGCCAGCGGACGCCCCCGGCGGGCACGTGGACCCTCGTCGTCGCGCCTTCGATCCCGGTCTGCCGTGGCTGTCGTTGAAGCCAGCGCGCGTACCGATTTGTGAGCACGCCGGCGCTGAGACCATGCAGGACGACCGATGCGGTCACCGTGAGCGCGGTGGCGTCGACGATCGCGTTGGAGTGCGGGACGCTCGCTTCCACGACGATGACTGCGAAGACGATCGACGCGAGGCCGCGGGGCCCGAACCAGCCCAGGTAGGCGACGGTCGCCGGGCTGGGGCGGGTGCCGAGCATGGCGATCGCGACCGGCAGCATGCGCACGACGGTGAGGCTGAGCAGCGCGTAGAGCGCCACCTGCCAGTTCGCCCGCTCGATCAGCGGCTTCATGAACGCCGCGCCGAAGGCGACGAACGTCAGCGCATTCAACAGCGTGCCCAGGTCCTGGACGGGCAGCGGCTCCCCAGCGTCACTCCGCGGGCCGCCGAGGGCGCCGAACACGATGCCGGCAACGAACGCGGCGATGAAGCCGCTGCCGTCGAGCGGCGCCGCGAGGCCGAAGGCGAGCGCGGCGGCCACCGGGGACAGCAACCAGCGCCACTGCGCCCGCTCCTCGTCGCGGCTCGGAGCTGCGCGGCGCTGCACGATCGCGGCCGCGACGCCGGCCAGCGCGCCCATGAGCAGCCCGTAGCCGATCGACTCGGCAACCACCTGACCCGCCTCCGATCCGCTCAGCGCGCCGGCGTCGGAGTCCGCGAGCGCGAGCGCGATGACCAACGCTGGTACGCAGAGCCCGTCGTTGAGGCCGCTCTCGACGTTCAGCCCCTGCCGGATCGACGCCGGCAGACGCTCATCGGTCACGACCGCCTGGCCGAGCGCCGCGTCGGTCGCGGCCAGCACGATTGCGAGCACCAACGCCTCCGCCAGTCCTATCTCGGGCAGGACGAGGATCGCGGCCAACGTGCCCGCCGCGATCGTCAGCGGCAGCCCGATTCCCAGCAGACGCGCGGGCACCGCATACCCATCGCGCAACGCGCGCAGATCGATCCGCGACGCGTCCGAGAACAGCACGAACGCGAGCGTCGCCTCCGCGAGCAGCCGCAACGTCCCGGCATCTGCAGACAGCTCGACCCAGCCCAGACCCTCCGTCCCGACGATCAGGCCGGCCGCCGTGAACGCGATCGCCGGCGGCACCACGCCCGGACGCCACGACTGCAGCGCGGTGTACGCCAGCACGATCCCGGCGATCGCGGCAAGCGACCACGCCCCCATTAGGCAAGTCTTTCGGAAGCCACGAAGCCGCGAGGATCGGAATTCGGCGGAGAGCGGGCCAAGGCCCGGCTGTCCCACTCGCTGCGAGCCGCCACGCGGGTATCAGCGCACGGCGGTCAGGCGTTCTGCACTACATCGACGGGCCCGTGGTCGTCGCAGTGGTCGCCGTGTGGGTGGTGCAGGTGGCCGCCGACGAGGTAGTCGACGTGCTCGCCGTGCGGGACCGGCTCGTGACCGCAGTCGGGTCCGTGCTGGTGTTCGGCGGCGTGCTCGGCGCAGTCGTGGCCGGACGTGCAGTCGGCGGGGTTGGCGTCGCCGATCGCCAGCGCGTGACGCTCAACGCCTCGCTCGCCGTGGTGGTGCAGCTCGCCATCATGGAGGTGATCGACGTGATCGTCGTGGCGGATGGCCGTGTGATCGCAGTCCGGGCCGTGCTGGTGATCGCGTGCGTCGCTGGTCATGCGGCGACCTTCCTTCCCGTGAATGATCCGTGCTCGCCGTGACATCGTCACGCATTCATCGGCGTCGTGCAGCCCTGCAGATCGGAGGCGAGCTGCGTGGCGTTGACGCCGCGAACGCTGCGAGCGGCGTCGACAGCCAGGACCGCAGCCGTTCCTCGCCTCCTGGTCGCGATCTCGTCCGCGTACACGGAGGCCCCGTCGGGACGGAGCCTTGTGATGAGCGGTGAACAGGCTCGCCGTCCGTCCTCGCGACGTCCGCCGCGCGCCGCTCGCGGACTACGAGGCCGTCAAGGCGCTCTACGCCGAGATCAGAACCTCGCACGACTTCGACGCCGCCGTGATCGTCAAGGGCCGCGATGGCAAGGTCGAGATTGTCATGAAGCACGAGGAGCCGACCCGCTATGGAGCCGCCCACGGTCTTGGCTGGGGGCTGGCGGCCGGTGCGGTGGCCGCGCTTTCCAGCCGTCGGGATCATCGGCGCGCTGACCATCGGCGGCGCCGCCGGAGCGGCCATTGGCGCGATCTCCCGCCACGTTAGCGGCGGGATGGACCGCGGCGATCCAAAGGAGCTCGGCGACGTGCTCGACGAGGGGGAGGCCGGCCTGATCGTCGTCTACGCGATGAACATGGCCGATCAGATCGCCGCGAACATCAAGGCCGCGAACCGGTTCGTGGCCAAGGCGAGCGAGATGGCCGCCGACGCGCTCGCGCAGGAGATCAAGGACGCCGAGGCGGCCACGCCCGGACGGTAGGCATCATCGGCGCGCCGCCTCCCGCGGGGGCGGCGAAGGGCGCGCAGCGCAAGCGGACACCAGCCCGATACACGCGGGCGCAGGGTTGCGGCATCACCGGAACATCGCGACCATGCGCCGATGTCGACACCAGACCCGCACGACGGCAGCTCGTCAAGCCAGCCGGGCAAGGCCGAGACGGCGGCAGGCCCGCCGGATCGCCGCGCGACGGCCGAGCCGTCCGGCGGCCAGGCCCCGCACAAGCGTCGGAGTCGGTGGGTCTGGATCAGCGTGGTGCTGGCGGTCGTCGCCGCCGGCCTGCTGATCTGGGCTCTGACGATCCAGTCCGACCTCAACAGCACGCAGCAGGAGGTCACGGATCTGCAGGCGCAGGTAGATCAGAACGAGGAGACCGGCAGCGAGTTAGTGACCGCCGCCAAGGCGGTGATCGACGACCTCGCGCTACAGCTCGGGGCCACCAGCGAGGACCTCGAGGCCGCCGAAGAGGGCATCGCGGACGCCGAGCAGGCCGCGACGCAGGCGCAGGCGGACGCCGCGGCAGCTGAGCGGGACGCCGCCGCGGCCGACAACGAGACCGACAAGGCCAGGGCCGAAGCCGAGCAGGCGAAGGCGGAGGCGCAGGCCGCCGAGTCCAAGGCCGGGATCGCGGCCGACTGCGCGAAGGCCTACGTGTCGGCGTTCGGGGCGCTGTTCGAAGGCGAAAGCGTGAGCGCCCAAGCGCCGGCCGTGCGTCAGGAGCTGGAGAAGATCTCCGCCGACTGCAAGGCGGCCTTCGCGGGCACGTAGCCGATCCCGGGGCGGCGCTGACGCATCCCCGGCGCGTGGAGCGTCTCTTATGCCGAGCCGGGCCGGGTGAAGCCGCGGAGAAGCCGCGGTGAGGCCGCGATAGAGCGACACGCCGCCGAGGATGCCGAGCGCGATCGAGACGATCGCTCCGACGGGTGTCACGAGGTCCTCGATGCTCGCGGTCGCCGGCTCGCCGATGACCTCGGTGACACCGATGAGTCCGAGCGCGCCGGGAACGAGCAGCCAGAACGCCGGCAGGAACGTGACCTGTGGAGGCGGTGCGCCGGGCAGGCGGGCGACGGCGAGCGCGATCGGCGTCATCGTCAGTGCGCCGAAGAAGCCGCTGACGTCGGCACCGACGACGCGATCGCCGATCAGCTGGCCGATCCAGGCAGAGAGCAGCACGAGCAGCAGCCAGGGCAGCGCCCCAGGCGGCGCCGAGAAGTACAGCGCGGCGGCGAATCCGAAGACGATCACGCCCAGCCAAGGCGCCCACCAGCCGAGCAGGTTCGCCCGCTCGTCGTGCAGCAGCGACTCGCTCGGCAGCCCGACGAGCTCGACGCCGGCCACGATCCCGAACGCGAGCAGCAACAGCTGCACGCTGCCGAACACGAGCCGGCTAGCGCCGGCGACCATCTCGCCGGAGGCCAGCTCGACGGTGGCCGTCGTGAGCACGCCGCCGGGCAGGAACGTGACCAGCGGCGCGATGAGCGTACGCAACCCCGGATCGGCGGCGCCGCGCTTGACCGCCTCGAAGCTCAGCGCGGATACGACCATCGCCGAGAGCACGGGCACCAGCACGGTCAGTGTCTGGCGTCCGCGAGCGGCCAGCACGAAGGTTCCGACGAGTACGCCGAAGCCGGCCGCAATCGCCACGTCTGAAGGGGTCGGCTGCAGGACGAGGCAGAGCCCGACCGTCATCGCCGCATACCCGAGCACGGTGACCGTCGGTCCGTGGCGCGGCGGCCTCGCCCGGATGCGCCGCAGCCGGCGCAGCCCCTCGGCCGGCTCGACCGCGCCCCGCTCGGCCTCGTCGACGAGCTCGTAGAGGGCGGAGATCTGATCCAGGCGCAGCGCGCCCGCGAGCTGCGGAATCGACTCGATCGTCGCCCAGCCGGCGCGACCGAAGGCGATCATCAGCGCCGTCGGCAGTACGACGATGCGCGCGTCGTGCGCGCCGCTGGCGGCGGCGACCGCCGTCAGGCGCTCCTGCGTTTCGCTGACCGCCGTGCCCGCAAGGCTCAGCGCGCGGCCGAGCTCCAGCACGAACGCGTGCAGCTCGCGGACCTCAGCCGCGTCGGGTGCCGCGGTCGATAGCCTCATCGCCCTAGAGCGAGACCCGCTCGGACGTGACGCCCGCGTCGATCACGCGTCAGGCGACGATGCGCAACTCGCGGCTGGTGTTGTTGAGCCGCCGGCCGCCGTCCTCGGTGACGGTGACGATGTCCTCGATGCGCACGCCGAACCGGTCGGGGAGATAGATGCCGGGCTCGATCGAGAAGCACATGCCGGGCTCCATCAGCCGCTTCTCGCCCTCGATCATGTACGGCGGCTCGTGAGTGGTCAAGCCGATGCCGTGCCCGACGCGGTGGATGAAGTACTCGCCGTAGCCCGCGTCGGCGATCACCTTGCGCGCCGCGCGGTCGACCTCCTCGCACGCGACACCCGGGCGGACGGCCTCGAAGCCGGCCTGCTGGGCTCGGCGGACGATCTCGAAGACCTCGCGCTCTTCGTCGGTGGGCTCGCCGACGTGGACCGTGCGCGTCGTATCGGACCCGTAACCGTCCTTGAGGCCGCCGAAGTCGAGCACGACCATGTCGCCCTCGCGGATGGTTCGCTCGCTCATCTCGTGGTGCGGGTTGGCGCCGTTCGGACCGGAGCCCACGACGGTGAAGTCGACCTGCGAGTGCCCGTGCTTACGTAGGAGCGCGGCGAGGTCGGCGGCGATCTCGCTCTCGGTGCGCCCCGCGAAGCGGACCTTGACGATCTCCTCGAGGCTGGCATCGGCCGCGGCGCCGGCGGCGGCCAGCCGCTCGAGCTCGTCGGGGCCCTTGACGGCACGCAGCATCGGCAGCGCGCTCGTCATCGAGACGTAGCTTGACTCGGGCAGTGCGTTCTGCAGGCCGAGCACGTGCATCGCCCAGGCCGAGTCGGAGATCGCGTAGCGCCCGCCCGGGTCGAGCAGCGCCGCGGTCGCCTGGTAGGGGTCGTCGCCGTCCTTCCAGTCGCTCAGCGACAGCGCCGGGGCTGCCGGCGCCGCCTCGGCGTCCGGCCGCTCGAGAATCGGGACGATCATCGCGGGATCGCGCGAGCCGTGGATGACGAGCATCGTGATGCGCTCGGTGATCGCGATCGGCGCGTAGCCGGTGAAGTAGACGAGGTCGGGCCCGGGTGTCACGAGCACACCGGTCAGCCCGGCCTCCGTCGCCTGCGTCGCGGCACGCCCCAGCCGCCACGCGTAGTCGTTGCTCGTGAACTCGCGGGTCATCGCATCGCCTCCGCGTAGTTCTCGAGGAACAGCGCCTCGGCCACGGCGAGGTGCTCGATCTCGGACGGGTCGACGCTCTCGTTGGGCGCGTGGATCAGGCACTTGGGCTCCTCGACGCCCATGAGGAAGATCTCCGCGTCGGGGTAGGTCTCGGCCAATACGTTGCAGAGGGGGATCGAGCCGCCCTGGCCCTCGGTCGTCATCGGCCGCCCGAACGCGTCCTCCATCGCCGCCTTGAGGGATTCGAAGGCTGGCCCCTCGAGCGAGCCGACGAACGGGTCGCCGAGCGCGATCCGCTCGATCTCGCATTTCATGCCCCACGGCACGCGCGCGTCCAGGTGCGCGACGAGCGCGTCCTGCGCCTGCTTGCCGGTGGTTCCCGGAGGCAGCCGCAGGCTCACCCGCGCGGCCGCCGACGCCTGCACGGCGTTCGACGAGCCGATCACGTGCGGGACGTCAATCCCGATCACGGTCGCCGACGGGCGCGCCCACAGCAGGTCGGGGACGCTGCCGTCGCCCATCAGCTTGACGCCGTCGAGCACGTTCGCGTCCTTGCGGAACTGCTCCGCGGGATAGTCGACGCCCGTCCACTTCTGCGTCGCGTCGAGCCCGTCGATCGTCGTGTTGCCGTGCTCGTCGTGCAGCGACGCAAGCATCTGGATCAGGCCGACCAGCGGGTCGGGCGCGGGTCCGCCGAACATGCCGGAGTGCATGGCGCTGGCGAGCGCGTGCAGCGTCACGTCGATGCTCGTCATGCCGCGTAGCGTGCTCGTCAGCGTCGGGACGCCGACGGCGAAGTTGCCGGTGTCGACGACGAGGATGGTGTCGGCGCGCAGCAGGTCCGCGTTCTCGGGGACGAACGCCTCCAGCCCGCCGGTGCCCTGCTCCTCGGAGCCCTCGCAGATCAGCTTCACGCCGCACGGGAAGCCGCCGCTGGCCTGCTTGAGCGCGCGCAGGGCGGTCAGGTGCATGACGATGTTGCCCTTGCAGTCCGCCGAGCCTCGCCCGTACCAGCGGCCCTCGCGCTCGGTCAGCTCCCAGATCGGGCAATTCCACAGCTCCTCGCCGAGCGGCGGCTGCACGTCGTAGTGCGAGTACAGCAGCACCGTCGGCGCGCCTTCCGGCCCGGGAGCGTGGCCGTGGACCGCCATGCTGCCGTCCGGCGTCGGGGACATCCTCACGTCCTGCAGGCCGACGTCGCTGAACGCGTCGATCACCCATTGGGCGGCCTTCTCGCACTCTTCCGGTGGGTACTGCCTCGGGTCGGCCACCGACTTGAAGGCCACTAGCTCGGCGAGGTCGTCCTTCGCGCGGCCCATCAGACGCGCGACCCTGGCGCGCAGATCGTCAACCGGCATGGGGCCTCCTTCCTCGAGTGCTCGCGGGCGCCGGCCGCGCGGGCATTAGTCCTTGAGCGTGTCGTCGAACTCGAGGTCCTCGACCTCCTCACGGAAGTCCTCGAGCTTGTCCGGGCAGTAGGTCTCCATGATCAGGAGCTGGCCCTGGATCAGCCGGCGGTCGACGATCACCGGGCGCTGGCCGACGTGGGACGCGCCGTTGGTGAACAGCGAGAACAGCGTGGCCCGACCGAGCGCGTTGCCCGGGTTGTCGCAGACGTTGCCGCCGTCAGTGCCGAGCGAGCGCACGAACACGTCTTGATCGGCCGGCGCGCGCAGGTCGGCGGCCTCGAGTTTCTGCGTGAGCTCCTGCGCCTTCTGCTGGGCCTCCTCGCTGGCCTTGTTGGAGCTGTAGGTGATGAGCCCGATGACGCACAGGATGAGGATCAGGCCGCCGATGACCCAGTAGATCCAGCGCATGCCGGGGTCGGAGACGGGAGACCCGGACACGGGCGGGACGGCGGTCATGACGTCGCCTCCGGCTCGGTCGTTTGCTTCCAGCTTGGCTTGCGGAATCTCAGGAACAGCCACGCCGGCAGCAGGCCGATGAGCACGGTGCCGGCGAGGATCAGGGCGACGTACGCCGCCGTGCTGCCGTTCTCGAACTGTGACGGCGGCACGAAGCCGATCAGGATCGCCGCGGCCGAGGCCACGAAGCCGACGGTGCAGATGAACGTCAGCGCCGGCGCGGTGTAGCCGCGCTCGACGTTGGGTTGCTTGCGCCGCAACTGGACGGCGGCGACGAACATCAGCAGGTACATGACCAGGTAGACCTGGGTCGTCATCACGCTGAGGATCCAGTAGGCGCTCGACACCGACGGGACGAGCGCGTACAGCAGCGCGATCACGGTCGTCAGCCCGCCCTGGACCACGAGGATGTTCACCGCGACCTCGTTCTCGTTCTGGTGCTGGAAGAACGGCGGCAGGTACCCCTCGCGCCGCGCGATCAGCAGCAGGCCCTTCGACGGGCCGGCGAGCCAGGTCAGCATCCCGCCCGCCGACGCGCACACCAGGGCGATCGCGACGATCGGCACCAGCTTCTGTAGATCGAAGTAGGCGAAGAACGCGTCGAACGCCTGCATCACCCCGGCGGTCAGGCTCAGCTCCTCGGCCGGGATCACCCAGCTGATCGCGAGCGCCGGCAGGATGAAGATCAACAGCACGAGAATGCACGCCAGGAACATGGCCCGCGGGAACTCGCCGCGGGGGTTGCGCAGCGCCCCGACGTGCACGGCGTTCATCTCCATGCCCGAGTAGGCGAGGAAGTTGTTGACGATCAGCACCAGGCTGGCGATCCCGGTCCACTGCGGGATCAGGTGGTCGGCGTCCATCGGCGCCGCCGACGGATTGTCCTGGAGCAGGTAGACGATCCCGAGGATGACCAGGATCGCGCCCGGGATCAGCGTGCCGATGAGCAGGCCGCTGGAGGCGAGCTTGGCGATCCCGCCGGTGCCGCCGCGGGCCGACAGGAACACGCCGGACCAGAACACCACCACGATCACGATGCCGGTGTAGACGCCGTTATCCGCCAGGTCCGGGTTGAACACGAACGCCAGCGTGCTCGCCACGAACCCCAGCAGCGTGGGGTAGTAGAAGATCGTCATCGCGAACTGGCACCACACGGCCAGCAGCCCCCATTTCGCCGACAGCCCCTCGCTCACCCAGCGGAACACGCCGCCCGTCCAGCCAGAGGCCAGCTCGGCCGAGACCAGCGCCGTCGGAATCAGGAACACGATCGCCGCCACCCCGTAGAGGAACACGCAGGTCAGGCCGTAGACGGCCATCGTCGGCGCGCTGCGCAGGCTCGCGACCGACGCGGTCGTCATGAACGCCAGCGTCAGCCACGTGATGTATGTCGGCTTCGCGATGGCCCTCGTCGCCGCAGGCACCCTGCCCGGGCGATCAGCCGGCACATCCATCGACGCCATGCGACTCCTCCATGCTTGACAGACTCGGCGCCGCCCAACCTACGCCGTGGCCGGCTCGCGTGACGGCGCAACGGGCCGATTCACCCATGTGAACGCGAACGGCGCGGCACGGCAGCCGAGGCCCTCAGAACGCCGGGCGCGTACGCTCGTCGGACCCCGTCGCACTCAGCACCGTGAGCCCCAAGTCCGACACGCGTCGCAGGAGGGCCATGAGCTCAGCCTGATCGCGGGCGATGAGGATCGTGTTTCCCTCCTCGAGCCTGACGGTCGTCCCCTCGAACGCCTGCTGCCTCACGAGGTCGCCGAGCTCACCTTCCACGATCAGCCGGTAGCTCCGACGCGACATGCGAGAGACCGTGCCAGCTTCAGCCGGTCCGCGTGCCGTCACGGCCGCGAATCACATGGGTGATTCCTTTTGCCCCAGCAGGCCGAGCGCCTCCGCGCGAGCAACGGCATCGGCACGCGTGTTCACACCGAGCTTGCGGTAGATCGACCGCGTATGCGACCGAACCGTGTTGGGAGAGAGGAACAGCGCTTCCCCGATCTGCCGAACCGAGAGCTCGGACGCAAGCAAGCGGAGCACCGCAAGCTCCGCGGTGCTTGGCAGTTCGAGCATCTCTCCGTAGTCGGCACGCGCCTGCGCCTGCTTGAGCTCCTTAGCGGCATCGCCGGCGAGCGAAGGGACTCGCCCACCATCCGCGAGCTCGCGGATCGCCTCGCGCGCCGATTGAAGGGTCGTCTCGGCCTCGCCGAGCCGCCCGCGGCGGCAGCGGACACGTGCCAGGAGGATCAGTAGCCAGGCGTGATGGACGGTCGCGATCTCGTCCCGGAAGAAGCGCTCCGCGTGCGCCAGCTCGCGCTCTGCCTCGGCGACGCTTCCTTCGCCCGCAAGCACGAGCCCGTGCGCGACGGCTGCGTTCGCTCCGAGCCAGCTACGGCTGCTCCCGATCGCGCCGACCAGCGACCGTGCCTCGTCCGCGTGGACCCGAGCGATTGTCAGCTCTCCGCGGTCGACCGCGACGAGTGCAAGCGTCGACCTGGCGAACGCGTGGCCGGGCGCCCGGCGCGCGGCATCCGGATGCTCCACGGCGCGCAGTGCTGCGTCCCACGCCTGATCGATCTCGCCCGCGAGGTAGAGCGCGCGGGCGTAGCCGCCGAGCGCGGCCACCAGGGCATCATCGGCCCCGGCCTGCGCGATCTCGACCGCGTGCCGACCATCCAGGACCGCCTGGCCGACGTCGCTGTCCACCGATGCCGCTCGTACCATCCCGGCCACCGCCTGAACGTACGGGCCGAACCGCTCGGGGTGCTCGGCCTGCGCGCGGTCGGCGAGGTGCAGAAGGCGCCGGCGATCGACCGCGCGCCCCATCATCGTCGCCGCCGTGGCGGCGCCGACCGCGAGCTCCGGATGCTCGACGACCAACTCGACGGGCAACGTCTGCACCCAGCGAAGGAGCGCCCGCGCGCCGCCATTCCTGATCAGGACGAGGTGATGATCGACCAGGACCTGGGCGACGAGCTCGTCATCGCCTGCAGCGGCAGCGTGCTCGACGGCTTCCACGGGACGACCCCGCGACCGGAACCATCCGGCCGCGCGCCGATGCAGCTCCGCGACGACCTCCGGTTCCCGTGAGGCGAGCTGGACGCCGGCGAACTCGGCGAACAGCGAATGGACGCGATACCAACCTCCGTGCTCCAGCCGCACCACGAACTGGTTGGAACGCTCAAGCTCGGCGAGCAGCGCTGCCGAATCCGAGCGCTCGAACACGCCGTCGCAGAGCGCGGCAGTGAACCGGCCGAGGACCGAGACCCGGAGAAGGAACGAGCGCACGTCATCCGAGAGCGAGTCGATGACCTCGTGGGTGAGATAGTCGGCCACGAATCGATGATCTCCACCGAACTCGCGGACGGCCGCGCGAGGATCACCCACTCCGCGAAGCCAGATCGCAGCAAGAACCAGCGCGGCCGGCCACCCCTCGGTGCGCTCGCACAGCGCCCTGACCTCCTCCGCCCCGAGATCGATGCCGCCCAACTCGACAAGCAGCTCATGCGCTTCCGAAACCGTGAACGCCAGCTCATCCGCGCGCAGCTCGACAAGGTCACCCCCGACACGCAGCCGGTGGAGCCTCAGCGCCGGATCGATCCGCGTGAGCGCGATCACGTGCGCGCTCGCCGGCAGGTGCTCGAGGGCGTAGTCGATCGATGCCAGGCATTCCGTGTCCGTCACGGTCTGCAGGTCGTCGAGGACAAGCACCAGCTCATCCCCAAACGCCCTGATCCCATCAACGAGCTCGTCGATCGGACCGGCCAGCGACGCAGCGGCGCGCAGCCGCCCCAGAGCCGCACGCCCCGGGCCGGCAACCACACGATCGACCGCCGTCGCCAGGTACGTCCACAACCGCACCGGATCGTTGTCGCGCGCATCGAGCGTCACCCAGCACTGCGCCACGTCCCGGCTCGCGCACCACGCACGCACCGCGGTCGACTTGCCAAAGCCAGCCGGCGCCGCCACGAGCGTCAGCGCCGCATCCATCCCGGCATCCAACCTCCGCAGGATCCGCGGCCGCTCGACCGTCCCCCCTCGCAGCCGCGGCGCCGCGAGCTTGGCCTCGGCAAGCGGCCACATCCCACCAGCGCCCGCCACGCCACGTCTCGTCGAGCCCGATTCATCGTCTCGGCCGGATCTCCCGCGCCGACGCGATCCGGGCTCCGGGCGACCGGGAGACGCGTGATCCATCGTCACCCAGCACTCCTTGCCCCGCCACTCTGGAACGCAGCGCAGGGGAAACCCTGAGACATCCTCAAGAGCATGACGCGCGCAGCGGCGGGTGCCGCAATCCGGGTCGCGCACTCGGGCCGCGCCGCAGGAACGCAGCCGTGAGCACGCGAGCGGACGCCTGCCAGCCCCAATGCGCTCGTTGCCATCGCCCGCGCTTCAGCGTGCGCTGCGCTCACGGAGACAGGGCGACCCGTTCGGAAGCTCGCCCTCTTGAGATGCCGCCGCGTTAGGCGCGTGCGGCGTCGAGCGCCTGTTGGAGCGCCTGCTCGTCCTCGTTGCTGAGCGAGGTCTGGATGACCGTGCCCGGCACCTTGATCTCGGGCAAGACCTTGTCGGCGGACACCTTCCGTACGAGCAGGATCAACGCCGCCTTGCCGGGCGCGAGCTCCTCGCCCAGCCGCTTCATGAACTTGTCGTCGACCCCGGTGTCGCTCAACGCGCCGCCCGCGGCGCCCGCCGCGGCGCCGATCGCCATGCCGAACAGCGGCATGAAGAAGATCAGTCCGATCAAGCCTCCCCAGAGTGCGCCACTCGCGGCTCCAAGGCCGGCGAGGGAGGGCTGGTGGAGCTTGACCTTGCCGTCCTCTTTGCGCTCGACGATCACCAAGTCATCGAGCTCGATGTCGTGGCCCTTGACGGCCTCGCCCAGGTTCGACGCCACCTGCTGCGCCGTGGGCAGATCCTCATAGGCAATCGCGACCAGATCACTCATGCTTCGCTTCCTCCTGTCGAGTCGTCGGCGCGTGAAGCTTGGCATAGGCGCCCAGGCGCTGCCGATCCGACGCTCGTTCCTTCAGGCGCGGCCTGATCACGGCGACCTCGTCGCGCTCATCTGCCAGTCCCAGCGCGACGTCTCACCCCGTCATGGAGCAACCCTGTCTTGTGCATAACGCTCCCGGGCTTGGGATCGCTGTAGGCTCGCCAGGGCATGGCGCGCGAGGCACCGGTCCTGATCGCTTACGACGGCTCGGAGGTTTCCCGGACCGCCGTCCGGCACGCGGCTGAGCTTTTCGCCGGGCGTCCGGCTGTGCTGGCGACGGTCTGGGAGCCTGGGCTGGCGGCAGTCCCGGTAGCTCTACCCGACACGATGGGGGTGGGCGCGGCGGGCACGCTGCCGCCGGATCCGGCAACCATCGAAGCGGTCGATCGCCTCCAGCGTGAGCGCGCCTCGACCGTCGCCGCCGATGGGGCTGTCTTTGCCCGCTCTGTCGGGCTGGTCGCCGAGCCGCAAGCCGTGCCGGACGAAGTTGACGTGGCGGACACGCTGATCGACATCGCACGGGAGCGAGAGGCGGCCGTCGTCGTGGTGGGCTCGCACGGGATAGGGCTACGCCGTCGCCTGCTCGGGAGCGTGTCGCGGAAGCTGATCGAGCATTGCGACCGGCCGGTCCTCGTCATCCGCGACGACAGCGCCTAGTCACCCCGCGTGCCCGACGACACAGATCACGGGCAACATCGTC
Source organism: Actinomycetota bacterium (assembly GCA_046728015.1). Classification (GTDB taxonomy): domain Bacteria; phylum Actinomycetota; class Thermoleophilia; order Solirubrobacterales; family 70-9; genus DATAFO01. Next base: position 30,838 of record JBKPDQ010000184.1, read on the forward strand.
TCGTCGTGAGCGAGGTGTGGCGTCTCGACTTGGCGTGACCGGCAACCACGCTCAGCGCGGCGTCAGCCGTCCACGTCGCGCCCGCGCAACGGGCAAGAGACCGCACTCGTCCAAGCGAGGGCCGACATGACCAAAGGAGGTACTTGACGAGCAGTCGCGGTGCCCGCCCGCGCGCCGGAACAGGCGCTGCTCCACGTGCTCCCGCGCGGGCGCATCGCCACGAGCTGATTGCTGAGTGTCATGTCGGCCCCGGACGAGGTCGACGGGAGGGTGCACGGTTAGCCGCTGGTGCTCTCGGTGGCCCAGCGGTTGGCCGCGTCGAGCTCGGCGAGCGAAACGCGCGTGCCTGTCCGGGCCATAGCACGCCCAAGAGCTTGACGGCGGGACGCGCCCAGCGCTGCGGCGGGATCTGACTCGTCGGCGAGATCCTCGAGCCGCATCGCGACCTCCCAGACGTCCGGTCCGCCGACCAGTCCAGCGCGCCGGCCTGTCGGGCCGTCACGAAACGTGATCAGTGGGTGCTCGTCCCTGCGAGCGCCCTCCTCCGCATAGCGGCGCAGGCGATCCGACAGGCTTTCACCGGCAGCTCGGGCACGAATGCGAAGGCGCTCCGCCAGCCCGTCGTCGAGCCGGACCGATACGTTCACAGACACGTAGGCATTGTCGGACAATGACCACGAATCTTGCGATGCAGGCAACCGACGGTGACAATCGCCGCCGTGCGAGCCGTCCGCGGTGCGTAGCGCCAAGCGAGCGGGCCGTCGAGGCCAAACAGCCGGCGGACATCATCGGCGGGCGGCGCGTGTGTACGGCCGTGATGATCTCCTCGGGATCGATCTTGTAGGCGTGCTGCGCCTGGCTGGCCCGCGGCCGGGACGGGCGCAGTGCCTCCGGTTGAGTCTTGGCTCGGGCGCTTCCGAGCCCGTCCACGAACGCGAATGCACCGCGCCACTTGGCACCATAGCCTTGGGCGCGCCCGGGTAAGCTTTGGCCGTGCGGGCCCGGCCGTTCATCGCTGCAGCCTGCGGGATCGGCGGGCGGCGCCGGAGCCGCTCGGAAGGGCCACCTGCGTCTTTCGAGGCGGAGCAGTCGACGTAGAGGAACAGAGGGCGAGCGGAGCGATGGAAGGCGAGCAGAAGGCGTTGGGAGAGACGCGAGCGAAGATCTCGAAAGAGATCGTGCGCCTGCAGTCCGAGTACTACGGCAAGGGCCCGACCAAGGCCAAGACCTACATCGTCGACGA
>JBKPDQ010000185.1:0-39652 GCA_046728015.1 Actinomycetota bacterium
CGCGGCTGCCCTCGCCGACATGGATGCAAGCGAGCTTGGTCCGGCCGCAGCCGCGCTCGTTCGGCTTGACCTCCTCCGGCGGGAGGATCCGCTCGAGTTCTTCCACCCCGTCGTCCGCAGCGCCGTCTACGAGACGCTCGATGTGGTCGAACGAGACGCTGCGCACCGCTTGGCCGCTGAGCTCCTGCTCCAGGCCGGCGCCCGGCCTGAGAGTGCGGCGGGGCACCTCCTCCGCGTCGCCCCACGAGCGGACTCGTTCGTGGTCTCGACGCTCCGCCAAGCGGCCGAGCGCTCGCTCGCCCAGGGCGCGGCCGATGCCGCGGTCGCATATCTCACCCGCGCACTCGACGAGCAGCTCGATCCGGCTGCCCAGGCAGAGGTGCTGATCGAGCTCGGCTATGCCGAGCGGCGGACGAACGGCCCGGCTGCGGCCGATCACCTGCGCGCCGGTCTCGAGCTCCTGGCCGACCCGGCGCGGCGCGGTGAGGTCGCGCTCGAGCTCGGCCGCGCGCTCTGGTTCACGGATCAGATCGCGGATGCCCTTGCGGTCTTCCAGCGGGCGCTTGCCGAGATGGATCGGAAGCGCGATCCGGACCTGTACGAGCTGCTCCTGGCGGAGCTGATCAGCTCGGCGTGGTTCGACGCGAAGACCTATCCCATCGCCAAGGCAAGGATCGGCGAGCTCGACGTGGATGCGCTCCGCGGAGGCCTCGGCAGCGAGATCCTGCTTGCGACGATGGCGCATTACGAGTACCAGCTGGGGCTGCGCCGCGAGGTCGCGGTCGAGCTCGCCCGGCGCGCGCTCGCGCCCGGGAACCTGTTGGCGAGCGGCTCACTGGCGTTCTATTACGCGGTGATGGTGCTCTCCCGGGCGGGGTTGGTCGACGAGGCGGTTTGCATCTTCGATCAGGCGGTCGCTCAGGCGCGCCGGCGCGGTGACATTTTCAACGTCGCGTTCATGTTGATGTGGCGCGGCAGCTGTCAGACGCGTCGCGGCGATCTTCGAGCGGCGGTCGCGGATCTGCGAGAGGCGATCGATCTCTGCGTCGCGCACGGCATGCTCATCGCCTGGCCGTACACCATCGGGTCCTTGGCGCATGCGCTGCTGGAGCGAGGGGACGCGGACGAGGCGGCGCGCGTGATCGACCAGGGTGCCTTCCCAGAGCAGCTCCCGCTCCACCAGCTCCACTTCGTCCACTTTCGGCTCAGCCGCGGCCGTCTGCGCATTGAGACCGGAAGCCCGGAGCGGGGAGTCGAGGAGCTGCTGCAGGTTGGCGAGACCGCTCGGCTGTTTCCCCACGACAATCCAAGCGGCGTGCCGTGGCGCCGCTGGGCCGCCGAAGGCCTCCGAGTTCTCGACCGGAACGACGAAGCGCGCGCGCTCGCCGACGAGGAGCTCGCGCTCGCTCGACGGTGGGGTGACCCGCATGCCATCGGCGCCTCCCTGCGCGTGCTCGGTCTCGTCGAGGGTGGCACGGCAGGTATCGCGCTGCTGCGGGAGGCGGTCGAGGTGCTCGCAGGCTCAGAGGCTCGGCTGGAGCACGCGCGCGCCCTCGTCGACCTCGGCGCCGCCCTCCGCCGCGCGAACCAACGGACGGAGGCACGCGACCGGCTCCGCGAGGGCGTCGACCTCTCGCGCAGGGTCGGAGCATTCGGGCTCGCCGAGCGGGCGAACGAAGAGATCGCCGCCACCGGCGCGAGGCCGCGAAAGGTCCTCCAGACCGGGCTCGACGCACTCACCGCGAGCGAGCGGCGCGTCGCGCAGCTCGCAGCCGACGGCATGAGCAACAAGGAGATCGCGCAAACGCTCTTCGTCACGATCAAGACCGTCGAGGCGCACTTGAGCCACGCCTATCGCAAGCTCGAGATCAGCTCCCGCGCGCAGCTCGACAAGGCCCTCCTGAATCCCGCACCGAGCCCGGCGCCGGCTCCCGCCTAGTCGCTCGCCGGCCCCACCGCCGGGCCGCGCAAGAACACCAAGCGCTCATCCCGCGTCTGGGCAGACAACAACAAGTGCCGGCAGATCGTCGGTGCCCAGGCCTCATCGACGCTACGCACAACGTCGAAAGTCTCCTGCGACATCGCCCGCGCAGTATCTCGCGGCAGGGGCGGACCGCACCATTAGGACTCCGTCCACCAGTGCTCAGACACGCGAGTTGGAGGATCGGGCGGTTGGATGGCGAACGCTCTCAGCGCCCATTGGCAAACCGCGTCAAGAGGGGACGGCCACGTCGTGACGTTCAGCGAAGCGATCAGGGACGGATTCTCAAAGTACGTGACGTTTAGCGGGCGCTCTTCCCGCGCCGCCTACTGGTGGTGGTACCTCTTCACGGTCCTCGTGTCCGGTGCCGCGTGGCTGATCGACGTGCTCCTCGGCACGTGGTTCATCATCGGCGCCCTTGCCAGTCTCGTACTTTTCCTCCCCACCTTGGCGGTGACCGTACGTCGCTTCCATGACGCGGGCCACAGCGGCTGGTGGGTCCTGACCTGGATCATTCCCCTGGTTGGCTTCATCGTCACGCTGATCTTCGCGCTGACGCCAAGCAAGCCGCCGAACGAGTGGGGCGAAGTGCCCAATACGCCGGTCGCTGCGTAGCCCACGCCGCGGCCTGCTTACTCCGACAGCCCGGGCTGGGGCCTACTGGACCTCCTTGTCCTTCCCCGGCCCGCCGTCGAGCTTGTCCTTGCCGGGACCGCCCTTGAGGTTGTCCTTGCCGGTGGTGCCGACGAAGTTGACGACGACGCCCTTGCACCTGGTGAACTCGTAGGAGCCGATGTCTGGCTGGCCCTTTCTGGGAGCGCCTCGTTGGTCCTGATTCGGGGCGTCGCCGGGTCCGTTGTTCTTGGCCGCAGCGATGCTGGAGGCCGTCAACAGCTGGTCAAGACGTCCGAGCCGCCCCCGCCTTCGCAGGTGTCGTTGCCCTTGCCGCCGTCGAGCAGGTCGTTGCCGCCCCCGCCCCGCAGGTGATCGCTCTTCGCGCCGCCCCTGACCTCGTCGTTGCCGCCGCTGCCCTTGGGCTTGTCCTTGCCGCCGCCGCCCTTGACCAGGTCGCTGCCGCTCTCGCCCTTGAGCTTGTCGTTGCCTCCCTTGCCGCAGATCGCATCCCTGCCACCGAGCGAGTTGACCTCGTCCTTGCCGCCGAGCGTGGAGATGACGTCACGCCGCTCCGTCCCGGTGAGCACGTCACTGCCGTCGGTGCCGGCGATCGTCGCCAGATTGCCTCCGCACTTCGGGCCCTCGTTCACCTCGGTGGTCTCGGTGTCGGAGTTGTTCGCGGTGTTCGGGTCGTTGTCGCTCGTCACGGTGGCCGTGTTCGAGATCGTCCCCGTCTTCTGAGGCCGGACAGCGATCTCGATCGTCGCGGTGGCTCCTGCGTTGACGTTTCCAAGCACGCAGGTCACGGTGCGGCCATTGCGGTCACAGGTTCCCTGCGAGGGGGTCGCCGAGACGAAGTCGAGCTTGTTCGAGAGCTTGTCCTCCACCGCCACGGAGAGAGCGTCGCTGCCGGGAAGGTTCTCGACGCTGATCGTGTAGGTCAGGAGCTCGCCGGTGTCGACCGGGTCAGGCGAGTCGGTCTTCTCGACGGCGAGGTCGGCGTCGATACCGGCCCACGCGGTCAACACGGTGAAGCCGAGCACGGTCAGCGCGATCAGCGCCGCGCCGACCGCCGTCGCCCGAGCCCGAAGCGAAAGACCTGTCGAACCGAACATCATTGACCTTCCCCGGCCTGGCTTCCTTGCAGGATCATCCTACCCCGAGGGCGCGACCCAGAGGCCGTCCCACCAGCGGTGCCGAGGCCAACGCCGCGAGCAAGCTCGCGCTGACGCGGCCAGGGATCAAACCCGACCTGCTCGTTGTCGTCTCATGCGACGAGAGCCCTACCGATCTAGCCACGCCGATCCCCTAGCGAGATACCGGGCGGGCGATGTCGCAGGAGAACGTCGAGGTGGTCCGCGCCGCCTTCGAAGCATTCGGTCGAAGCGACTGGGACGCTCTCGTTGGGTTCCTTGACCCCGAGATCGAGTGGGTGCCGACGGGGCAGTTCGTGGGTGGTCAGCTCTACCGAGGCCACGCGTGCGTTCGGGAGTTCCTCGATGCCCTGGGCGGAGAGTTCGAAGAGTTTCACGCCGAGCCGGAGAACTTCGCGACCGCTTCCGATGTCGTCGTTGCCGACACTCGAGGCTCCGGAACCGGAAAGCGAAGCGGGGTGCCGGTGGAGCTTGGGTTCACCGTGGTCGTCTCCCTCAGCAATGGGAGGTGATCCGGGTCCGCAACTTTCTGGAGAGGCAGGAGGCCCTCGAAGCCGCCGGGCTGTCGGACCAAGGAGGTAGGCCTCCGCCCGACCGAGTCGAGCCGATCAGCCGCTCACGACGTAAAGACTGATCAGCAAGATCGGGGCGAGGACGTCGTACCAGAAGATGTAGCCGGCGTTGCCTGGGGCGAAGTTCCGCTCTTGGATCATCGACCGCAGGTGGCCCGTCGCCGCGCCGAGCATGTAGATCGAGAACGCGACGATCGTGGCTAGCGAGAAGTCCCGGTCGAACCACCCGGACATGAGGCCTAAGACGCCGAGGAGAAGATTCGTCAGCCCCACTACGCCATTGGGCCGCGAGACTAACGCCCCACTCGACGCCCACCCGAGCTGAAGAGTCGGTCTGGAAGATCGTGATCCTCCGCTCGGTGACGCTCACCACCGAAGCGGCGCGCGCCGGTCAGTGGGTTCCCAGACGCCAGCGCCTTACTACCGCAGCCCGGCGGCTTCGAGAGTTGCGCCACTCAATCCGAGCGCGTGAAGCGCACCCTTCGCGGTCAGGTGATCCTCAACCCTGATTAGTCGTCCATGCCGCAGCCAGCAGCAGTGGTAGACGTCGCCTTCCAGCGCCGCGCCGCTCGCGCGTCCCTCGGTCCACATGCGTCCCGTCACAAGGACGCGATCATCGCCGATCGCCCTCGCGTCCTTGACCACGTATCGGTAAGCGTCCCAAGCCCCACGGATCTCGGCGAGGAGGGCCACGATCTCCTCGCGTCCGTGGCATGGCCTCACCTCCGGGAACTTGCGAACCGGATACCAGTCGCCGTCGGCCTCCCAGAATCTGGCGACCAACGCCGAGAAGTGTTCCTTGGCTGGGGTCGACCGCGATTCGCCTTCGAGCGGACCGCCGGTACCCACAAAGTAGCTCCGCACGATCTCGACGTTCTCCTGCGACATCGCCCGCTCAGTATCTCGCTTCGGCGCGCGCCGGTCAGAGGGACTGTGAACCGGGCGCGGAGGCTAGGAATTCGGACTCGGGCGCGGTTCCGCTGACTCGAATGTGGAGGCGTGGGGGGCCAGCCGTGCAGGGGGCGCGCACGGCGGCCCTCCCATCACATACGAGTTAGTTGCTTCCCCCTCGGCATGCGTCGCCAGGGTTGAACACGTGCGGGCTGATTGCGCCCGTCCTCACGTCCTGCCCGTACGACTGCACGATGAAGTCGATCGGACCCTCGCCGACGACCATGTCATTCAGACCGGAAAAGACGCAGATCGAGTTGGCGTGAGCGGGTCCTTCGGTGGGGATATCCGAGCCGGAATCCGGAACGTTCGGAGTGCCCGGAGGGCCAATTGCCTCACCCGCGAGAGCGGCACTCGGAACCAGAGCCGCGATCACCGCTGTGCAGGCAGCAGCCGCAAGCTTCCTACGCATTTCATGTGATTCCCCTCTCTTGGAGACGAGGCGCCGAGGTCGGCGCCCCGAGGTTGGTCCGCCGACCCTATACCGGCTCAGCGGCCTCGCGCAACCGGAGTGGCCGCCGGACGCTTCCAGCCGGTTCGGCTGCTGCTCGGGGTGCGAAGGTCAGTCCGGCTGCTGCGCCAGCGGGTCGGGCACCACTCGCGCCAGGCGGCGGCTGCCATCCGGCCCGATCACGACGCAGCCGACGTAGCCGGGGATGAGGGGCGACGTCGGGCCGACCGCGTGAATGTCCTCGCCGTGGTTGACGAACGTGAAGCCGTTGCCGCCGTCGATCCCGCCGCCGTCCACGAGCAGCCCTTGGGCGCCGTTGTCCGGCATCTCGGTCCACTCGATCGAGTGCCGCTTGAGGTCGAGCTCGGGCATGCGCTCGGCGATCCGGTCGAGCAGTTCGAGGCGATCGGTGTCGATCGAGTCGGTCATCTAATCATCCTCCGTGATTCACGATTCTGCAGGCCGCGTCGGCGGTCTTTCGGGCAGGCCCGCGTCCCCTGGAGCCCACCCACCGGCCGCGTTCCAAGGCCACGCCTCCATCTCCCTCGCCGGCGCTCTACCTCTGAAGCTCCCCACCTGCTCGTTGATCCACGTAGCCGTCCAACGTCGTGGCGATCAGGCCCGGCACGCCCACCTGGGCGGTGATGGTCCGTGGCCCCGCGGCGCATCTCACCTTCGGTGCGGGCCTTTTAGGGAATACCCCTGATGCCCACGGACCCCGCCCAACCGAAACCCTCTCGGGTCGGGTATTTCCATCACCGGCCCAGGGCTTCGCTTCACGGCGAGGTTGTCGTCGGCGCTTCGCCGGTCGCGGGTCAGGCGATCGCGCCTCCCCCGGGGTCTAGGCCACAACCGGGCCACGGCGCGGCGAGGCCGGGTCGGCGGCTCAGCGCGAGATTCCCCGCCCTTGCAGGGGGAACGTGGAACGGGAGCGACGGGACTCGAACCCGCGGCCTCCGGCGTGACAGGCCGGCGCTCTAACCAGCTGAGCTACGCCCCCGAGGGCGTCGCGCGGACGGTGCGCTCCGCGTGCGCCCGATTCTAGAGCGCGCAGGGCGGACCGCCCTGCCGGCTCCGACGGCTAGGCGGTCCCGCCGGCCGGCGGCGGCGCGGTCGGGTCGTCGTTCCCCTCGCCCGGCGCCTCGCGGGCGATGTAGTCCTCGACCAATGGCAGGTTGTCCTGGGAGCGCTCCACGACATTGAGCAGGTCCTGCATCAGCGCCACCTCCTCGACCTGCTCCTTGACGAACCAGGCCATGAACTGCTCGGCGCGGTAGTCCTTGGCCTCGCGCGCGAGTTCGAACAGGGCATAGATCTCCTCGCCGACGCGCCGCTCCTGCTCGAGCGCCATACGCACTGGGGCTACCGCGTCGTCGAAGCGCGTCTGCTGGCCCTTGATGTCGGGGATCCTGACCTCCTCGTCGACGTCGAGCAGGTACTGGACCATCATCATCGCGTGGTCGCGCTCCTCGGCCGCCTGGCGGTAGAAGAAGTGAGCCAGCCGGGGGAGCGTCTCGGCGTCGTAGTAGACAGCGGCGCCGATGTACTGCATCGCGGCGCTGAACTCGTTCGAGATCTGGTCGTTGAGGGCCTGCGCGAACGACTTCTCTGCCATGGATCTCCTCTTCGTGTCGCCGGTTTGCCGGGCGACGCTAGCGGAACTCGTGCCTTCGGCTGGCCGAAGCGTCGCTTAGGAGTCCCGAACGTCCCAGCGGAAGCCCGTCTCGCTAGGGGCCGGAGTGAGCGGGCTCGTCGGCAGACCGTCGGGGACGGCCGGGTCGTTGTAGCCGGACGGGGCCACGTCGTTGGGAGTGTCGGGATGAAACAGCGACGCCAGGTACTGGACCTGCCCGCGGCCGACCTCGACCTCGCCCTGCCCGCCGCCGTAGATCGCGATCCCCTCTCGCTCACAGTGCTCATAAACCGACGTCAGCTCGCGCAGCGACCCGAAGCGCGACGGCTTCGAGTTGATCGCCTTGCGGGCGTGCTCCACCACGTCGGCCAGCGAGTGCAGGTTGGCGTCCCACGTGATGCGATCGTCATGGGGCTCGAGCACCGGGCGGGTCTCGTCGTTCAGGTCGGGATCCTCGAGGTACGCATCCGGGAAGGCCTCCGCCACCGCGCGGTACAGCTCCGGATCGGTCTCGACGTCGACCGGGGTGCCGCGATAGAGGCCCTTCAGGTCGAGGACGTCCACGTCCGCGAGCTCCTTGATCTCGGTGATCAGCTCTGCGTCCCAGTCGTTCTCCGGGTCGAGCTTGAAGCGCAGGCCTGGATACTTGGCGAGGCGCTTGCGGATCGGCTCAGTCGTCGAGCGGCTGTCCTCGTCCAAACCTCCCAGCCGCGTCGAGCAGACGAAGCGAACCGGCTTCGGATCGCGCTCGACGGCCTCCGCCAGCGAGATCCCGTTCTGGCGTAGAGCCAGGTCAAGCGCACCGGACTCGTAAGCCCAGCGCCGGTAGTGGCGCGACGCCTCGTACTCGGGCGGAGCTCCCCCGAACAGATCGAGCTCGCCAACCAGCTCGCAGAACTTTCCCAACGTGCGCGGGCCGCTGAAGTCGCGCACGGGTCCGGCGTCGCGGTGGGCGATGTGGTCGAGGACGGCGTAGACGACGTCCTCTCCCAGCCCCTCCTGCCCGTCGCCTCGGAGGTGGACGAGCGTCGACGGCCGCGTGAACTCGCCGTACTCGCGGTCGTGGCCGGTGAGCTCGTAGGAGTCGATGGAGATGGAGAGCTCGGCCAGGCGGTCGTAGAGGCTCACCGAGTCGAGACTAGCGATCCCTCGGGGTCCGCCACGGACGCTTCGTCGTCGCGCCGGGGCGCCGGTCAGGCTCACCGATGTTCCGGATTTGGAAAGTCGAAGCGACAGCCGGCCTCCCACTCGCTGCGCTGGTTGCCGTGCGCCGGGATGCCGCCGGCGTCTTTGAGCATCCTCGCGACGTGGAGGAGGTTCCAGGTCATGAACGTCGTGTTGCGGTTGGTGAAGTCGTTCATCGGGCCGCCCGATCCCTCGTCCAGGTACGAGGGCCCCGGGCCCGCTTCGCCGATCCAGCCGGCATCCGCCTGCGGCGGGATCGTGTAGCCCAGGTGCTGCAGCGCGTACAGGGTCTCCAGCGCGCAGTGCTTGACCCCGTCCTCGTTGCCGGTCACCAGGCAGCCGCCGACCCGGCCGTAGTACGCGTACTGGCCCGCGTCGTTGAGTAGGTGCGAGTTGCCGTAGAGGCGCTCGATCACGTGGGTGGCAACGGAGGACTTCTCCCCCAGCCAGATCGGCATCCCGAGCACGAGGATGTCGGCGGCCATCACCTTCTCGAAGATCTCGGGCCACTCGTCGACCTCCCACCCGTGCTCGGTCATGTCGGGCCAGACGCCGACGGCGAGGTCGTGATCGATCGCTCGGATCCCCTCGACCTCGACGCCGTTGCGGCGCATGATCTCCATCGAGATGTCCATCAACCCCTGGGTGTGAGACTGCTCCGGACTGCGCTTCAGCGTGCAGTTGATGAACAGGGCCCGCAGGTCGGAGTAGTCGGTCTCGCTCGAGGAGACCATCTGCATCTGGCGCTCATTCAGGACGACTCGGTCGTTCACTTCTCCTCCTCTTCTGTGACCATCGAGTGCGCCGGGCGACGGTAGCGTTACGCGAGTGCGGCAGCTGACCTTCGTCGAGCCCGGAAGGCTCGAGTGGCGCGACGTGGCTGAACCCAGGCTCGAGGCCGACGCCGAGGCGATCGTGCGGCCGGTGGCCGTGGCAACGTGCGATCTCGACCTGGCCCTCGTTCGCGGCAGGGCGCCGGCGGGCCGGGAGTTCGCGTTCGGCCACGAGGGGATCGCCGAGGTCGTCGAGGTCGGAGACGACGTCGGGACCGTCGCTCCAGCGATGCTCGTCAGCGTCCCGTTCCAGATCTCCTGCGGGCGGTGCAGCCGTTGCGCGAGGGGACAGACCGGCAACTGCGAGTCTGTCGAGTTCCTCTCCACCTACGGGCTTCCACTGGGACCGGACAACGGAGGGTTCGTCAGCGAGTCGGTCCGGGTGCCCTTTGCCGACGCGATGCTCGTTCCCGTGCCCAACGGCGTCAATCCGGTTTCGATCGCGAGCCTCTCCGACAACATCCCCGATGCGTGGCGCACCGTCGGACCGCAGCTCTCCGACGCGCCCGGCAGCCCCGTCCTCGTCTGCGCGGGCGCCGGCTCGATCGCGATCTACGCGGCGGCCATCGCCGCCGCGCTTGGCGCCGAGCGAGTCGAGTTCGCGGGCGGGCGGCCATTCGAGCGCGAGCTGGCCGAGAAGCTGGGGGCGACGCTGGTCGACGAAAAGTTTCCGAAGCGCCTCGGCCCGTATCCGATCACGGTCGACGCGAGCAGCAACCTCGACGGGCTGCGCTGCGCACTGCGCTCCACCGAGGCCGACGGCATCTGCACCTCGATCGGCATCTACTTCGACCCCGAAACCCCGGTCCCGCTGCTCGAGATGTATACGAAGGGGATCCGGTTCCACACGGGACGCTGTCACGCGCGGCCGGCGATGGAGCCGCTGCTCGATCTGGTGCGCGCCGGGAAGTTAAAGCCGGAGCTGGTCACGCGCGAGCACGCGAGCTGGGACGACGCCGCCGAGGCTGTCGCCGGTCACCGCGGCAAGCTCGTGATCACCCGCGACTGAGCACTCGGTTCGCGAGCGCACTGAAGGTTTCGATCCCGACCGCCAGCTCGGCCTCGGAGGTGTCCTCCTCCTTGGCATGCGAGATGCCCCCGATCGAGGGCACGAACACCATCCCCGCCGGCAGCACCCGGGCGACCTCGGCCGCGTCATGCAGGGCGCCGCTGGTGAGCGGTTCGTCGCGCCCCGACGCCTCGGCGACCGCCTCCTGCGCCAGGGCGACCAGCCCCTCGTCGAACGGAATCGGCTCAATCCGCCACACCAGCTCGCTCGCGAACTCGCAGCGGCGTTTCTCCGCCTCCAGCTGTGCGCTTGCCCGTGCCTCGTCGAGCATCGTGGCCAGCGACTGCGCGTCCGGGTTGCGCAGGTCCACCATCAGCTCCGCCCGGCCGGAGACCGCGGTCGGGATGCCGGGGTGCAACACCAACGCCCCGGTCGTCGCCACGCCGTGGCTTCGCTCCGCGATCCCCTCGATGCGCAGTGCGGAGACAGCCGCCGCCAGCCCTGCGTCCCGCCGTTGGTCCATCGGGGTTGTCCCCGCGTGCGACGCCTGGCCCTCGAACAGGAAACGATGCCGCTCGACGCCGGCGCAACCGCGCACCGCCGCTACGGACGATCCCTCGGCCTCCATCACCGGGCCCTGCTCGATGTGCAGCTCGAGGTACCCGGCGAGCGATCCACGGCGCGCGCCGGATTCGAGAACACGATCGAGGTCGACGTCGTTGGCGGCCAGAACGTCGGCGACGCCACGGCCCTCGGCGTCGCGGAGTCCTCGCAGGAGTGCCGGCTCGAGGGTTCCCGCGAAGGCGGAGCTGCCGAACAGGCTGCGCCCGAAGCGAGCGCCTTCCTCGTCCGCCCAATCGACCAGGGTGAGCGTTCGAGGCGGTTTGGCGCCGGTGGCCGCCCAGGCCCGGAGCACGCCCACGCCGGCCATCACACCTAGCGCGCCGTCGAGCCACCCGCCATCCGGAACCGAGTCGACGTGAGAGCCAAGCGCTATCGCCGGTTCCGCCTCGCCCGGAAGCCGCGCCCAGAGGTTCCCGGCCTCGTCGCGCTCGGGCTCGACGCCGATCTCGGCCAGCAGCTCCGACAGGAACCCGCGAGCCTCCCGCCACTCTTCCCCCCAGCACAGGCGCTGCGCTCCTTCTGCGTCGCCGGTCCGGCGCTGGAGCTCGCGCAGGTCGGCGATCACCCGCTCCGCGTCGACGGGCGGGCCATTCGAGCCCGCCACTAGCCCACCCGCTCGCGCCGAAGGGCCTGTCCGAGGCAGTGGGCGCCGCCGCCGCCGAGGGTGAAGGCGTCGAGTTCAGGGGCGAACAGCTCCAGTCCCTGCGCCCGCATCTGCTGGTTGAGCGCGGTCGCCCTCGCTCCGGTGAGCACGCGGTCGGCGCCGAGGGAGACGGCGTTGACGCCGAGCGTCCACGCGTCCTCGGCCGGGACGTCCAGGATCTCGAACCCACGACCCCGAAGCCATCGCACGAGGTTGCCGGAGACGACCTCGGTGCAGACCGCGGCCAGCTTCTCGGCCACGACCGCCATCAGCACGTCGATGTGGACGAAGACCCCGGGAATCGGCTCCACCCGAGCCTCCCAGCCCTGGTCCGAGAACCACCCCGCGAGCTGTTTGGCAGCCGGCGCCTCGGTCCGCTCCTCGCCGTTGCCGATCACAACGGCGCCCGGCTCGACGATCATGACGTCGCCTCCCTCGAGAGCTGCCGCGGTAATCATCTTCCAGATCGGGATTCCGGACTGCTGGTAGAAGCGAATCACCGGCGCGTACTCACCGCGCCGCCACCACTGCTTGGGCTGCGTCACGACGCCGCCCCAGGGCGTGGCGACGCTGGAGTCGCGCGCGAACACCTGGTAGGGAAGCACGGGGTCGGGCTCCAGGAAGTGGCACCGAACCCCCGCCGACTCATACGCCGAGACGAGCTCAGCGTGCTGGGCCGCCGCTGCGGCGGGGTCGAAGGTGAGGCCCCTGTCGAGCGTGCCGCGCGAGATTGCGCTCGTCGGCAGCCAACGGTAGTTGTCGGGCCGGCAGAGCAGCACGTCGAGCAATCGCCCGTGTTCTGAATCGACACCCCAATCTGTGCGCGTCGGCTCCTCCGCTTCGCGTCCGGGGCCGACGGGGTCGGCTCCACTCCGGGCGTCCATCACTCCACCACCACCCGGATCGTTCGTAGGCTGCGGTCGCTCGCACCGCGGACGAGCCCGCCGTGCGCGACGCTGTCGGCGATGTAGTCGAGGGTCGGCCGGGTCAGGCGCTCGCCCGGAAGCACGTTTGGCACCCCGGGCGGGTAGGCAGCCAGCGACTCGGCGGCGATCCGTCCCTCCGCCGCATCGAAAGCGACAACGTCCTGCGGTGCGAGAAACGCCTCCCGCGGGGAGAGCTCCGTCGCACCCCACGGGGGCGGCTCCGCCAACGGCCCGTGCGCTTCCTCGGGTTCGGCATCGAGCTCATCGAGCGCGTGACGCAACGCGGCGACCAGCCTCTGACCGGTCTGACCCGCGTGCTCGCCGATTCCGAACACGGCGACGACCACGTTCTCGGAAAACAGCTCGAGGTGGATGTCATCGTGCTCGCGCATCAGGCGGGCGATCCGATGCCCTGTCCCTCCAGTCCCTCTCACGTCGACGACCAGCCGCAGCGGATCGTACGCGTGTACCCCGGGCCGCCCCGCGAGTCGGTCGTCGAGCACCTCGAGGCCGTCGATCGCGCGGATCTCCTCTCGCAGCCCTCGCAGCGAGGAGACCGTCTCGCCGAGGAGCTCCTCGCCCCGCGTCGCGGCCTGGCGCCGCGCGGCGTCGAGCGAGGCCGTGAGCAGGGCGTTCGGGCTGGTCGACTCGACCAGCGTCACCGCCCGGTCGAGTACCGCTTCGTCGATCCGGTCCGACTGGCCGAGGTGCACCACCGCCGACTGGGTGATGCTGCCGACGAGCTTGTGCACCGACGAGAGCACCACGTCGGCGCCGCACTCGAGCGCCGACGCCGGCAGGGCCGAGCTGAAGCGCAGGTGCGCCCCCCAAGCCTCGTCGACGACCAGCGGCACACCGTGCTCGTGTGCCACCGCCGCCAGCGAGCTGACGTCGGCGACCGCGCCGAAGTACGTCGGCGAGACGATCATCGCGGCGACCGCATCCGGGTTGGCGCCGAGCGCCGTATCGAGCGCGTCGGGGGTCAGGCAGTGGGCGACGCCGAGCTCCGGGTCCAGCTGCGGCGCCACGAACGCGGGCCGCAAGCCCGAGAGCACCAGCCCGTCGATGATCGAGGAGTGGAAGTTGCGCTGGACGACAACCCGGTCGCCGACGTGAGCGAGCGCGAGACAGATGGCGTGGTTTCCGCCCGAGCCGCCGTTGACGAGAAACCAGCTGCGCCGCGCACCCCACGCCTCCGCGGCCAGACGTTGCGCGCGCTGGAAGGGCGTCTGACTCTCCTCGGGTCCGGCGTCGATGCCCTCGATCCCCGCCGGGACGTCGAGCCTCAGGACCGCGTCGCCGAAGGCCGCCCGCAGGCCGGGATCGGCGCCGCCGCCTCCCTTGTGGCCCGGGACGTGAAAGCGACCGGGGTCGCGATCGGCATACGCGACGAGCGCGTCGAGATAGGGGGTTTCGCTCGCCTCGCTCATCCCCGGCAGGCTAGTCGGAGGAACGCGAGCTGGTCTGAGCCAACACCTGGGGTCACGGGTCAAGCTCCGCAGGAAGTGGCGACCGAGCCTGGTACTTTTCGAACGTCCGTCAATGGACGACGACCTACCTCCCAGTCCCTGCCAACACCCGCTTGCGTCTGAGCCGGAGACGCCCGGGCTGATCACGCGATGACGGTTGTCTTCCTGCTTCTGCTGCTGCTGCTCGTGGCGGTCAACGGACTCTTCGTGGCCGCCGAGTTCGCGCTTGTCCGCACCCGCAAGGGCCGGATCGAGGAGCTTGCCCGGGAAGGGGAGGCGGGCGCCGAGGAGGCCCTGGAGCAGATCGAGAGCATCGACGAGTCGCTCGCCGCCTGCCAGGTCGGCATCACGATGGCCTCGATCGGCATCGGTTTCCTCGGCGAGCAGGCGCTGGCCGACCTATTCGAACCGGTGCTCGATGACCTCGGAGCGCACGCGGTGGCGGCCCCGATCGGCTTCTTCCTCGCCTACTTCCTCGCCACCTCGCTGCACATCACCGTCGGCGAGCAGGTGCCGAAGATGTTCGCGATCACGCGTCCGGATCAGACCGCGCGGGTCCTCTCGCGCCCGCTTCACTGGTTCAGCGTTGCCAGCGCTCCATTCACGCTCGCCCTGAACGTGGTCGCCAACGCCCTCGTGCGACTGCTCGGAGTGGATCCCAGCGACCTGTCCGAGAAGCACACCTCCGAGGACCTCAAGGAGATCATCCGCTCCTCCGCCAAGGGTGGCGTCCTCGACCCCGGCGAAGCGGTGATGCTCGGCGGTGTCTTCCACCTCCACGAACAGGAGGCGCGCGAGATCATGACGCCGATCCCCGCCGTGGTCACGGTGAACGCGGACGAGACGGTCGAGGAGGCGCTGCGCCGCTGCGTGACCTCGGGACACACCCGGCTGGTCGTGGTGGAGGACGACAACCCCGACAGGGTCCGCGGAATCGTCCACAACAACAGCCTGGTGCGCCTGTTCATGAACGCTGGTCCCGACGCGTCGGTCGAGCCGGCGATCCGCGAGGTGCCAGTGTTCCCCGAGACCAAGCCGCTTGATGACCTGCTTGCCGAGCTGCAGCGCCAGCGCTCCTCGCTGGGCATCGTCTCCGATGAATACGGGCGCACGGTCGGGATCGTCACCGTCGAGGACATCCTGGAGGAGGTCGTGGGCGAGATCGAGGACGAGACGGACGCCCGGGCGACGTCGCTGCGCCGGCTCACCGACGGCGACTGGTACGTGCGCGGACACGTGCCGCTCGGCGACCTGCTCGACGCGGGCATCAGCCTCCCGGTCGACTCCGACGCCTACAACTCGGTCGGCGGCTACGTGTTCTCCGAGCTCGGACGGTTGCCCAAGCGCGGTGACAAGATCGTCGCCGACGGCTATGAGATTCGAGTGGAGTCCGTGCGCGAGAATCGCATTGTCGCGCTCCGCATCCATCCGGTGACGGCCGAGCACCCGATACCCGCCGCGGACGCGTCGGCTGGGCGCCAAGGCGCCCCGAGCCGGGGCGAGTCCGCGCCTGAGTGAGCCAAAAGGGCGCTCAGAGCGGCTGCTTGAACACGTCCCTTCCGTCCGCAAACCCCTCTAGCGTCTGCTCGTCCCTTTCCCCGACCCAGGGAGCAGGCAGATGTGGGTCGTTCGGCTCACCGATAAGCAGCTCGAGGTCCTCAGGGCGATGCTGCGCGCCGAGGACCATCTGGGGCCGGCCCTTCGGGGGGCGTTGGAGGCGCTGGAGCTCGCCCGGTGGGACGAGCTGCCTGACGCCCAGCTCCCGTGGGGGCGAGTTGCCGACGAGGCGCGACGCCAGGGCGTCTCCGAAGCCGAGGTCGTGTGGGACCTCTGCGGGCGGCATCCCGAGCCCGTGGCCCCGAAGCGCCGCAAGGTGGCGCGCAAGGGCGCCAGCTCGGCCCGCTAGCGCCCAGTATCGCCGGCGCCTAGACGGTCTTCGCGCTCCGACTCGTAGTCGTAGAAGCCGGCGCCGCTCTTGCGTCCCAGCTTGCCCGCTGCCACGAACGACCGGATCGTCTGCGGGACCTCGTGAGCGGCATCTCCCGACTCGCCGTGTAGCGAGTCGCCGATCGATTCGGCAACGTCCAGGCCGACGAAGTCCAGCAGCCGCAGCGGCCCCATCGGATGCCCGGCACCAAGCTGCATGCAGGCATCGACGTCGGCGGCGCTCACGCCGCCGCGCTCGAGCAGACGCACGGCGTCGAACAGATACGGAAACAGCAGGCGGTTGACGACGAAGCCCGGCTGATCCGGAACCTCGATCGCCGTCTTCCCCAGCGCGTGGCACCACGCGGTTGCCCGATCGGCCACCCCCGCGTGGACGGTCTCGGGGATACACAGCTCGACCAGCTCCATCCTGTCGACCGGGTTGAAGACGTGGAGGCCGAAGAGCCGATCGGCGTGGCCGCTGCGCTCGCCCAGGAGGGCGATCGAAAGCGACGACGTGGTGGTGGCGAGGTCGGCGTCGGGGCACGCGGTCCCAAGCTCGCGTACGTGCTCGACCTTCGCGTCGAGGTCCTCTACGATCGCCTCGATTACGAGGTCGCAGCCCGATAGATCGGAGGGGTCGGTCGTGACGCGGATGCGACCCGGAGAGCCTCCATCGGTCCTCGCGGCAGCGGCCTGAGCCTGCTCCTCCGCCCGCCAGGCCGACGCATCGCTTCGAGCGAGCAGCCTGACCTCGCCGGTGCGGGTCGCGCACGCGGCCAGGCCGCAGGCGATCGCCCCGCTGCCGGCGAGCCCCGGGCGCTCGTATCCATCCGACCCCGTCATCCGCGCGGGTTCCTATCACGGGCGGCGATTGACTGGTCAGTCAATCGGTCCGCTATCGTCTTGGATGGCTTTCAAACGGCGCGGCGCGCCGCTGACATAGACGGAGGAACCCCGCATGGCGTCCAAGAACGGTGGCAAGTTCCAGGGCCGGGAGGTCGTGATCGTGGAGGCCGTGCGCACCCCGGTTGGCCGCGGCCACGAGGAGAAGGGCTACTACAAGGACACCCATCCCTCCAACCTCCTCGCCAAGACCTTCAGCGAGGTCATCGACCGGTCCGGGATCGACGCCGCCGAGGTCGAGGACGTGGTCGCCGGCTGTGTGCAGCAGTTCGGCGAGCAGGCCTTCAACATCGGCCGCAACGCGTGGCTGGAGGCCGGGCTGCCGATCGAAACCCCCGCGACCACGGTCGATCGCCAGTGCGGGTCGGCTCAGCAGGCGGTCAACTTCGCCGCCGCCCTCATCGCCTCCGGAGTCCACGACGTCGCGATCGGCGGCGGGGTTGAGCACATGGGCCACATCTCGTTCGCCGACGGCATCGCCGTCCAGCAGGAGCACGGGATGGCGTTCACCCCCGAGCTGATGGAGCGCTTCAACCTCGTCCCGCAGGGGATCTCGGCCGAGCTGATCGCCGACAAGTGGGAGATCCCCCGCTCGGAGCTCGACGAGATCGGTCTCCGCTCGCACCAGCTGGCCGCCAAGGCGACCGAGGAGGGGCGCTTCGAGCGCGAGATGATCCCGATGTCGGTGAACGGGGAGACCTACGTCACCGACCAGGGGATCCGCCCCGACACCAGCCTCGAGAAGCTCGCCGAGCTCAAGCCGGCCTTCAAGGAGGACGGGAAGATCACCGCCGGCAACTCGTCGCAGATCTCCGACGGAGCGGCGGCCGTCCTGCTGATGACGCGTGAGAAGGCCGATGCGCTGGGGCTGAAGCCGCGGGCCCGGATCGTCGATCAGACGACGGTCGGCGTCGACCCGGTGATCATGCTCACCGGCCCGATCCCGGCGACCAGGAAGCTGCTCGACCGCAATGGGATGAAGATCGACGACATCGATCTGATCGAGATCAACGAGGCGTTCGCCTCGGTCGTCGCCGCCTGGCGGCGAGAGCTCGACCCCGACATGGATCGCGTCAACGTCAACGGCGGCGCGATCGCGATCGGTCACCCGCTCGGCTCGACCGGAGCCAGGCTGCTCACCACGCTGCTGCACGAGATGGAGCGCGCCGACAAGGAGACCGGCCTCGTGACGATGTGCTGCGGCGGCGGCCTCGGCACTGGGACGCTGATCGAGCGCGTCTAACGCGAAGCCACACGGCGCCCGCGAGTGTGGGCGCGACAGCTCACGCCGGTAACGAACCTGGCTTCCGGCGCACGAAGATGAGCGGGTGCCGGAGATCTCGTTCGACAACCTGCTGATCGTCGTTGCGGCTGGCTTCGCCGCGCCGCTGGCCCTGGGTCTCGTCCCCCGCCTGCGACTGCCCGCCGTCGTGCTGGAGATCGTCGCCGGGATCGTGCTCGGCCCTGCGGTTCTCGGGTGGGTCGAGGTCGATCAGCCGGTCGAGGTTCTGTCGCTGCTCGGCCTCGCGTTCTTGCTGTTCCTCGCCGGGCTCGAGATCGACCTCGCTGCCCTCCGCGGGGCGCTGCTGCGCGCGGCGACTCTTGGCTTCGCGGTCTCCCTCGCCTTGGCGATCGTCGCCGGGGTCGCGCTCGACCTGGCCGGGATCGCCGACGAGCCGCTGCTGATCGCAATCATTCTCACCTCGACGTCGCTGGGTGTGATCGTTCCCGTCCTTCAGGACTCGGGCGAGTCGAGCTCGCGCTTCGGTCAGCTCGTGACCGCAGCCTCCTCGATCGCAGACTTCGCGTCGGTGCTGTTGCTAACCCTGCTGTTCTCAGGCGAGGAGAGCGGCGCCGGCACCAAGCTGCTCCTGATCGGGCTGTTCGTGCTCGCGATCGTCGCCGTCGGTCTGGCGATCGCCGGCGCGGAGCACTCCCGCCGTCTGTCGGCCGCCCTGGTGCGGCTCCGGGACACGAGCGCCCAGATTCGCATCCGCGGTGCGGTCGTGCTGCTGGTGGGCATGGTCGCGCTGGCCGAGCAACTCGGGCTCGAGCTGATTCTGGGCGCGTTCGCCGCGGGGGCGATCCTCAACCACCTGGATTTGGACCGCGGAATGACGCATCCCGAGTTCAGGCTGAAGCTGGCGGCCGTCGGCTTCGGCGTCTTCATCCCGGTCTTCTTCGTCGCGTCGGGGGTGCAGTTCGATCTCGACGCGCTGTTCGCCTCCGGTTCGGCCATCGCCGCGGTTCCCGCGTTCCTCGCCGCCCTGCTGGTCGCGCGGGGGCTTCCGGCGCTGCTCTACCGCGGCGAGCTCGATCGAAGACGAGTGATCGCCGCGGGCCTGTTCCAGGCGACATCGCTGCCCTTCATCGTCGCCGCCACCGAGATCGGGCGGGAACTGGGCCTGATCGACGCGGCGACGTCCGCGGGCTTCATCGCCGCGGGGCTTGTCTCGGTGCTGCTGTTCCCGCTGATCGCGGTCGGGCTGCTCGAGCGCGGTCCGGATGACTCCGCACAGCCGCCGGCACCAGCGGCAGCGCGGGCGGGGTAGGGAACAGCCCGCGACCGGTCGACGAGCTCTCTGCGCCGACCGTCGACAAACCGACCTATACGGTCGCTGAGTCGACGCTCACCGCCAACGGGCCGTCTCTCTACCCAGCCTCGTGCCGCGACCCGGCCTCGTTCGGCGACCGCCCGCCCACGAACTGAACCATCCCGGCGAGCCGTTGGTGGATGCCGACGAAGCCGCGCTCGCGCAGCGCTCCTGTGATCTCGTCCGACTCGAACACCCGCATGCCGCCGCTGGCTCGCTGCAGCACCGGCTTCAGGGGCCGCGGGGTCAGCTGGCGGCGAACCGAGGTCATGATCGCAATCCGGCCCCCGGGCGCCAAGGTGCGGCAGATCTCGGCGAGCGCTTCGAACGGCTCGGCGAACAGATGCAGGGCCGCGAAGCAGCAGGCGGCGTCGAAGCTCGCATCGCGAAACGGAAGCATCGTGGCGTCGCCCCTGATCAGCGCGACGTTGTCGGGCCCCGAGCGCTGCAGCTCCTCGGCACCGCGTTCGAGCATCGTCGGCGAGGCATCGATTCCCACCACGAGGCCCTCGGGCCCCACCGCCCGCGCGAACTCCCGCGAGAAGTTCCCGGGACCGCAGGCGACGTCGAGCACGGCGTCGCCGGGACCCAGCGCCAGCAGCAGCCGAGCGATGCGCATCTCCTCCGCCATGCCCGGTCCGGTCAGGCCCTTGAACACGCGCGCGAGCGCCGGCCGCCAGTACCGCTCGTAGATCGCGGGCACGACCCGAGTGAACATCAGTTGCTGCGCTGGGCCTGTCGACTCCGGGGCGTCCTCGCCGATCAAGTCGAGGTAGCCGGCTGTCGCCGAGTCCGGTCGCTTGGCCGCCTCAGCCGCTTCCGGGTTCAGGAGCTCCTGCGCGCGCTCCAGTGCGTGTCCGGCGACGGTTGTGGCGCTCACGGGCTCGTGGTCCTCAGTGGCTCTCGGACATCGGGCCGATTCCCCTTGGCTCGCCGGAGTGGTTGGCGAGCTCGGTGAGACGCTCGATCTCGGCCTCGCCGTACACCCGCACCGGGTCGTCTGCGGCCAACGGCTCGATCAGGCGCTGGATGCGGTTGCGGATCTGAAGCGCGAAGTGAGGCGTCGCAGGGCCGGCCAGCGCGCGGATGTCGTCGATCGTGACGGGTTTGCCGCGGAGCAGGTCGGGTCGTTCGCTCTCGCTCATCAGTCTCTGGCTCCTTGGCTCTGCTGCCCGCCGGAGCCTCCTCCGCCCTCGGGCTCGGCGAGGCCGGGCGGAGGGGCAAGCTGAGGGGCGCCGCTGCCGGACCTTATCGGGGCCAGGGCGATGAGCTCGTCCACCTGGGCCTGGAAGGCAACGTCCAGCGCCGAGGTGTCCCCGATCAGCCAGGCATGGTTGTAGACCGCTCGCGTGGGGTCATCCTCGTAGCCCGGCTTGAGATCGAGCAGGTAGCCGCGAAGCTGAGCCGGGACGCCGCCGGCGGCATCGCTGATCAGCAGCGGGCCCCAGGATCCGCTGGCCGAGAGCGGCGCCGCGGCCGCCGCGTCGAGCGGGCGGTCCGCGTTGGCGAGAACCAAGCCGTGTCCGGGGTCGTTGATGTTCCAGCCGAACGTCCCGTCGGCAAAGCGCGCGAAGGCGATCGCGTTCGTGACGGGGTCGTCCGCGCCGACCCGCTGGGCGTCCGGCGCCACCTTCTTGATCTGCTCCATGGCGCCCGCGGAAATCGCCGACTCGGGTCCAAGCACGTACACCGGAACCCCCTCGTAGTCCCTGAGCGCGTCGAGCGTCGCAGCCGGCGCCCTGTTGCGCTGGACAAGCAGGACCGGGTCGCCAGAGCGGGCGGCCCAGGCGGCTGCCGGCATCGCGAAGGCAGGCTCATCGGCGCTGGCAACGAGCAGGTGCTGGGGGTCGCTGCGGTCGAGTCGCGCCCGGAGACGGGCGATCCGCACGGCGAGCGCGGCGGCGTTCGCTCCGTCGACGTCGAACGTGGAAAGCCCATCAGGTCTTGCAGCGGCGCCGATCCGAAACGCCTGCCGATCGTCGGTCTCCGGCGAGCCCGACGGTGCTAGCGCGCCGATGGCGTCAGCGGTCAGCTCTCCAACCTCTCCTCCCTCAGTGAAGAGGATCGGTGCGCCGACCGGATCCGCCATCAGCGAGGCGGCGGCGATCGCTGCGGGCCAGTCCGCAGCGTCGACCAGCGTGACCGCCGCCGGGCCGGGGACGCCCCCCGCCGACGGGTAGACCGCAAGCGCGACCCCGGCCGCGTCGGCAATCGGGTCCATCCCCGCGACCCGGGTGGTGTTGGTGGTCGCGAAGGCGGGGAACCCGAGCTCCTCCGTCGCCTCCGGGGTGGAGACCTCCTGCACGACGACCTGTGGCGCCGCGCTTGGCGTCGGCTCGGCCCCGTCGTCGGTGATCACCAGGTAGGCGCCGACGGCGGCCGCCCCGATAGCCAGCAGCGCGGCGACCGCCGCCAGCGCTCGCCACCGTCGCTCCGACAACCAGTGCCCGACGTCGGAGACGAAGTGCCGGAGGCCCGAGAGCATGGGCGGCGGAACGTTAGACGCTCCACCGAGGCGGCCGTTTGGGTACCCGGCGCCCGCAGGCGTCGCGCGAGCACAACCGGCGTCGACCTCCACCCGCCCCTGTAGACTCTTCGCACCAGGTTGACTGACCAGTCAGTCGGTGCCATATAGCCCGAGATTCGGCTGGCAGGAGGTCTGACCGCGGATGGATTTCGCACTGACCGACGAACAGCTCGAATTCAGGGCGCTCTGTCGCCGGTTCTCGGAAGACGTGATTCGGCCTGTCGCCGCCCAGCACGACGCCGACGAGTCGACCCCGTGGGAGATCATCGCCGAAGCGCGAAGGTGGGGACTGCACGGGCTCGAGCAGCTGCAGCGGATGGGGTCGGACGCCGACGGACTGCTAGGGGTCATCTACTCGGAGGAGCTGCACTGGGGGTGTGCGGGAATCGCCCTTGCCATCTCCGGATCGAGCCTCGCGGCGGCCGGATTGGCCGCCTCGGGCACGCCGGAGCAGATCGCGCGCTGGGTCCCAGAGTGCTTCGGCGTCGAGAACGAGATCAAGCTCGGCGCGTATGCGGTCACCGAGCCGCAGGCCGGCTCGGACGTCAAGAGCCTTCGCACGACCGCAAAGCGCGACGGTGACGAGTGGGTGCTGAACGGGACCAAGGTCTTCATTACCAACGGCGGCATCGCGGATGTCCACGTCGTTGTGGCCACGGTCGATCCCGAGCTGGGACATCGGGGGCAGGCGTCCTTCGTGGTGCCCAAGGGCACGCCGGGGATCCGCCAGGGCAAGAAGGAGTGGAAGATCGGCATTCGCGCCTCACACACGGCCGAGGTGGTGCTCGAGGACTGCCGCATCCCACTCTGGAACCTGCTCGGCGGGATGGAGAAGCTCGAGCGAAAGCTGGAGCGCGCTCGCTCCGGAGAGTCGGCCGGCCGCGCCTCCAATGCGCTTGCGACCTTTGAGCTAACCCGCCCGCTCGTGGGCGCCTCGGCGCTGGGCATCGCCCAGGCGGCTTACGAATGGACGCTCCAGTACCTCGGCGAGACCGAGCGAGTCGACCCGATCGAGTCCGCACTCGATTCCAGCTCGACGGCGGGCCGGCCGCCCCTCGAGCGTCAGGGCACCCAGCAGGTGCTGGCTCAGGTCGCCACCGAGATCGAAGCGGCGCGGCTGCTGGTTCAGCGCGCGGCCTGGATGGGGCGAAACGGGATTCCGCTCACCGGCGGCCAGGGCTCGATGTCGAAGCTCAAGGCCGGTCAGGTCGCCGTCTGGGCGACGCGCTCAATGATGGATCTCGTCGGTCCCTACGCCTACACGCGTGAGTGCCCGCTCGAAAAGTGGTTCCGCGACGCGAAGATCTATGAGCTCTTCGAGGGGACGGCCGAGATCCAGCGCCTCGTGATCTCCCGGCTCCAGGTGGCCGAGTACGCCGAGCGCCTCCGCGACGCGGCGACCATCGCCGCGCCTACCAACGGCGCCAGCCCGGATGGCACGTCGGCGGAGGCCGCCGCCGATGCCGCGTCGACGAACGGCGGCGCCGAAGCGCCGGCCACGGCAGGCACGACGACATAGGCTCGAGAATCCGGCCAGGTTCAAGACTGTTCGCACCTGGGCTCAAGTTTCTCCCGGCGTCTGCCGATACCTGAACCGAATCACGTAGCTAGGATCGCCTAGGGCGCAGGATGCGCACCGGATCAGGAGTCATGCAGACCCAGGCAGAGAGCGAGTCCCCATGAGATTGCCTCTTCGCACGTACTTGTTCAGGGGAGGAACCTGGCTCGCGGTCGTGCTCGGCGCGAGCTTTGCCTCGCTCAGCCTGCTCGTGTTCAGCGACAGCGATTCGAACCTGCCGTCGGGCATTGCGCTCCCGCCGGGAGCGGCCGAGGCTCAGGTGACCTCGCCCGAGGGTCCTGGAGAGGACGCCTCGAGCGGCGGTCTCGCGGCTGCGACCACGCCTTCCTCCCCAACCGACTCGGTTGCCACCCTCGCCCAGGTGACGCCGCCCGTCCCTGGTTCGGCGGGTGACGGCGCCCCCGCGCCCGATGCCCCCGCGCCCGATGTCGGCGGTGGCGGTGACGGTGGTGGTGGCGGCGGCGGCGCGCCGACACCGGGCGGCGGCGGCGACGGCGATGGAGACCCCGGAGGCGATGGGGACGTGCCCGGAGCACCCGCACCGCCTGACACTCCGACGCCCAAGGAGCCGCCGGCGAAGCCCCCGACTCCGGCGCCGCCTCCCGCACCTCCTCCGCGGGACGACGACCACGACAACGACGACGGGGATTGCAAGCCCGACCACGACGACCACGACGACCACGACGACCACGACTGGGACGACGATCAGGACGATCGGGACGACGACGCCCACGACTGGGACGACGACGACTGGGACGACGACGACCGTGACTGGGACGACGACTCGGACCCTGGGAACAAAGGCGGCAACGGCAATCACCACGGCTGGGACGACGGTCACGACGACTAAGTCGTCCACCGTGCGAGCGCAAACCCGGTCAAGTTTCTAGGCCTCGGCAGCGCCTAATCTGCGCCCGATGGGGCACGCGGCTGGAGGTCACGGCTTAGTCGACGGACCGGACCTGGTCCGGGAGCGGCGCGACCTCAATCGCGGGCGCCTGTGGGTTGCGCTCGCGATCAATCTCGTGATGCTTGCCGCCGCCGTGCTCGGCGGCCTGATCTGGAACTCGCTCGCGCTGCTCGCGGACGCCGGACACGTGCTCTCGGACTTCGGGTCGATCGCCCTCGGCTTGGTCGCCGCCACCCTCGCCAGTCGAGCGGCTGGGCCGCAGCGGACGTTTGGCCTTCAGCGAAGCGAGGTCCTGGCTGCGCTCGCCAACGGAATCGCCCTCGTGGCCGTGGCTGTGCTGATCGTCGCCGCCGCCGTGGGACGCCTAGGAGACGAGCCCGAGATCGCCGGAGCCGGAGTGCTGGTCGTCGGACTCCTGGGGTTGGCGGGGAATGCCGTCGCGACCTGGGTGCTGGCGGGCGGCGATCGCACCGACCTCAACCTGGAGGCGGTGCTGCGCCACTCGTTTGCCGACGCCCTCGGGTCTGTGGCCGTGGTCGTTTCGGGGGCCGTGATCCTGATCACCGGCTGGACCCCGGTGGACACGCTCGCCAGCATCGCGATCGCTGCGCTGATCCTCGCCTCGTCGGTGAGGCTGATCACCGGCCCGCTCGACGTGCTGTTGGAGGCCGCTCCGCCGGGCGTCGACATCGAGCAGCTCGGGCAGGCGATGTGCTCAGTGCCGGGAGTCCGCGCCGTGCACGAGCTGCACGTCTGGACCGTCACCGCCGGCTTCGACGCCCTCGCCGCACATGTGGTCGTCGAGCCGGACGCCGATCGCGATCGCGCGCGCCGTGAGCTCGAGCTGCTGCTGCGCGAGCGCCACGGGATCGAGCACACGACCCTCCAGATGGAGGAGCACGTGCCGAACGGGCTGCTGCAGGTGGACACGGGCACGCAGTAGGGCGGGCCCCGGGGTGCAAGGCGACTTGCACCGCCTCACAGCAAGTATTAAGGAATGCTTGCAAAGTGGCGGTCCTTGGTACTCTGCGATGCCTCAAATCGCCGAATTCGCTCACGCAGGAACGTGGGCGGAGCGGGGGAACCATTTCCCACCGGGGCGAATGGCCCGGGCCCCAGCGGCCGCGCGGGCCTAGCGCGACCAGCGCGAGCCCGTCAGCTAACCCCGTAGGCGCCAACTCAGATGCAACCGCACAACCGAACCTCGCCCCAGCGCCGTCACGTCGCGGTCGGCCTCGCTGCGGCGCTGGCCTGCGCGATCGCGGTTTCTCCGGTTGGCGGGGCGATTGCTCAGGACCTGCAATCCCAGCTTGACTCAAAGCGCGCGCAGCTCGACGAGGCGAATCGCCAGGAGGGCGTGCTCTCGAGTGAGATCGCCCACTACAGCGAGCGCATCGACCAGGTCGCGGGCGAGGTCGCCATCCTTCGCAACCGCGAGGCGATCGTCCAGGCGCAACTCGACGAGGTCAAGGCCCGCCTGCGCCGCGAGAAGCATCACCTCGAGATCCTGCGCGCCCGTCTGGGCCGATCGCTGAAGGTGCTGCGCGATCGGCTCGTGGCGATCTACAGGTCTGACGAGCCGGACGCGCTGACCGTGATCCTGAACTCCGACGGCTTCGACGACCTGCTCGACCGCTTCGAGTACCTGCGGCGCATCGAGGAGCAGGACGCGTCGATTGTCGACCGCGTCCGTGGTCTGCGCGACGAGACCCGGGACACGGTCGAGCGCATCGAGGCGGCTCGCGACGAGATCGCGGCCCGCAAGGCCGAGCTCGAGCGCACGCGGATCGAGCTCGAGGCGCGCGAGGCCGAGCTCGACGCGGTCCGGGATCGCAAGGAGGGCGCGCTCGACGAGGTCCAGGCAACCCAGCAGCGCCTCGAGGGCGACATCGGCGACCTCGAGGGGGAGATCCAGGCCCAGCTCCAGGCGACACAGTCGGAGGCGACACCGCTTCCGGCAGGCCCGATCCAGGGCGAGAGCGCCTCGGGATTCATCTGGCCGGTGAACGGGCCGGTGGTGTCTCCTTTCGGCATGCGCTGGGGCCAGCTGCACGCGGGCATCGATATCGCGGTGCCGGCCGGGACGCCGATCCGGGCGTCGAAGGGCGGCTCGATCGCGCTCGCGGCGCCCTACGGCGGCTACGGGAACTACACCTGCATCGACCACGGCGGGGGAGTGTCATCGTGCTACGCCCATCAGTCGAGCTTCGCGGTCACATCGGGTGCGGTCAGCCAGGGCCAGGTGATCGGCTACGTCGGGTGCACGGGACACTGCTTCGGGGACCACCTGCATTTCGAGATCCGAATCAACGGCGCGCCGACAGACCCGCTCGGTTACCTTTAGCGACACTCGGGTAACTCAGGAGCCGAGCCATGGACGGGGAACTTCCAAGCGCTAAGGGGCCGTTGCCAGTCTTCCGATGTGGGGATGCCCGCCTGCGGGACGGAGCGTGCGAGTAATCAGATGAGCGCCATCGCCGAGACTCCTTCCAGTACCGCTTCCAACGGCGTCAACACACGAGCCTTTCTCGCCGGCGGCGGCGCGACCACGGCCCTGATCGCCGCTGCCGTCATCGCCTTCCTCTCGGTTGCGGCGCTCGTCGCCTTCAACGGGTTGCCGATCGGCGGCGGCGGCGCCGACGCCGGATCCGTTCAGGTGGGCGAGGTGCCCGCCACGGGCGCCAACGCTCCAGAGCTTGCCGCGGCGGCGCTTGGCGACGCACCCGGAGCGGTGGCTGCAACACCCGCGGCCTCAACGGCCATCGACCCGACACAGATTCCGGGCTTCGCGGGTTCCGGCGACGCCCCGGGCGTTCCCGGAGCGCCCGGAACCGTTCTTGGCGGCTCCGGCGCGCCCAGCGTCGCCGGCTCCGGCAGCAGCGGCAGCGGGGTGCTCGGCGGGACCGTGGGAGGAGTGGAGGACACTGCCGGAAACCTCGGCCTCGACCTTCCCCTCAATGACGCCACGAACGAACTCACCGGCCCGCTCGACCAGACGCTGAACGACGTCGGCGGGGCGGCCGGCAACCCCAATCTCGGCAACCAGGTGGGCGGCGCCGTCGACAACGTCACCAACGCCCTGCCGGGGCCGAAGGGCGCCGTCGACCAGCAGGTCAACCCATAGGCCCGGCGGACCTAGAGGCGAGCTGTCGCGCCAGCCATCTCAGCGCGACCCCCTGAAGCTCGGCGTCGTGCTGGGCTGAGCGATGGTGGCCGCCCGGCAGGCGGATGAGCTTGCGCGGCTCGGCCGCGTGTTCGAACAGCTCCGCCGACCAAGCGCTGGGGATCCGCTCGTCGCCCTCGGCGTGGATCAGGAGCAGCGGCTTCGAGCCGAGCAGCTCGACCGCGTCGCGGAGATCGTGCTCGCCGAGCCACGCCTCGAGCGCTGAGCGCGCCTCCGGCCCGGCGCGCATCTCAAGCTCACCCGACCGAAGGCCGCGCCGTAGATGTTGTGCGCCCGCCGGACAGATCGCGATCACGCCGCTGATCGCGTCGGAGGTCGCGGCGCCGTGAATGGCGACGAACCCGCCCATGCTCGAGCCGCGAGCGCAGACGCGTCCTGAGTCGACGCCTGCGTGGCCGCCGAGGAAGCGCGCCATCCGCCCCAGGTCGGCGAGCGCCTCCGGACGCATCTCGTCCTCGGACTCGCCGTGGCCCCGCTGGTCGTAAGCGAGCGCCGCCCAACCCGCGGCAGCGCAGGCCCGCCCGAAATCTCCGTGGTTCTCCTTCTGCGAGCCGGCGCCGTGAACGATCACCATCCCCGGCCAGGGCGGCGGGGAGTCAGGCAGCCAGAGGAGGTACGGCCGGTCTTCGAAGGCGCCGCGAGCACTCGGGGCGCGAGGCGATCGAAGCGTCTGCCTGCTCATCGCCCGCGGACCCTAGCGGCGCGCGCGGGGTGGGCCGCGCCTACTTCTTGGCGCAGTAGGCGTAGACGAGGCAGGTCCCCTCAGCCGCCAAACGCGGCGGGTGCGCCGACCCTAGCCTGGGAGAGGCCCGTCAACCCGGCAGGCTCCGCGCGGCGCGAGCCGGACGGTCATCATTCCCCGTCCGATGAGAGGCGCGACGGCGCATCAGAACCTGGTCGAGGGCACGGCTTTGTTTCCGATCGGAAGCCGGATCAACGAGGCCGGGCACCTCGAGATCGGCGGCTGCGACACGGTCGAGCTGGCCGACGAGTTCGGGACGCCCGCATACGTCTACGCAGAGGACGACCTGCGCAAGCGGGCACGCGGCTACCTGGAGGCGTTCCGCGCCCGCACGGACGACTTCGAGGTGCTCTACGCGAGCAAGGCTGCGCCGATCACCGCCGTCTACCGGGTGTTCCAGGAGGAGGGCCTGTCAGTCGATGTCGCCTCGGGTGGCGAGCTTCAGATGGCGCTACGGGCCGGCTCCGAGCCACAGCGGATCTATCTGCACGGCAACAACAAGTCCTCGTCGGAGCTCCGGGACGCGATCGACGCGAACGTCGGGCACGTGATCGTGGACTCATTCGAGGAGATCGCGCGGCTCGATGCCCTGCTCGACCGCGATCAGGGCGTGCTGATCCGGATCACGCCGGGGATCAAGGCCGAGACCCACTCTTACGTGCGAACCGGGCAGCTCGATTCCAAGTTCGGGTTCGGTCTGGCCGACGGGCTGGCCGAGCGCGCGATCGCCGCCGTGCGGGACTCGCGCCACCTGCGGCTGGTCGGGCTGCACGCACACATCGGTTCGCAGATCTTCGAGCTCGAGCCTTACCTCAAGGCGATCGAGGCGCTGGCGATGCTGTGGGATGCCGAGCTTCGGATCCTCAACGTGGGCGGCGGCCTCGGGATCGCGTACACGGCGGACGACGAGCCACCGTCGGTCGACGCCTACGCCGAGGTGAAGGTCAACGGCGTGCGCGAGGTTTTCGATCCTGTGCCGCGGATCCTCGTCGAGCCGGGCCGTTCGCTGGTCGGCAACGCCGGCGTGACCGTCTATCGGGTCGGAACCGTGAAGGAGATCCCGGGCGTGCGCACCTACGTCGCCGTCGATGGCGGGATGTCCGACAACATGCGTCCCGCGCTCTACGACGCGCGCTACGAGGCGCTGATCGCCGATCGCGCATCCGAACCGCCCGACACCACCGCGACGATCGCAGGTATGCACTGCGAGTCGGGCGACATCCTGATCCGGGACACGCGCCTGCCAGCGCCCGCCGCCGGCGACGTGCTGGTCACGCCCGCAACCGGCGCCTACGGCTACGCGATGGCCTCCAATTACAACGGCGTCCCGCGGCCGCCCGTGATCTTCTGCCGGGGCGGGGACGCTCGCGTGGTGGTCCGCCGCGAGACCTACGACGACCTGATGGCGCGCGATGTCTGAGCCGGCGCGGATTGCTCTCTTGGGCCGAGGCACGGTCGGCAACGCGTTCCACGAGCTTGTCGGCGAACGCGGCGCGGAGATCGAGGCCGTCGCCGGCCGCCGGCCCGAGATCATCGGGGTGTTGCGTCGGTCGGAGGGCGAGTTCGACGACCTGCTCGAGCGCTCGGAGATCGTCGTCGAGGTGATAGGCGGCACCGATCCGGCGCGCGACTACGTGCTCCGCGCGCTTCAGAACGGGCGGCACGTGATCACCGCCAACAAGCAGCTGATCGCCCAGCACGGCGACGAGCTCTTCGACGCCGCGCGCGAGGCTGGCGTTCAGCTGCGCTTCGAGGCCGCGGTCGCCGGCGTGGTGCCCGTGATCCGAGTCATCCAGGAGAGTCTCGCGGCGACCGAGATTACGAAGGTCTTCGGAATCGTCAACGGGACCACCAACTTCATCCTCACGGAGATGGCGACCACGGGCGCGTCCTACGCTGACACTCTGGGCCGCGCCCAGGAGCTCGGCTACGCGGAGGCCGACCCGACCGCGGATGTAGGCGGTGCGGACGCCGCGGCGAAGATGGCGATCCTCGCGCGGCTCGCGTTCCACACGCCGGTGCGGCTGGACGACGTCGGTTTCGAGGGCATCACCTCGATCCAGCCCGACGATCTCGCCTACGCGAAGGAGCTGGGGCTGTCGCTCAAGCTGCTCGGGGTCGCGGAGCGGATCGCCGACGGGATCAGCGTCCGCGTCTTCCCGTGCTTTCTGTACCGCGGACATCCCCTGGCTCCCGTGGAGGGGCCGTTCAACGCGGTCATGGTCGAAGCGCCCGCGATCACCGAGGTGACGATGTCCGGGCCTGGCGCTGGGGGTCCCGAGACGGCGACGGCCGTGCTGGGCGATCTGGTCTCGATCCTGGCCGGC
The DNA here is from genome assembly GCA_046728015.1 of Actinomycetota bacterium. Taxonomy (GTDB): domain Bacteria; phylum Actinomycetota; class Thermoleophilia; order Solirubrobacterales; family 70-9; genus DATAFO01. Next base: position 30,742 of record JBKPDQ010000185.1, read on the forward strand.
AAGGCGCCCGTGCATGAGCCTCGGCGCGAGCTGGAGGTCGTCCGCGACGTCAGCTCGTCGTTCTATCTCTACTTGGAGGTCGCCGACCGGCCCGGCGTGCTGGCCCGGGTCGCCGACGTGCTCGGACGCAACGAGGTCTCGGTCCGCAGCGTGGTGCAGCGAGGGCTCGGCGACGACGCCCGCCTGGTGATGGTGATGCACGAGGGACCGGAGGCCCGCTTCTACTCGGCGCTCGAGGAGATCGCAACGCTCGACTTCGTGCGCTCGTCACCAAGGGCGATTCGCGTAATCGAGGAAGAGTTCGTTTGAGCCCAGCGCCGTTGATCGAGCGCTACCGCGACCGCCTGCCGCTCCACGCCGACGATCCGGTCGTGACGCTGAGCGAGGGCTCGACGCCGCTGGTCGAGGCGCCCGTGATCTCCGAGCGCGTCGGCGCCCGGGTGCTGCTGAAGCTCGAGGGCGCCAACCCGACCGGCAGCTTCAAGGATCGGGGGATGACGGTGGCCGTGTCGCGCGCCGTGGGCGCCGGCGCGGAAGTGGTGATCTGCGCCTCGACCGGCAACACGGCCGCGAGCCTCGCCGCGTACGCGGCTCGCGCCGGCATCCACGGCGCCGTGATCGTCCCCGAGGGGCAGATCGCGATCGGCAAGCTGGCACAGGCGCTGATGCACGGCGCGCGAGTGATCGCCCTGCGCGGCAACTTCGACGATGCATTCGCGATCGTGCGAGAGCTCGCCCAGCGCCACCAGGTGGAGCTGGTCAACTCGATCAACCCGTACCGGATCGAGGGACAGAAGACGGGTGCCTTCGAGGTCTGCGACGAGCTCGGCGGACCACCGGACGCGCTCGCGATCCCGGTCGGGAACGCCGGCAACGTCACCGCCTGGTGGCGCGGGTTCTCCGAGTACGACTCCAGTCCGATCCTCTACGGCTTCCAGGCGGCCGGGGCGGCGCCGCTGGTGCACGGCGAGCCGGTGACACAGCCTGAGACGGTGGCATCCGCGATCCGGATCGGCAATCCGGCTCGCTGGGAGGACGCGATGGCCGCGTTCACGTCTTCACGCGGCCGGGTCGAGGCGGTCACCGACGAGCAGATCCTGGACGCGTACCGTCTGCTGGCCGCCGGCGAGGGGGTGTTCTGCGAGCCGGCGTCGGCCGCGTCGGTGGCGGGGATCCTCGCCCACGGGCTGCCGCCCGCGGCGGATGGAGGCGATATGCCGGAGACGGTGGTCTGCGTCCTGACCGGGCACGGCCTCAAGGACCCCGACACCGCTCTTGGCAAGGCGCCGCTGGTGATCAGGTGCGAGAACGACGTCGCCGCCGTCGAGCGGGCTGTATTCGACTGAGACGTACCTAATATGCCGGAGTTTGCGTGCCCAGGGCTAAGGGCCTCGGCCGCGAGCTGCCGATAGGGGTTAGTGCAAAGGCTCGGAGTGCGTAGGAGGCTTCGTTGCCATGTCAGTGCCGGTAATCATCGCCCTGGCTGCACTGGTTGCGGTCGGGATCTGGAGCTTGGTTCGAGCGCTCCGTCGCGGGCGGCGCTACCGCCTGCTCGCCGACCAGCTGCCGCAGGCGGCGGTCGCCGTGTTCGATCAAGACTTGCGCTTCAGGCTCGTCACCGGCCCCGTGCTCGAGCGCGCCGGCCTGAAATCGAAAGACATCGTGGGCCACAAGCTGGGCGAGGTGATCCCCTCGGCGCAGCTGGAGCCCCTTGCTGCGCACTGCCGCGCAGCCCTGCGCGGCGAGACGCGCTCATTCGAATACCGCGCTCGCGACGGGAACGAGTACTGGGTGCGGCTTGCACCCGTGGTGGAACGCGGCTCGCGCATCTCAGGTGGCTTGGCCGTCGTGCTCGACGTCACCGACCACCAGCGCGCGGCTCGGGAGCTACGCCATGCCACCGCCGACGTCGAAGCGGTCACCGAGGCGACCCGCGCGTTGGCGCGCAGCAACGCCCCCACCGCGGCGCGCGTGGCGGTGTGTGAGGGCGCAAGGCAGGTGGCGGCGGCGCCGGTCGCTGCGCTATTCGAGCCCGCTCCCGACGGCCGCGGCCTGGTTGCGCGCGCGGTCGTCGGCGCGGACCTGCGGGGGATGTACTTGTCGCTCGCCGACGAGGGGTCGGGCCCGGCGGCCGCCTTCGGCCGGGCCGAATCCGCCTTCGTGACGGAGGGCGACGCCCGCTCGGAACCCGACCGGGACTTCCTGCTGCGCTCGCAGGCGCTGGCGGCGCTGTGGCACCCGGTGATTCGCGACAAGGCGGCGATCGGCGTGCTCGCGGTCGCGTGGCGGGAGGAAATCACCGGGGTCTCGCTGCGGCTGTCGTCGCTCATCGACCTGCTCGCCGCGGAGGCCGCGGTGGCGATCGGGCGGGCCGATTTGTTCGGACGGCTCGAGCTGATGGCGCGTACCGACGACCTCACGGGGCTGCCGAACCGTCGCGCCTGGGAGGAGCAGCTGCCCACCGAGCTGGCCAGGGCGTGGCGCGAGGAGCGGCCGCTCTGCGTCGCGATGCTCGACCTCGACCACTTCAAGGACTTCAACGACCGCCAGGGACACCAGGCCGGCGACCGCCTGCTCAAGCAGGCGGCGGCAGCCTGGCGGACCTCCCTGCGACCGTACGACACGCTCGCACGCTACGGCGGCGAGGAGTTCAGCGTCATCCTCCCCGGCTGCACGCTGGAGGACGCGCTCGGGCTCGTCGAGCGACTGCGTCAACAGACCCCCGAGGGCGAGACCTGCTCGGCGGGGATCGCCGAATGGGACGGCTCCGAGCAGCCCGAGGCGCTGGTCGGGAGGGCCGACGCCGCGCTGTATCGGGCCAAGCGAGCGGGCCGCGATCGCTCGATCGTCGCACCGCAGCAGCGGGCGCACGACGGAAATCGCTGAGTCATCAGTGGCCCGTCTCGGATCGCTGACGATCAGCGCATCTTGCGACGACCCAGGCCGGCCAGCCTGACGGCATGTGCCCACCGATCTCCCTCCGGACCGCTCTTACCTTGCTCGTGCCGCCCCGATGCGGCGTCTGCGAGTCCGCGTGTGCGGACGCCGAGGTCGTCTGCGGGCGCTGTCGTGCGGCGCTCAGCGCCGGCCGGCCGGCGAACCTCCTGGTCCCGTGGCTCGACTGGACGGTTGCCGCGATTCCGTACGAGAACCTGGGGCGGGACCTGGTGCGCGCGCTCAAGTTCGGCGGCCGCACGGCCCTCGCGCAACCCGCCGCGCAGGCAATCGCCGCCGCCCTCGGAGAACCGCCTCCCGACAGCGCGGTGGTGCCGGTGCCGCCGGCCCGCACACGCCTTCGACGGCGCGGGTTCGACCCCGCCGAGGCGATTGCCGCTGAACTCGCCGCGGAACTCGAGCTTCGATTCGAGCCGTGTCTGGCACGGGCCGATGGTTCGCGCCAGGTCGGGCGCCGACGCGCCGCGCGGATCGCCGATCCGCCGCGGGTCCGGTTGGCAGGACCGGCGCCCGAGCGCGCGATCGTGGTCGATGACGTTCTCACCACCGGCGCCACGCTCTCCGCCTGCGCGCGCGCCCTGCGGCGGGGCGGTAGCCGCGAGATCGTCGGTGCAGCCTTCGCGAGGTCGCTCGGATCGCTTGGCGACCGCGCCGTCGAGGCGTAGCATGGGTGTCGCCGTTTCAAGAAAGGAGGCCGCGTGCGAATCGACGTCAGGGGCAGGAACACGGAGGTCACCGACGAGCTTCGCCGCCACGTGGAGAAGCGCTTCGCGCGGATCGGGCGTCAGGTTTCAGACCTGGCCACACTCGACGTCGAGCTCACCGAAGAGCGAAATCCGGCGAACCCGGATCGCATGGTCGCGGAGGCGAACCTCTATCTCAAGGGAGTGACTCTCCGCGCGCGGGAGGCATCGCCCGACATGCTGCACTCCATTCACTCGCTCGCAGAGGACATCCGGCGCCAGGTGAAGCGCCATCGGGAGAAGCGCCGCCGCAGGTCGCAAACGCGGCGCATGAGCAAGCTGCGTCGTCGCACCGCCTAGGTGTAGCTCGCGCCAGCGCCTCGCGGACGCCGGTCAGGCGACGGCCGCCGGCTCGCGTGCGCTGACCGGCGGTAGGCGCAGGCGCAAGATCGCGCCGCCGCTCGGCGCGGCCTCGGCCGCAACCGTTCCTCCGTCAGCCTCCACGATCTGGCGCACGATCGCCAGGCCGAGCCCCGACCCTGGCAGGTTTCGCGCGGCTGCGGACCTGTAGAAGCGGTCGAAGACGTAGGGCAGGTCCTCCCGGTCGATCCCCGGGCCATGGTCGCGAACAGAGATCTCGCCGTCTGTCGACACGACCACCTCCACCGGTCCACCCGGCGGGCTCCACTTCACCGCGTTGTCGAGCAGATTGGAGATCGCTCGCTCCAGGGCCGTCTCGATGGCGCTGACGGTGACGGGGGCTGTCTGGAGGTCGAAGCGGGTGGACGGCGAGCGCGCCCGGGCGCGCTCGACCGCGGTCTCGACGAGATGATCGAGGCGTAACGGCGCCGGGGTCCCCTCGCGATCCTCCACGCCGCGGGCGAGGTCGACCAGGTCACCGACCAGCGCGGTGAGCTCCCCGAGCTCGCCCACGACGTCGGCCAGCAGACGCTCCCGTTGCTCCGCCGGGAGCTGGCTCGAGGTGAGCACCTCGATGTTCGTGCGCAGGCTCGTCAGCGGGGTCCGGAGCTCGTGCGAGGCGTCGGCGACAAGCTGGCGCTGCGCCGCGAGCGACGCCTCCAGCGCCTCGAGCATGGAGTTGAAGGTCTCAGCCAGCCGGCCGAGCTCGTCGCCCCCGCCGGGGTCGATGCGCTGACTCAGGTCGTGTGTGGCGGTCACCTGCTCGGCGGCGGCGCTGAGCCGGGCGACAGGCGCCAGGGCGGCCCTCGAGACGATGTAGCCGAGCCCGGCGGCCAGGGCGACGCCGCCGAGGGTTACGGCGGCGAGGATCAGCGCCAGCTCGTTAAGCGTCTCGTCGATGTCGTCCAGCGGCCGTGCCACCTGGATCGCCCCTCCGCTTTCGACGGCCGCGGTGTAGACGCGAACGTGCGTCCCGTCGGGCCGCGCGTCGGCGAAGAACGCCTCGTGTTCGCCGGCGGCAACCGCCCTCGCCTCCGGGCTGACCGGCAGGCTGATCGCCGGCTCGGATGGCCGCACGACCTCACCGTTCGCCTGCACGAGCTGCGCGTAGAGGGAGGGCCCGCCGAGCGCCCCCTTGGGGAGCACCAGGCTCTGTTTCGGCTTCTGGCCCGGATTGTCGTCTCCGACCGGCTCGTCGAAGGTGGGCTCCTCGAAGGTGGTGTTGGCGTCGCGGAGAAGCTCGGAATCGACCCGCTCGTAGAGCTCGGCGCGCACCAAGAGGTAAACGAGCACCGAGGCCACCGCGATCGCGACCGAGACGGCGGCCGCAATCAGCAGGATCACCCGGCGACGGAAGCTCACGGCTCGCGCAGCACGTAACCCACGCCGCGGACCGTGTGAATGAGCCGCGGCTCACCACCGGCCTCGGTCTTTCGCCGCAGGTAGCCGATGTAGACCTCGAGGCCCTTCGATCGGCCGCCGAAGTCATAGCCCCAAACCCGGTCGAAGATCACCTCGCGGGAGAGCACTCGCTTCGGGTTTTCCAGCAACAGTCGCAGCAGCGCAAACTCGGTCCGGGTCAGCTCCAGCCGCCGCTCGCCGCGGCGCACCTCGTGCGCGACCGGGTCGAGCACGAGGTCGCTGAACGAAAGCTGCTGCTCCGGCTTGTCGCTGCGGTGACGCCGGAGCAGAGCATTCAGGCGGGCGAGCAGCTCCTCGAGCGCGAACGGCTTGATCAGGTAGTCGTCGGCGCCGGCCTCCAGGCCCTCGACGCGGGAGGAAACTTCCGTCCTGGCGGTGAGCATCAGGACCGGCGTCCGATCGCCGCGCGCACGAAGGATCTGGCAGGCCTGGAGCCCGTCGAGGCCCGGCATCATTAGGTCGAGGACCACGACATCGGGTGAGTCCCGCTGGACCAGCCCCAGGCCCTCCGTGCCGTCGGCCGCCAGCGCGACGTCGAACCCGCCAAGCTCCAGAGCCCGCGCGAGCGCGTCGCGGACCGCCCGCTCGTCATCCACGACGAGGATCTGGGGTCGCGCCTCGTCAACCGTGACTTTGCTCATGGACCCTGAATTGTCGCCTGACTTCCTAAAGAGTGTGGTCAGATTCGCCCGCTGGAGGACCGCACCGCTCCCTCGGTACCCTCAGAACATCGAAACCACTCACGTAAGTATCTGATGGCAAAGGGAATCATCGATCGTGCCCTGCGGATGGGCGAGGGGCGCAAGTTCAAGGACTTCGAGCGTCGCGTCGACTCCATCAACCGGTTCGAGCCGGAGCTGGAGCTGCTCGACGACGGCGAGATCCGAAGCGCCGCTGACGAGCTGCGCGAGGGCGCTCGCGGAGGCGAGTCGCTGGAGGAGCTGCTGCCCGAAGCGTTTGCCCTCTGTCGCGAGGCCGCCAAGCGCACGATCGGCCAGCGCCACTACGACGTGCAGCTGATCGGCGGGATGGTGCTGCACGACGGCTCGATCGCCGAGATGAAGACCGGCGAAGGCAAGACCCTGACCGCGACGCTGGCGGTGTTCCTGAACACGCTTGCGGGCGACCACGTCCACCTGGTGACGGTCAACGACTACCTCGCCCGGCGCGACGCCGAGTGGATGAAGCCCATCTATGAGGCGCTCGGGGTCACCGTCGGCGTGATCCAGTCGCAGATGAACCCGGCCGAGCGGCGTGAGATGTACGCGCGTGACGTCACCTACGGCACCAACTCGGAGTTCGGCTTCGACTACCTGCGGGACAACATGGCCTCTCGGCTGGAGGAGACGGTGCAGCCAGGGCACTCGTTCGCGATCGTCGACGAGGTCGACAACATCCTCATCGACGAGGCGCGCACGCCGCTGATCATCTCGGGCGCGCCCGAGCAGGCGGCCGACCTCTACTACACGTTTGCCCGCTTGGCGAAGCAGCTCGAGGGCGTCGAGGCGAAGCCGAAGCTGAAGTCGCTTGGCGAGGACCGGGACACGTCAGGTGCCGACTACGACTTCGAGTACGACGAGAAGCACAAGACGGTCGCCCCCACCGAGCGCGGGGTGGAGCGAGCCGAGAAGTTCCTCGGGGTCGAGAACCTCTACGTCTCAGAGCACGGCACGCTCGTCAATCACCTGATCCAGGCGCTCAAGGCCGAGTCGCTGTTCAAGCGCGACACCGACTACGCGGTGATCGACGGAGAGGTGAAGATCATCGACGAGTTCACCGGCCGGATCCTCGAGGGACGGCGCTGGTCGGAAGGACTCCACCAGGCGGTCGAGGCGAAGGAGGGCGTCAGGATCCGCGAGGAGAACCAGACCCTCGCCACGATCACGCTCCAGAACTACTTCCGCCTCTACGAAAAGCTCGCGGGCATGACCGGCACGGCGCTGACCGAGGCGACAGAGTTCATGAAGATCTACGAGATGCCGGTGGTCGAGATCCCGACCAACGTGCCGATGGTGCGGGACGACCACAACGACCAGATCTACAAGACCAAGGACGGTAAGTGGAAGGCGGTCGCGCGCGAGATCTCCGAACGCCACGAGCTGGGCCAGCCGATCCTGGTCGGCACGATCTCGGTTGAGGTCTCCGAGATGCTGTCCGACGAGCTGCGCCGCTCCGGCATCGAGCACGTGGTCCTGAACGCGAAGCCCGAGCACGCCCAGCGCGAAGGCGAGACGGTCGCACAGGCGGGCCGTTTGGGCTCGGTCACGATCGCGACAAACATGGCCGGCCGCGGCGTCGACATCAAGCTCGGCGGCGATCCCGAGCAGATGGCGCGGCACGCGGTGCGCAAGACTGGGCTCGAGCCCGGGGCCGAGGGGTGGGACGAGGCGGTCGCCGACCTGGTGCCCGAGCTGGCCCCCCGGACCGCCGCCGAGGGCGAGAAGGTAAAAGAGCTCGGTGGCCTGTTCATCTGCGGCACCGAGCGTCACGAGTCGCGCCGGATCGACAACCAGCTGCGGGGGCGCTCCGGGCGCCAGGGCGACCCTGGCGAGTCGCGCTTCTTCCTCTCCGCCGAGGACGACCTGATCCGGCTGTTCGCGGGCGAGCGGATCTACAAGATCCTCGACCGGCTCGGCCCGGTCGACGAGGAGGGAGAGGAATACCCGCTCGAGGCGAAGATGCTGACGCGGACGATCGAGAACGCCCAGAAGAAGGTCGAGCAGCAGAACTTCCTGATCCGGAAGCGAGTGCTCGAGTACGACGACGTGATGAACGAGCAGCGCCGGGTGATCTACAAGTACCGGCGCGAGATCCTCGAGGGCCGGGACATGTCCGAGGCAGTGGAGGAGGAGCTCGAGGGCGTCGTCGCCCGGATGGTCGAGGAGTACACCCCGGGCGAGGTGTTCGAGGACTGGGACCTCGGCGGCCTGGAGACCCAGGCGGGACAGCTGTGGCCGCTGGGCGCCAGTCTCGGCGACCTCGACCCGCAGACCTCCACCCGTGAGGAGATCGCCGAGATCCTGAGCGAGGATGCCCTCGGCGCGTACGAGCAGCGGGAGGAGGAGCTGGGCGCGGAGCTGATGCGCTACCTGGAGCGGCAGATCCTGCTCCAGATCATCGACAACCGCTGGCGCGAGCACCTGTACGAGATGGACTACCTGCGCGAGGGCATCCACCTGCGCGGGTTCGCCCAGATCGACCCGCTGGTCGCGTACAAGAACGAGGGGTTTTCGATGTTCAGTGAGCTCATGAACTCGATCTGGGAGGAGTTCGCGCGCATCGTCTTCCACGTGGAGGTCAACGTCGAGCCCGCGCAGGCGCAGGAGATGTTCGCTGCCGAGCGACGGGGGCGCGGACGCGACGTGCAGTACGCGGGAGGCGGCCCCGAGCAGCCGTCCGCGATGCAGGAGGCAGCGAGCGCACACCCCGGC
>JBKPDQ010000186.1:0-14576 GCA_046728015.1 Actinomycetota bacterium
TTCGCTACCCTCGCGCGGTCATGAGAGTCCTGATCCTGGGGGGCGACGGATACCTCGGTTGGCCGACGGCGATGCGATTCTCCGCGGGCGGGCACGAGGTGTCGGTCGTCGACAACTTCTCGCGCCGGCGCTGGCACACCCAGCACTCGACCGACTCGCTGACGCCGATCAGCTCCCTCGCGGATCGCATCGAGGCGTGGAAGGACGTCTCCGGGAACGAGATTCGCCCCTTCGTGGGGTCGATCGAGGACGGAAAGTTCCTCGACCGCGTGATCGCCGAGACCGTACCCGAGACCGTCGTCCACTACGGCGAGCAGCCGTCGGCGCCGTTTTCGATGAAATCCCGCTCCGCCGCCGTCGAGACCCAGTACACGAACGTGATCGGGACGCTGAACGTGCTGTTCTCGATCCGCGACAGGGTGCCCGACTGCCACCTGGTGAAGCTCGGCACGATGGGCGAGTACGGGACTCCCAACATCGACATCGAGGAGGGGTTCATCGAGATCGAGCACAAGGGGCGCTCGGACGTGCTCCCGTTCCCGAAGATGCCGGGCTCGCTCTACCACCTCTCGAAGGTCCACGACTCCCACAACATCCACTTCGCCTGCCGGATCTGGGGCCTGCGCTCGACCGACCTCAACCAGGGCGTCGTCTACGGAATCGAGACGGAGGAGTCGGCCGCCGACGATCGGCTGATCACCCGATTCGACTACGACGAGTATTTCGGCACGGTCCTCAACCGGTTCTGCGTCCAGGCCGTCATCGGCCATCCGCTGACCATCTATGGCGAGGGCGGCCAGACCCGCGGCTTCCTCAACATCCGCGACACGCTGCGATGCGTGGAGCTCGCGGTGGACAACCCGGCGGAACTGGGCGAGTACCGCGTCTTCAACCAGTTCACCGAGCAGTTCTCGGTCGCGGAGCTCGCGGAGCTCGTGAGCCGCAGCGCCGCCGCGGTTGGGTTCGAGGTGGAGGTCCGCAACTTCCCGAACCCCCGCATCGAGGCGGAGAGCCACTACTACAACGCCGCGCATTCCAAGCTGCTCGACCTCGGCCTCGAGCCTCACTATCTCGGCGAGGAGCTCGTGCGCTCGATGCTGAGGATCATCTCCCGATATTCGGATCGCGTGATCGAGCGGGCGATCCTGCCCAAGACACGGTGGAAGCCGGGCGAGCTGGAGGGCCGGATTCCCTCCCCGGCGAGTTGAGTGCCATGACGCCCGCGACCGTTCACGGCCCCAGCCGAGCCGAGCAGCGCGCCGAGCGCCGCGGCGCGATCCTCGCGGCGACGGGCCGCATCCTCGGCTGCAAGGGACTTGGCGCGGTCACTCATCGCGCGGTGGCCCGAGAGGCCGGCGTCCCGCTTGCCGCGACGACGTACTACTTCTCCTCGAAGGACGAGCTGATCACCGAGGCGGTTGACCTGCTGGTCGCCGAGGAAGTTGCGCAGCTCGCCGAGCGCGCCGCCGCCTTGGGCGACGACGTCGGGTCGCCCGATCGAGCGGCGGCGGCGCTCGTCTCAGTGCTGGTCCCCGATCGAGCCGGCGTCGGCGCGCAGCTGGCGAAGTTCGAGCTCTACCTCGAGGCGGTTCGGCGTCCGGCGCTGCGACCGATCGTGGCGAGGTGGCAGGAAGCCTTCATCGGCCTCGCCGAGATGGCCCTGGCGTCGGCCGGCATACCTGAGGCTGGGCGCCGCGCCAGCCTGTTGGTGCCGGCCGTCGACGGGGTGCTGATGTACCAGCTTTCGCGGGCGGGCTCGGAGCCCTCCGCAACGGACACCGAGGCGGGGCGCCAGCGTCTGCGCGATCGGCTTCAGATCGTGTTCGAGGTCGTCATCGGCGACGCCCGCAAGTAAAGCGTCGCCCGCCCCATCTACTGCTCCCTACAATCACTTGCCCATGCGGGCGGCTGACGCACTTTGTGAGGCCCTGAAGGCCGAGGGTGTCAAGCATGCCTTCGGCATTCCCGGCGGCGCCAACCTGCCCACCTACGACGCGCTGTACGACGCCGACATCAGCCACATCCAGGCCCGCCACGAGCAGGGCGCGGGCCACGCCGCCGAGGGCTACGCGAAGGCCTCTGGCAAGGTCGGGGTTGCGCTGGCGACCTCCGGGCCCGGCGCAACGAACCTCGTCACCGCCATCGCCGACGCGATCATGGACTCGGTTCCGACAGTGTTCATCACGGGCCAGGTCCGCACCGATCTGATCGGCACCGACGGCTTCCAGGAGGCCGACGTCACGGGGATCACCCTGCCGGTCGTCAAGCACTCTTTCCTGGTCACGGACCCGCGCCAGATTCCGGACTACATCCACAAGGCCTTCCACATCGCCTCCACCGGCCGTCCGGGCCCCGTGCTGGTGGACGTGCCGCAGGACCTCTCGCGCGCCGAGATTGACTATGCGCCGGCCGAGGGCCCTCCCGACCTGCCCGGCTACAAGCCGCCGACGGAGGGCAACATCAAGCAGATCCGGATCGCGGCGAAGGCCCTCGCAAACGCGCGCCGGCCCGTGATCTACGGCGGCGGCGGGATCATCAACGCCGAAGCCTCCGACGAGTTCCGCGACTTCTGCCTCTCCGACAAGCTGCCGGTCACGCTCACGGTGATGGGGCTGGGGGCGTTCCCGGCACCGCACGACCAGTGGCTGGGCATGCTCGGCATGCACGGCACCCGCACCGCCAACTACGCGATGGACGGGGCGGACCTGATCGTCGCGGTCGGGGCGCGCTTCGACGACCGGATCACCGGCAAGCTCTCGGAGTTCGCGCCGCGCGCCAAGTTCGTCCACATCGACGTCGACCCGGCGGAGATTTCCAAGAACGTGCCCGCGCACATCCCGATCGTGGGCGACGCGGCCGACGTGCTCCCGAAGCTGACGCGCGAGTACCGGGCGCTGAAGCCGGATGCCGCGCGGTTCGAGGAGTGGTGGAAGCGAATCCGCGAGTGGCAGTCGACCTACCCGCTGCGCTATGAGGATTCCGCCGACTCCGAGATCAAGCCGCAGTTCATGGTCGAGGCGATGTACGAGGCCACCGGCGGGGAGGCGATCATCACCTCGGACGTCGGCCAGCACCAGATGTGGGCCGCTCAGTACTTCAACTTCTCGCGGCCGCGCCAGTGGATCAACTCCGGCGGGCTCGGGACGATGGGCTTCGGGCTCCCCGCGGCGATCGGCGCCAAGGTCGCTCGGCCCGATGACCAGGTGGTCTGCCTGGCAGGAGACGGCAGCCTGGTCATGGTCTGCCAGGAGTTCGCGACGGCCGCCGCGCACGACATCCCGGTCAAGGTCTTCCTGATGAACAACGGGCATTTCGGCATGGTCCGGCAATGGCAGGAGCTGTTTTGGGAGGAGCGCTACAAGGCCGTGGAGATGGGCCCGAGCCCCGACTGGCCGAAGCTCGCCGAGGCGTTCGGCTGGACGGGGATACAGTGCACGGACAAGGGCGCGCTCCTGGAGGTGATGCGGACGGCGCTGGAGACCGACGGTCCGGTGCTGGTGGACGTCCACGTGACCAAGGACGAGAACTGCTTCCCGATGATCCCCGCGGGCGCCGCCGCGCGAGACATGGTGGGGTGAGGCGCTGATGGGCGAGCCCGGAACCCAGGATGCCGTCCGCCTCGAGGACCTCGAGACCGGAAGCCAGCTCACCGGGCGCAAGCACATCCTGTCGCTGACGGTCGAGAACAAGCCGGGCGTGCTCGCGCGAATCGCGGGCCTGTTCTCGCGGCGCGGCTTCAACATCGACACGCTCGCGGTCGGCCCCACCGAGGACCCCGACGTCTCCCGCATCACGCTGACGCTCGACGGGGCCGTGCATCCCATCGATCAGGTCACCAAGCAGCTCCACAAGCTGGTGAACGTGATCAAGATCCGCGACATGGAGCCCGATCAGACCGTCGCCCGCGAGATGGCGCTGTTCCGCGTTTCGGCCGCGGTCGAGAACCGAGCGGAGATCATGCAGTTCGCCGAGATCTTCCAGGCGAAGATCGTCAACGTCTCGCGCCGCACGCTGACGATCGAGGTCACCGGCACGCAGGAGAAGATCGACTCCTTCGAGAGCATGATCCGCCCGCACGGGCTGGTCGAGATGGCGCGCACCGGCGAAGTCGCCATCACGCGTTCGCGGCCGGATCAGTAGCGCCACTGCTCGACGGGGCTGGGTAGGGGGACCAGGTGCGTAACACCGCCCCCGCGACCCCACGATTGCCCTCCATTGTGAGTTTGGGGGTCTATAGCCCCCACAACTCACCAATCGTGCTCCAACACCCCGCCTTACCCTCCCTATGTGATCTCTGAGGCTGCGACCCTCCTCGAACCACTCGAGCAGCTGCTCGCCGAGGCATCGGACCGCGATCGGCGAACGCTGGTCAGCGTCACGGCCGAGGTCGAGATCGAGGACCCCGTCGCGGCCGTATTCGCATCCCGGCTGGCGGGGGATCGCTGGTTCTGCTGGGCGCAGCCCGAGCGAGAGTTCGCGATCGCTGCGCTTGGCTCGGCCCACGAGGTCACGTCCCGCGGACCGGAGCGATTCGCCGATCTCGCTTCCGAATGCGCGCGCATCGCCCGCGATCGGATCGCCGACGACCGGACGGACCTGCCCGCCGGGGCCGGCCCCGTGTGGGCGGGGGGCTTCGCCTTCGCCCCGGACGGCGGCGCCTCGTCGCACTGGTCGTCGTTCGCTCCAGCGCTGCTGACCCTCCCGGAGCTGACGCTGGCCCGGGTCGGCTCGACCACCTACTTGACCCTCTGTGCGGTCGGCGGTGCCGGCGAGGGTCGGGACGAGCTCGGCCATCGGCTCGGCGCACGCGTCTCGTCCCTGCGCGCCGAGCCCCTTCCGTTACTCGACCCACACCCCACCGCGGGAGCGCGGATCGCCAGCGCGGCGCCACCGGAGGGCTTCGAGCGCGCCGTGGCCGACGCGACCGCACGAATCAGGGACGGCGAGTTGGACAAGGTCGTGCTCGCTCGGGAGGTGACGGTCGAGGCGGCTTCCGCGCACGAACCGGCAGCGATCTTCGGCGCCCTTCGCGAGCTGTTTCCGTCTTGCTTTTGCTTCTGCTGCGGCACGCCGGAGGCGGCGTTTCTGGGCGCCAGCCCGGAGCTCCTGGTGAGGCGTCGCGGCGCGAGCGCCGCGACCGTCGCCCTGGCAGGCTCGACGCGCCGCAGCGCGGACCCGGCCGTGGACGACCATCTGGGCGAGCAGCTGCGCCAAAGCGCCAAGGACCGCGCCGAGCACGAGATCGTCGTGCGGCGGATCAAGCGCACGCTGGGCCCGTACGCGGTCTGGGTGGAGGCCGGCTCAGAGCCCGGGCTCGTGAGGGTCGCGAACATTCAGCACCTAGGCACCCCGATTCACGCCCAGCTCGCCGAGCCGCGATCGGCGGTGGAGCTCGCCGGCCTGCTCCACCCGACGCCCGCCGTCGGCGGGGAGCCTCGCGACGCGGCGCTGGCGGCGATGAGCGAGCTCGAGGGCCTCGACCGCGGCTGGTACGCCGGACCGGTGGGATGGATGGACGCGGCCGAGGACGGCGAGTTCTGCGTTGCGATTCGCTCCGCATTGCTCCGCGACCGCACCGCGCACGTCTTCGCGGGCAACGGCATCGTCGCCGACTCCGACCCCGCCGCCGAGCTCGCCGAGACCGAGGTCAAGCTCGGCGCGCTGCTGCCGTTGCTCTCCGCTTAGGCGAACGGGCCCTAGAACTCTGGGAAGCCGACGTTGTCGAAGAACCAGAGCGCGCTCGTGAGCCAGATCGCGACCAGTGACGTGAACACGAGGCCGCCGGCAAGCGGCAACGACCATCCCGGAAGCCGGCTCGACTCCACGACCACGACCTTGGCCGCGAACGCGCCGTAGAAGAAGCAACCAGCCAGGGAGTGGATCAGGACACGCGTCGTACCGTCTTGGAACCCGAGCGCCCAGAGGCAGTGGTAAGCCACCGGCAGCGAGACCAGAAAAGCCAGCGTGCCGGAGATCATGTGCGCCGACGACACCCACCGGGGAGCGATCAGCGCCCCTGGAAGGCGGCCGTAGATCCAGAGCGCGGAGATCACCTGGAAGCATGCGAGCCCGAGCGCAACCGTCGCCAGCCAGGCCTTCATGTTCAAGGTGGCGCTGAAGAAGAGGCCGTCATCGAGAATCGACTCGCCGCTCGCCGTGTGCTCGTTGCCATAGACGCCGAGCCCGACGGCAACGGCGGCGCCGATCAACGCTGGCACCAGCAGCTTCGCTGGTGCGACCGGCGGTTGTGCGGTTGACTCCATCCGACCTCCTTGCCGATGGGCGCCGTCGTCGCGACGAGCCTAACCGACTAGGCGACCGTTGCCAGAACCGCTCGCTCGGCTGCCTCCGCGATCCGGCGGTGAAGCTCCACGTTCCGGCGTCGGTCCGGCACCGGAACCTCGATCAGGCAGGATCCCGCGGCGGCGACGGCACCAAAGTCATCCAGGCTTTCGACGCGTAGATGAGGTAGGCGATAGAGGGCCGCCACGCGATCGAGCTCGAGGCCGACCGGTGTCCCGAAGATCGCCTCGAACTCCTCGCGGGTGACCTGTTCGGCTTGGGGGAGAAACTCGAAGATCCCGCCGCCGCCGTTGTCGAGCGCCACGATGCGCACCGGCGCGGAGGTCTGCCGCAGGAGGGCGAGCGCGTTCAGGTCGTGGTACAGCCCCAGGTCGCCGGTGACCACCCAGGTCGGCCGGGCGGTGGCCGTCGCGGCGCCGATCCCCGACGAGATCAGGCCGTCGATGCCGTTCGCACCGCGGTTGCAGAGGAAGCGGACGTCAGCGGGCCCAGGTGCCAGGAACGCCTCCTGGTCGCGGATCGGCATGCTCGACGCCGTGTAGACCAGGTCGCCATCGGCGTACGTCGAGCCGAGCGCGGCGTGAACGCCCGGCTCGGTCGGTCGAGGCAGCGACTGGAGCGCGGAGGCGATGGCCTCGGCGGCGGCGTGGCCAGCGCCAAGCCAGGCTGACGCCCAGTCTGCGTCGCCGGGTCCAGCAAGTCGGCTCGCGGCGCCCGTTGCCAGCGCCGCTGGATCAGCGCGCAGGATCGTCTCCGCGCGGCGGCTGGGCTCGTTCCATCCCCCCGCGGGGTCCACGACGACCTGGCGGGTCGAGTCCAATCCGGCAAGCCACTGCCGCAGCGGCTTGCAGGTGGGCGTGTCCCCGAATCGCAGCACGAGGTCGGGCGCAAGGCCCTGCGGCTGCGCTGTCGCGATGGGCTCATAGGCCCAGACGACCAGCTCGCGGTCGTGCGGGCCGAACCGCAGCTGCGACGTTGGCTCGGCCAGGATCGGATAGCGACAGGCGCGAGCGAGGGCGGCGATCGCGTCGGCGGCCGAGCGGTCGGGCTGGCGGCCGGCGACGATCAGGCCGCGCGGCGAATTCGCGACCCGCTCGCAGAGCTCGTCCAGCAGATGATCGCCGGGGGCAGGCGTGGGGGAGATGACCGCGTGCAGCGGGCGCTCGCCGCGGCCCTCGAGCGCGAGCTTCGAGGTCGCGGTGACGTCGCCATCGCGCGGCTCGGGGCCGAGCGGGTCGCGCCAGGCGAGATTCAGGTGCACCGGTCCGGGCCGCGGGTCGCCGCGGGCCGACGCGAATGCCCTGCAGGCGACGGAGCGATAGTGCAGCAGGCCCGCGTCGTCCGCCTCGTGGGTCCCGACCTCGCAGAACCAGCGCACGGCATCGCCGTAGAGCTTGAGCTGGTCGATCGTCTGGCCGGCGCCGACATCTCGCAGCTCAGGCGGGCGATCGGAGGTGAGGACGAGCAGCGG
Source organism: Actinomycetota bacterium (assembly GCA_046728015.1). Classification (GTDB taxonomy): domain Bacteria; phylum Actinomycetota; class Thermoleophilia; order Solirubrobacterales; family 70-9; genus DATAFO01. The sequence goes on from JBKPDQ010000186.1 coordinate 7,775, forward strand.
GACGCCCGCTTGGTCGGCCTCGCAAACGGCGGGGTGGAGGTTGGCGGCTGCGGTCCCAGAGGTGCACGCAACCACAGCGGGGACGCCGGTCGCCTGGGCCGCGCCGAGCGCGACAAAGCCGGCCGAGCGCTCGTCGACGACTGTCGTCGTCTCGATCGCCGGCGCGCGAAGCAGCGCGAGCGCGAGCGGGCTCGAACGCGACCCCGGCGCGATCGCGGCGTGGCGCAAGCCGCACCGCGCCAGCTCCTCGACCGTGGCCGAGGCGAGCGCCGTGTTGCGGTTCGTGGCGTCCACCCTGGAAACGCTACGCCCTCAGAATCACCAACGGCACATCTGCTGGCGGCGCCTAACGGCACCGCCTCCTTAGAACCGGTGGCGCTGGAGGGCCGCGTCGTCGATCTCGACGCCCAGACCCGGCCCCTCGGGCAGGTGGAGGGCCCCATCCCGCACCTCGCACTCGCGCGCCGCGACCGTGTCCGCGAACAGGAGCTGTGTCGCGAGCCCGTGCGCCAGGCCGGGATCCACGCGCTCGCGATATAGGGCCTGCGCCGCGTGGCCCGCGGCAGCGATCCCGAGCGGGCCGTCGAGCGCGCTCGAGAGGTAGACGGGCAGCTCGGCGGCGATTCCGGCCCCCCGGCCGATTCCTCCCACCTTCGCCAGCTTCACGGTCGCCAGCTCGCAGGCGCCCGAGGCGGCCGCCTTCCTGGCCTCCTTGGCGGTGCTGACGCTCTCGTCTGCGGCAATAGGGATCGGGCTCGCCGCGCTGACGCGGGCCATCTCGCGCAACGTCGCCACCGGTTGCTCGGCAAGCTCGACATCGAGTGGTGCCAGCCGGTCGAGGATCGCGATCGCATCGTCCGTCGACCAGGTGCCGTTGGCGTCCACGCGGATCCGCGCCTCCGGCCCCAGTGCCTCGCGGACCGCGGCCACCTGCTCGAGGTCGTCACCGGTCCCCAGCTTGAGCTTGAACGTCCCGAACCCGAGTGCCGCCCACCGCTCTGCCTCGGCCGCGATGTCGGCGGGAGCTCCCGCGGTCAGCGTGGCGTTGCAGCGAACGGGGTCTGGCCGATCCACCCCGAAGAGCCGCCACAGCGGCATCCGCGAGACCTGGCCGGCGAGGTCGAACAGGGCCATCTCGATTGCCGCCGCCGCGGGCGGTGGAAGCCGGCGGCCCGCGGCCGCATGGATGAACGTGTCGATTGCCGCCGCGAGTGGCTGAGGACCCGCGAAATCGGAGATGTCGGCCCGCTGCAGCCGGCGCTCCGTGCGCGGCAGGGCGCCCTCGATCGCTCCCAGGGAGGCGCCGCGGCGCAGCGAGAGCGGGACGGCGTCCCCGAGCCCGATGGCACCGGAGTCGGTGTGCAATCGGATCAGCACCATCTCGCGGCGCTCGAGCGTCCCGCGCGCCGTGACGTAGGGTGACTCGAAGGGCAGCGCGTACGGGATCGCCTCGAGGCGCTCGATTCTCATGCTCAAGCGGCGGCCAGCAAGAGCCCGGCGGTGACGAGAAGGCTGAACAGTCCGAGCAGGGCCCCGGTTCCCGCGAGTGCAGCGTTGAGCGTCGGTCCGTCGGTGGCGGTCCGAACGGCCCGCCACGGCCGGACGGCCAGCGGCGCCGCGAGCAGCCCCAGCAGCGCCAGGGCCGGGCCGTCGGCAGCCAACAGCGCGAGCGGCAGGACGATGAAGGCACCGGCGACGAGGCCGCCGTAGAGGCTGCGCGCCCGCTCGCGACCGACCCGCACCGCCAGCGTCCGCTTGCCGGCGCGGCGGTCGGTCTCGATGTCGCGCACGTTGTTCACGACGAGGATCGCAGTCGCGAGGAAGCCCACCGAGATCGACAGCCCGAACGGAAGCCAGTCGAGCTCTTCGAGTTGCACGTAGTACGAGCCGTTGACGGCCACGAGGCCGAAGAACAGGAACACGAACAGCTCGCCCAGTCCTTCGTAGCCGTACGGCCTCGGTCCGCCGGTGTAGAGCACGCCCGCGAGGATCGAAACTGCGCCGACGGCGATGATCACCGGACCCGCCACGGTCGCCAGGTAGATCCCGGCGACGACCGCCACGGCGAAAGCAACCCAGGTCGCGACGAGCACTCGCCGCGGCGCGACGAGGCCGGACGAGGTGACTCTGACCGGACCAAGCCGGTCGGCGTTGTCGGCGCCGCGCTTGGCGTCGGAGTAGTCATTGGCGAGGTTGGTGCCGACCTGGATGAAGATCGAGCCGACGAGCGCCGCCAAGAAAGCGCCGACGTGCAGGTCGTCACTCGTCTCGACGGCGGCGGCGGTGCCGACGAGCACCGGGGCGATCGCCGCAGGCAGCGTGCGCGGCCTCGCGGCCATCAGCCAGAGACGCAATCCGCTCAAGGACGTCGCGGGTACTTGGAGAAGTCGGGGCGGCGTCCCTGCTGGTAGGCGTTGCGGCCCTCCTGGCCCTCCTCGGTCATGTAGAAGAGCAGCGTCGCGTCGTGTGACAGCTGCTGGAGCCCGGCCAGTCCGTCCTCGGCGGCGTTGAAGCTCGCCTTCAACAGGCGCAGCGAGAGCGGTGAGAGCGCGGCCATCTCGCGACACCAGGCGACGGTCTCGCGCTCGAGCTCCGCCAGCGGGACGACCCCGTTGACCAGCCCCATCTCGAGCGCTTCGTTGGCGTCGTACAGACGGCACAGGAACCAGATCTCCTTCGCCTTCCGCACTCCGACGGCCCGGGCCAGAAGCCCGGCGCCGAAGCCGCCGTCGAAGCTGCCAACTCGCGGGCCGGTCTGTCCGAAGATTGCGTTGTCGGCTGCGATGGACAGGTCGCAGACGAGGTGCAGGATCTGGCCGCCACCGACCGCATAGCCGGCGACCATCGCCACGACCGGCTTCGGGAGCCGCCGGATCTGAACGTGAAGGTCGCCGACGTCGAGGCGCCCCACGCCCTGGCGCGCGACCTCATCGTCGCCGATGTAGCCGTCGTCGCCGCGGATGCGCTGGTCGCCGCCGGAGCAGAACGCCTGGTCCCCGGCGCCGGTGAGGATGATCGCCGCGACCTCGGTGTCGTCGCGTGCGCGCGTGAAGGCGTCGCGCAGCTCGGCCAGCGTCTGGGGCCGGAACGCGTTCCGGGCCTCCGGGCGATCGATCGTGATCTTCGCAATCCAGCTCGTCGTCTCGTACCGGATGTCGCCGTACTCGCCCGCCTGACGCCACTCGATCGGCGCGTAGAGTTCCTCCTCCGGCGGGGCTTCCTTGTGACGCGTCGGCACGCTGGTTCTTCCTCGACTCGCCGTCGCCGCGTGACCCGCGGCGGGCCGCAACAATGGCACAGATGCTGCTCGACAACTGGCTCGCCCAGCGCGCCGAGACCTGCCCCGATCGAGCGGCTCTGATCGCCGACGGCATCGAGCTCAGCTATGCGGAGCTCGAGCGCGAAGCCGAGGCCGCGGCACGGCGCCTAGCGGCCAGGGGCGCGCGAAAGGGCGCGACGGTGGCCCTCGAGCTCGAGCCGGGCGTCTCCTACGTTGTCCTGCTGCACGCGCTGATGAAGATCGGCGCGATCACGTATCCGATCAACACGCGCCTGGCGCCCCCCGAGCGGGCGATCGAGCTCGGGCGCGCCGAAGCCTCACTCGTGGTCCGCGACTCGGGCGACCTCGGGCTCACCGAGGCAGACCTGCCGCTGCTCGGAGAGCACGACCTCAACGCTCTTCACTGCCGGATCCTCACCAGCGGGACGTCGGGGCGTCCGCGGCCGGTCGGGCTCACGTACGGCAACCACCTCTGGAGCGCGGTCGGGTCGGCATTCAACCTCGGGATGGAGCCGACCGACCGCTGGCTTTGCTGCCTGCCACTGTTCCACGTCGCTGGACTCTCGATCGTCATGCGCTCGGTGATCTACGGGACGACGGTCGTGATTCACGACGGCTTCGACGTCGATCGGATCGCGGCGTCGCTCGAGGGGGATGGGGTAACGCTCGTCTCACTCGTCGCCACCCAACTCGTGCGTCTGCTCGAGGCCGACGTGGACCTGTTGCCCCTGCGGGCAGCGCTGATCGGCGGCGGGCCGGTGCCCGACGACGTCCTGGCTGAAGCACTCGGCCGGGGCGCGACGGTCGTGCAGACCTACGGGCTGACGGAGGCCGCATCGCAGGTGACCACGCTCGCCCCGGCCGACGCCGCGCGCAAGCTCGGGTCGGCGGGCCGGCCGCTCCTGACCACGCACCTGCGGATTCAGGACGGCGAGATCCTCGTGCAGGGGCCGACCGTCGCCCCCGGAGTCGCCGACGAGGACGGCTGGCTGCACAGCGGCGATCTGGGCCGCATCGACGACGAGGGATTCCTCTACGTCTACGACCGGCTCGGCGACGTGATCGTCAGCGGGGGAGAGAACGTGCTGCCGGCGGAAGTCGAGGAGGTGCTTCTGCGCCACCCTGGCGTGGCCGACGCAGCCGCGGTGGGCCGCGCCGACCCAGAGTGGCAGGAGGCCGTGACCGCGGTCGTCGTGCTCGTGGAGGGTGCGGAGGCGTCGGCCGACGAGCTGCGCCACCACTGTGCCGAAGAACTGGCGGCCTACAAGGTCCCCAAGCGTTTCGAGTTCGTTGCCGAGCTGCCGCGCACCGAGGCGGGGGAGCTGGCCCGCGCGGCATTGCGATGAGCGTCGATCGAGCCCAGGTCGAGCGCTGGCTCGCGGACTACGTCGAGGCCTGGAATTCTCACGACCCCGAGGCGATCGGTGCCCTGTTCAGCGAGGACTGCGCGTATCGCTACCACCCCTCCGACGAGCCGCTGCGCGGTCGGGAGGCGATCGTCACCTCCTGGCTGGAAGACGATCCCGACGAGCCGGGGACCTTCAACGCGTCGTACGCGCCCGTGGCAGTCGACGGCGACGTGGCGGTGGCGGTGGGGGAGAGCACGTACTCGCAGGCTCCCGGCGGGCCGGTCGTCGCGGAGTACGACAACTGCTTCGTGATGCGCTTCGACGACCGCGGTCAGTGCAGCGAGTTCACGGAGTGGTACGTCAAGCGTCCTGAGGAGGGATCCGGCTGATTCGGTACGCGACCGCGTTCGAGCTCCCGCTGCCCCGTGACCAGGATCGTTAACAGCAGCAACCGGCGGAGCGGTTAGGGTCCGCATATGGAAGCTTCACCCACTCCGCCGCCCCCGCCCACAGCCGAGCCGCCAGCGCCTCCGCCTCCGTCACCTGGTGGCGCGGACTATCCGGTGCAGGTCGACGCTCAGCGCCAGGAGGAGTACCACCGGTTGCTGCCGCTAGTGAAGTGGCTGCTCGCCTTCCCGCACTATGTCGTCCTCATCGTCCTCGCGATCGGCGTCTTCTTCGCGAAGATCTACGCGTTCTTCGTGGTGATCATCACGGGCCGCTACCCGGAGGGCGTCTTCAACTACGTCACCGGCGTGTTCCGCTGGGGATGGCGAGTGAGCTCGTACGTCTACCTCCTCAACGATCGGTACCCGCCGTTCTCACTCGACGACCACCCCGACTACCCGGCGCAGCTTGAGATCGCCTACCCGGCCGATGGCGTCAACCGTTGGCGCCCGCTGGTGCACTGGCTGCTGATCATTCCCTACGCCATCGTCGCCGGGGTGCTCCAGTCCCTGGCCGCGATCGTCGCCTTCATCGGTGTGTTCGTGATCCTGTTCACGAAGAACCTTCCAGAGGGGATGTTCAAGCTGATCCTCATTCCCTTCCGATGGCAGGTGCGCAGCGGTGCGTACTCCCTGTTCATGGTCACGAAGTACCCGCCGTTCAGCTGGGAGGACTAGCTACTCGCCGAGGACCTTGATCACCAGCCGCTTGCGGCGGCGGCCGTCGAACTCGCAATAGAAGACCTGCTGCCACGGCCCGAGGTCGAGGCGTCCCTCGGTGACCGGGACGATCACCTGGTGGTGGACCAGGAGGTTCTTGAGGTGCGCGTCGCCATTGTCCTCGCCGCCGGCGTGGTGCCGGTAGTCGCCTGGGTCCGGGGACAGCTGGCGGGCAACGTCGTTCGCGGGCTCCTTCCAGCTCGGCGGGGCCACCTTGTCGAGCCATTCCATCGTGTCCGCGTGCAGCCCCGGTTCGTCGTCGTTGACCCAGACGCCGGCGGTGATGTGCATGGCCGAGACGAGCGCCATCCCCTCGCTGATCCCCGATTCGTCCACCGCCTCCTGCACCTCCTCGGTGATCCGGCGCAGCTCGCGTCGCTCGGGTGTCTCGAAGGTCAGGTACTTGGTGTGCGAGCTCATGCCTCGGTGGCGCTTGCGGAGTCCGTAACCTCGTGCACCCTAACGGGGGGCACGCAACCTTGAACACGACAGAACCACGCATACCGGAAGACCTGAAGCCGGCCGACGGCCGGTTCGGCTGCGGCCCGTCGAAGGTGCGGCCGGGGGCCCTGGCGGCGCTGGCTGCCCGTGCGGACGTGATCGGCACGTCGCACCGCCAGGCGCCGGTCAAGGACCTCGTGAGGCGTGTCCGCGAGGGACTCGCGCACCTGTTCGGGGCCCCCGACGGCTACGAGATCGCGCTCGGGAACGGGGGCACGACGACCTTCTGGGACGCGGCGGCTGTGTGTCTGGTCCGCGAACGCGCGCTGCATCTCGCCTACGGCGAGTTCACCAGCAAGTTCGCGAAGGTCACGCAGCGCGCCGGGTTTCTCGCCGACCCGATCGTGGTCGAGGCCGAGCCCGGCGACGCGCCGGCTCCCCGCGGCCATCCGGACGCCGACGCGCTCGCATGGGCGCACAATGAGACCTCGACCGGAGTCATGCTGGAGGTCGCCCGGCCGGCGGACGCCGCTGACGCCCTGGTGCTGATCGACGCCACCTCGGGG
>JBKPDQ010000187.1:0-17275 GCA_046728015.1 Actinomycetota bacterium
GAGCAGGGTCGCCCCATCGGCCAGCTCTGCAACGGCCGCGCCGGCCGCGCGCGCGGCCGCGCATCCTGCGGCGTCGAAGCTGACCTCGCTCACGCGCCCGTCGTCAACGGCCAGCGAAACGCGCACCACATCGCCGCAGGCCGCGCCCCCGGCGGCGCCGGTGAACGCGCCGGGAGCAGCGTCGCCGCGCCGGCTTTCGTCGCGCAGGTAGTGCTCGAGAACGTCGCTTGTCATGCGGGTCAGAGCGTAGCCGGGCGAGTGCCATACCACCGTCGGTGCGCGAGGACGACGGGCCCGACGACGGCCCGACGACGGCCCGAGCGGGCTCGGTCGTCTCCGACGATTGAGCTACCGGGCCGCGGACACTCGCCCGGGCTCCGCGCTTGCGAGCCGCGCGAGCGTCAGGGCGCCAAGCAGCAGCCCGAAGTCACGGAGCGCGATGTCACCGTAGCCGCCGACGAGCAGCAGGCTGACGATGATGCCCGCGAGCCAGCCGGCAACGAGCAGCCCGCCGAACCGCGGCGAGATGAAGACGATGATGCCGGCGAGGATCTCGACGACGCCGACGATGTACATCGCGTCCTGAGCGCTACCGGGCAGGATGTCGTTGAACTCGGTAGCCAGGTAGGCCGGCCAGTTGTCGTACAGCACTTCGGCGAACTTGTCGAGCCCGAACAGAATCGGGGCGACGGTGAACGCGATCCGCAGCAGCATGAATGCCTGCGTGACAGGATCGGTGCGAAGCACGTTTAGCGAAGGGATCGGGCTGGGCCGCAGCGCGGCCACGAGCGTGCTCACGATGGTCTCCTTTCGAGAACTTGGGTTTCGTCTTTGCGACCGCCCTCGGGGCGGCCGCATGGGGTTAGCGACCGAATCCGCCTCTGTCTTACGTCCGGCTATGCGGTCTGCGCGCTGCCGGTGAGACAGTGCGGCGTACCTCGGCCAAGCCAGCGTTCCGTCGGCTGAGCCTGCGGGACGACGACGCTCTCGGTGACGATCCCGCTCCGGCGCTCGATCCGCCGCGCGATGCTCAGGGGATGCGGCGGCAGCGCCCGAGCGCGATCGAACAGCACGACTCGTTCAGCCGGCCACCCCTCCAGGAAGGCCCGAGTTGCCGCCACACGCTCCGGATCGCCCACGTCCGCGACCTCGACCGCCAGACCGCTCAGCTTGCTCAGGCGCGAGAGCTCGTCAAGCTGTCGCTCGGCACAAGGGCGGGTGGCGTATGGGTCACCGATCCACTCGACCGGCCGGAGGCGAGACGGAACCAGCAGCGCGAAGATGGTGGGGGCGCGCTGGTTCTCAGCGCGGAGGAGCTCTGCGACCCGCCTCGGGTCGACGCTCCAGTCGACGACCGCCAGCAAGCGCGACGGGGGGTGATCGGCTAGATGGACCTGCTTCGTGCTCATGGGGTGCCTCCATTTCTTGGTCACCCCTTGAGCGCTCATGAACGGCGATGTCTTACCCAGGTAAGAACTGGCGGCGGAGCGTCGCTAACAGGGACATGACGAGCGCTGTGAGCACCGCGGTGGCCACGTTGCCGGAGACCGCGCCCAACCGCCCAGGGGGGCTAGGAAGGGCAGGGGGGCTAGAAAGGGCGAGCTATGCTCGCCGCTTGGCCGATCGCGCGCTTGAGGAGCAACGGTCGCGGCAGGCTGGCGACGCCGAGTCCCGCTGGTGGCTCGATTCCCTTCACGCCGACGGACGCGAACGTGACCTGGCGATCGCCCGCCTTCACGAACTGATGCTCAAGGCCGCGCGCTTCGAGGTCGGCCGGCGCCGCGCCGCACTCTCGCACGTGCGCGGCGAGGAGCTGGACGACATCGCAATGCAGGCGGCGAACGATGCTTTGGTCGCTGTGCTCTCGAAACTCGACGAGTTCCGCGGAGCGAGCCGCTTTGAGACCTGGGCGTACAAGTTCGCGCTCCTTGAGGCGGGAGTGAAGTTGCGCCGTCGCGCGTGGCAAGAGCGCGAGGTCGTACTCGAGCCCGAGAGCTGGGCGGAGCTCGCGGATCGCAGCAGCTCCACCCACGAGGAGCTAGAGCACTTGGAGCTGCTGGAGCACCTGAAGGGCGCGATCGAGTCCGCGTTGACGCCACACCAACGCCGCATCTTCGTGGCGCTGGCGCTCAACGAGGTTCCGATCGACGTGCTCTCCGAGCGCCTGAACACCACGCGGGGCGCCCTGTACAAGACCCTCCACGACGCCCGCCGCAAGCTCCGACAGGAGCTGGCGGATTCAGGGCTCGTGGAGCCGACCGCCGATCAGTCTGGGAGGCCCAGATGACGACGTCAGATCACAACCACAAGGAGACCCTCGAGCGAGTCCTCGGCCCAACCGGGTTTGAGGTCACCTGCGAGCAGTGCTTCGAGCTCCTCGACGAGTACGTTGCGCTTGAGCTCACGGGCGCCCATGCCGATCGGCAGCTGCCGGGCGTGCGGACGCACTTCCAAGGCTGCCCGGCGTGCCGCGAGGACTACGAAAGCCTCCGCGACCTCGTACGCGGCGACTACTCGGGGTAGTACGGGAGGTTGCTCTTGCCGTTGTAGAGCGCGTCGCGCACCGCTTGCTCGACGCTGTCGGGGCTGCGGAACCCGTAGCTGACGGTGGCCTGCGGCACCCCGTCGGAGAGATTGCGCGGACGCACGACCACGAGCGCCGGCACCCGGCTGACGTCGACGCCGCGAGCGATGCGCGAATAGCGGCCGATCCCGCGGGCGTTGGTGCTGAACACCGCCACGTTGCCGACGCCGCGCGCGCTGCCGACCATCGCCTTTAGGCGCTGGTCCTCGATCCCGGCCTTCCGGGTCACGAGGAGCACCACCGCCTGGCCGTCGTCGTACGCCGAGACGACACTCTTGGGCAGGCCAGGCCCAGCGACGAAGTCACCGGCCGGTGCCTCGCCCACACGGGCAGTTGGCGCCGACGGAACCGCCGCGCTTCCCGGCGCCGTGGCGGGGGCCGCGGCCTCCGGCGCCGCGGGGGTCGCCGCAGCGGAGCTCGCGGTCGCGGGCGCCGACTCCTCGGCGCCGCCGTTGCGGTTCAGCACCCGAGTCAGCATCAGGAAGCCGACCGCGATCACAAGCAAGCCGACGATGGCTGCCTGGGCGACGGGGTTCTCGTTGATCGCCCGTCTCACAGCGCGACTCCGATCGCCGGCCGGGCCGGAAAGAAAAGAGGCTCCAGCTTGCCGATGCCGCTCGGCCTGAGAACCTGAATGAACAGGTGGGTGTCTACCTGACAGGCCCCACGGGGCCCGCCGGAAACCGACTCCCAAGCCGAATGTGTTGGCTCACAATTGGAGCGGCTGTCGAACAAGCTCGAGCCACGGCCAAAGTTAGCACCCAGGCTCGCCAGGACTGTGCGCATTCGCGCCATCAGCCCTGTAGTTCGGCGGGCAGCGCGAAACGCTTGAGCAGCGGGCCTACGGTTGGCCCGGCGGCGGCGGCGCGTGCGGTGCGGGCGGAGGCGGCGGCTCGCTCGCGCCGGGCCGCAGTCTGTCGAGCCGGAGGCTCGGCACGAATCTCGCGGCGAACGCGGCGGCGCCGAGGATGAGCACGATGAGCGGCCAGCCCAGGAGCTTGCCGGCGGGGCTCGAGTCGTCCAAGTCCAGGCCGACGACGAGGACGAAAAAGAGGATTCCGAACGCACCGACGTAGCGGCGAAGCAGCACGTGCAGGTAGTGATTCTCAGGCCCGAGCGCGCGGTGCGGTGCGTAGCGCGAGACCCAGTTCGCGCAGCTGCTCCTCGTCCACGGGCGCCGGTGCCCCGGTCAACGGGTCGGCCCCGGACGCGGCCTTCGGGAACGCGATCACGTCGCGGATCGACTCGGCGCGAAGGAGCCGCTGGACGATGCGATCGAGCCCGTAGGCGATGCCGCCGTGCGGCGGCGCGCCGTAGCGAAGCGCCTCGAGCAGGAACCCGAAGCGCTCTCGCGCCTCCACCTCGTCGATTCCCAGCACCCCGAGCGCCGTGAGCTGCAGCTCGGGATCGGAGATTCGGATCGATCCGCCGCCCATCTCCTGGCCGTTCCAGACGAGGTCGTAGGCGAGGGCACGCGCCTCCCCCGGGTTCTCCGGGTCAAGCTCACCCGCGGGGCCGGTGAACGGATGGTGCAACGGGTCCCAGCGCCCCTCCTCCTCGTTGAACTCGAACATCGGCCAGTCGACGATCCAGCAGAACTCCTCCGCGTCCTCGGCGATCAGCCCGAGCTGCTCGCCGAGGTCGAGGCGCAGCTGCGCCAGCACCGGGTTGGCAACCTCTGGCCGATCGGCCACCACCAGCAGCAGATCACCTTCCTCGGCGCCGAGCCGCTCGTTCAGCGCACGCAGCTCCTCGTTCGACAGGAACTTCGCGGTGGGCGAGCGCCAGCCGTCACCCTCGCGAAACGCCCAGACCAGCCCCCTGGCGCCGAGCTCCTGGGCGCGGTCGATCAGCCCGTCGAGCGCCGAGCGCGGCAGCTCCTGGCGGCCGGCGTTCAGCCCCTTGACGATCCCGCCGGCCTCGATCGTGGCGCCGAAGACCTTGAACTCGGTCTCAGTCAGGAGGTCGGTGAGCTCGACGAGCTCGAGGCCGAAGCGGAGGTCGGGCCGGTCGTTGCCGTAGCGCGCGAGCGCCTCGTCGTAGGGGATCCGGCGCAGCGGAGGTTCGAGCTTCGGCCCGCCGACCCGCTCGAACACGCCCGCCAGCAGGCGCTCGTTGAGGTCGAGCACGTCCTCGACCCCGACGAACGACATCTCGATGTCGAGCTGGGTGAAGTCGGGCTGGCGGTCGGCGCGCGTGTCCTCGTCGCGAAAGCAGCGCGCGATCTGGAAGTAGCGCTCGAAGCCGGCCACCATCAGCATCTGCTTGAACAGCTGCGGCGACTGCGGGAGCGCGTAAAAGGAGCCCGGCTCGCGCCGCGACGGGACCAAGTAGTCGCGCGCTCCCTCCGGCGTGGACCGGGTCAGCATCGGCGTCTCGATGTCGAAGAACCCCTCGCCGTCGAGGAAGTCCCGAATCGCCACCGTGACCTCGTGGCGCAGCTCGATGGCCCGTTGCATGCGGTCTCGGCGCAGGTCGAGGTAGCGATGACGCAACCGCATCTCCTCCCCCACCTCGCCCGAGAAGCCCTCGATCTCGAACGGAGGCGTCTCGGCGTCGGCGATCAGGGTCGCTTCCGTCACGCGGATCTCGAACTCGCCCGTTGGCAGCTCGGGGTTGACCGTGTCGGGCGAGCGGCGCACGACCTTCCCCGCCGCGCTCAGCACGTCCTCCGCCCGCAGCTTGTGGGCGAGCTCGAAGGCCTCGCCGGCCTCGTCGGGGCTGAAGACAAGCTGGACGAGGCCGGTGCGGTCGCGCAGATCGATGAAGATGAGCCCGCCGTGGTCGCGCCGGCGATGAACCCAGCCGGCCACGCGAACGTCCGAGTCGACGCGATCGCCGAGCACCTGCCCGCACCAGACGTCGCGGTACTCATTTTGCCGCAGGGCCGGGAACTCGCTCACGCCGCCAGCTCCTCGACGGCCCGTGCCAGATCCAGCTCGCGCTGCTCGCCGGAGGTCATGTCGCGCACCTGCGCGCTCCCGTCCTCGCCCAAGATCACCGTCCGCAGGGCGCCAACGCGATCGGCCTGCCTCATCTGACCCTTGATCGCCCGTCCGGCGAGGTCGAGGTCGGCGCGAAGCCCCGCGCGTCGAAGCTCGCGCACGAGCGCGAAGGCGCGCTCGCGTTGGCCGTCGGGCGCGGCCACGAACACGTCCACGCCCGGCTCGACCGGCTCCTCGTCGAGCGCGAGCAGGATGCGCTCGACGCCCGCCGCCCACCCCGTCGCGGGAGTCGGTGGTCCGCCGAGCAGCTCGATCAAGCCGTCGTAGCGCCCGCCGCCTGCGACCTGTGACTGGGCGCCGAGCCGCTCGCAGTGGAATTCGAACACCGTGCGCGTGTAGTAGTCGAGCCCTCGCGCCATGGTCGCGTCGACCGTGTACTCGACGCCCGCGTGGTCGAGCAGCTCCCGAACCGCGGCGAACTGCTCGGCGTCCTCGCCCTCCAGCCGCTCGAGCATCGTCGGCGCGTTCGCCATCACGGCCCGCGTTCCGGGGTCCTTGGCGTCGAAGGCGCGCAGCGGGTTCTCGTCGATGCGCTCGCGGACCTCCTTTGAGAGCTCGGACTCGTGCGCGCGCAGATAGGCGCGCAGCTCGTCGCGATAGGCCGCGCGCGCCTCGACCGAGCCCAGGCTGCCCAGCCGCAGCTCGAGCGCCGGGACGCCCAGCCCGCGCAGGAGCTCGTCGAGGAGCACGATGAGCTCGGAGTCGACAAGCGGCGAGTCGGAGCCGATCGCCTCGGCATCGAGCTGGGTGAACTGGCGAAACCGTCCCGCCTGCGGGCGCTCGTGGCGAAACAGCGGCCCGTACCACCAGAGCTTCACCGGCTGGGGCAGGGTCTGCATCCCGTGCTCGATGTAGGCGCGGCAGATCGCGGCGGTTGCCTCGGGGCGCAGCGTGAGGCTGCGCCCGCCCTGGTCGGAGAAGGTGAACATCTCCTTCCGCACGACGTCGGTGGAGGCGCCAACGCCACGCTCGAACAGCTCGGTGTCCTCAAAGATCGGCGTCTCGATGCGCCCGTAGCCGGCGCGGGCGAACAGCTCGGAGCCGGCGGCGTGGAGACGGTCGCGCGCCGCCGATTCGGCGGGCAGGACGTCGAAGGTCCCTCTCGGGGCCTGAAACTGGGCGGCCACCTGGCGAGCCTAACGAGCCAGTGCCGTCAAAAACGGATTGGTCTCGCGCTCGGCGCCGAGCGTGGTGATGCCCATGTGGCCCGGGTAGACCGTTGTGTCCTCTCCGAAGCCCTCGACGAGGCCGCGGACGCTTTCCATCAGCGTGGGCCCGTCGCCACCCGGCAGGTCGGTGCGGCCGATCGACCCCTGGAAGAGCACGTCGCCGGAGAACAGCGCCGCCTCGTCGGCAACCGAGTAGGTGACGTGACCGGGGCTGTGGCCGGGAGTGAAGATGACGTCGATCTCCATGCCGGCGAGCTCGAGGCGCTCGCCGCCGGAGACGGTCTCGTCGGCGTCGTAGCTCTCGAATGGTCCGAACGGCGGCGGCGTGAAGGACATGACGTTCGCGAGCACCGGCACCTCGATCTCGGGGCAGTACACCGGCGCGCCGGTGGTCTTGGCGACGGGCGCCACCGCGCCGATGTGGTCGAAGTGCGTGTGTGTGAGAAGGATCGCGTCAATCCCGAGCCCCAGCTCATCGACCGCGCGCAGGATGCGCTCCGGCTCGTCGCCGGGATCGACGATGAGGCCGCGATCGGCGCCGTCTCGCCGGAAGACGAAGCAGTTCTCGGCCATCGGCCCGACCGTGAAGGTGCGAACGTCCATGGCCGGCGAGGGTAGCGGGTCGCCTGATTACGATCGCCGCGTGCCGGCGCCTCGGGTGATCGTTCATGCCGCCGTCAGTCTGGACGGGAAGATCGACGGCTTCGAACCGGACGTCGGTACGTACTACGACACGATCGCGACCTGGGACGAGGACGCAACGCTCTGCGGGTCGGAGACGATCCTCGCCGCGACGGCCGAGCCGGACGCGCCCGACGCGGAGCTGCCAACGGCCGCGGAGGGCGACGATCGGCCGCCGCTGCTCGCGGTGGTCGACTCTCGCGGCCGGGTGCGATCGTGGAGCGCGCTTCTCAACGCCGGGCGTTGGAGCACGGGCCTGGCGCTCTGCTCCGCGACGACCCCGCCCGAGCACCTCGAGTACCTGACGAGTGCGGGTGTCGACATTGCGGTTGCCGGCAACGACCGGGTCGACCTCGAGCGGGCGCTGGGAGAGTTGGCCGATCGTGGCGTGGACACGGTGCGCGTCGACGCCGGGCCAACCCTTAACGCGCTCCTGTGGCGGGCGGGGCTGGTCGACGAGCTCTCGGTGCTCGTCCACCCCGCGATCGCCGGCGCAGGCCGACCGTTCCTCGACCAGATGGACGCCCGCGTGTCGCTGCGGCTCATCGCCGAGGAACGGCGCGGCCAAGGACTCGTCTGGCTGCGGTACGCGGTGGCGCGCTAGCGCTTCGCGGCCGTGGCGCGCCGCCGGTTCCAGAAGAAGCGGTCGACGTGGTAGCCCAGCGGCACGTAGATGCCGAGCATCACGGCGCCGAGAGCGAACGACGCGGCGAACGGCTGCCCGAAGGCCACCATCATCAGTGCGAAGAAGATCCCGGCGCCGATCAGGCCGCGTCGGAAAGCGCTGCCCCAGGTGGGCGCGCGGTCGCGCCGCATGTCCGATCGGCGCTTGGCCTGCGCGCGCGCTTCCTCGCGCGAGCGTGGCCGCCCGCGAGAGCGTCGGCGGTCGATGCTCCCGCCCTGGGTACCGCGGTGCTTGCGGCGACGTCTGCGCCTGGTCTGCGCCATGGAGGCGGGATGCTAATTCAGGCGCCGGGCAGCCGCCGCTCGATCACGCCGCGCTCTAGGTCGAAGCTGACCAGCGGCACATCGTTCGGCAGGTCGCGCAGCGCCGCCTCGGGCAGGAGCCCGACGACCTCTCCGGAGATCGGCCGCGCGCCGTGCTCGGCCGCCAGTCCGCGGACGCGCTCGATCACGGCGCTCAGCGGCACCGCCACCGGATCGTGGATGTTCGTGGAGACCTGCGCCCGCCCGTCGAGGTCTATCCCGACCGCCCGCACGCCGCCGAGCCCTCCGCCGGCCTCCCGCAGTCCCGACGCCACCGCCCGCGCGATCTCGACGTCGCCGGTGTCGAGCAGGATGTTGAACGCGGCCAGCGGCGGCCGGGCGGTGGCCAGCGTCGCACCTGCAGTCGGATGGGGCTCGGGCGGTCCGAAGTCGGGCCGCAGCTCGCCGGAGCGCATCCGCTCGGTCAGCTCGCCGATTCCTCCGCGGCGAAAGTAGGCGCGCTCGCGACGACGCTCGTCGGAGGCGAGCTCCCCGTACAGGAACACCGGCAGGCCGAGGTCGGAGATCTCGATCGCCGTCTCGAGTGCCAGCTCGCGGGCCCGCGCCCGGTCGCGCACGCCGACCCACACAACGGGGCAGACGTCGAGGGCACCCACGCAAGGGTGCGCCCCGTCGTGCCGCGTCAGGTCGATGTGTCGCAGGCAGGCTCCGGCCCCGGCCACCAGCGCCGCGACCAGCGCATCGCCCGACGCCGAGAGCGTGAGCACGGTTCGGTTGTGCACCGGATCCGAATGGCTGTCCAGCAGCTCGGTGCTGGTGAGGAAGGCGTCGGTGACGGCCGCGATCGCGTGCGCGCTGCGCCCCTCGGAGAAGTTCGGTACGCCCAGCAGCACGCGCTCAGACCAGCAACTCGCCGGCGCGGAGGAGCGGCTCGCCGTCGATACGCAGATCGGGCTTCATCACCACGCAGTCGATGTGGACGGGAACCTGGACCGTGCCCCCGATCCCGGCCGAGGCGCCGAAGGCGACGTGGCAGGTGCCGAGGATCTTCTCGTCCTCGAGCACCACGCCGGTCAGGGTCGCCTTCTCGTTGGTGCCGATCCCGAGCTCGGCCACGTTGGTCCCCTCCGCCCCGCCGTGTGCCAGCAGCTCCATCAGGTCTTTCCCCATCCCGCCCTCGGCGCTTCGCAGATGGCCACCCTCGACCGTCAGCTCCACCGGCGAGTCGACGATCCCAAGCTCGGCGATCGACCCGTCGATCACCAGCTTGCCCTCGCTCGTGCCCTCCACCGGCGCGATGAATCCCTCGCCGCAGGGCAGGTTGCCAAACGTCCCCGGCGAGGCGATGTCGCCCGAGTCCTCGATCCCGTCGCGGCCCTCGAGCCCGATGCGAAAGTCCGACCCGTTCGGGCAGCTGATGTGGGCTTCGGATCCCTTGGTCAGCCGCTCGGCGACCGCGACGCTGCGGCGGCGCACGTCGGCCACGTCGGCGCTCATGACCCGGGCCAGAATCTCCTCGGTGACGCCGGGCAACGTCGCCACCCGCGCGCCCGCCTCGTTGGCCGCGCGGCGGGCCTTCGTGTGCGACATGGACTGCATCGTCGGAACGAGCACGGCATCCGCGGCCGCCATCGCGGCGGCGACCGAGTCGGGCGGCTCACTGCCGTGCGTCTGGCGCTCCTTCATCAACGCCATCACCGCGTCGGCGCCGACCTTGCCCGCCTCTCCGCGCAGGCGCTCGCCGAGGCCGATCGTCGCGGGGTTGGCAACCACCAGCACCTCCTCGCCCTCGCGGACCGCGAGACAGTCGTTGATCACCGCGTTCATGGCGCGCTCGAGGTCGCCGCTCACCGCAGGGAGACTAGACCGGGGCGGCAATCAGGTAGGCAGGACAGGGTGGCGGACCCGACTAAGGCGCTTTCGAGGGGGGTAACTGCCCTCCATCGCCGCCGAGGACGAAACGCTTGAAGTCGAGCTCGCGGTCGAGCGCCTCAACGCGGCGCTCGAGCTGCAGATGCGCTCCGCGCTTCAGTATTCGCTCACGGCAGCGAGTCTCGCGGGATTCGAGTGCAGGCCGTCGGCGACAAGCTCACCGACTACGGCGACAGCGAGCTGGCCGACGCGCGCCGTTTGATCGAGAAGATCGTTTGACGGCACGCCCTCCACGGCCGTGCCAGAGCTGCGCGTAATCGACGACCCCGTCGAGGCGATTGAGTGGCTGGTCGCCTGCGAGACGGAGGCCGTCGACGCGCTCCAAGCGGCGATCGAGCCCACGGGTCGTGAGGGGCGATCCGAGGCGCTCGAGCACCTGCTCGAGCACCTGATCATGCGCAAGCAGTGCGCAGATCGACTTCCTTCGGCGCGCGAACAAGAGGCCCGACTGACCGCGACAAGGGCCGCTGCAGCGAATCCCCGCCTCGACGCGCGAAGGCCCCCGCTCACGCGAGGGCCCTCGCCAACGGCTTGTGTGCGGTTCGACGTCTAGACGGTCTGAACGTTGACCGCGCGCGGGCCCTTGTCGCTGGGCTCGGAGTCAAAGGAGACCTTCGCTCCCTCGGTCAGCGAGCGAAAGCCGTCACCCGCGATCGCGCTCTGGTGGACAAACAGGTCCTTTGAGCCGTCGTCCGGCGTGATGAAGCCGAAGCCCTTGTCGTCGTTGAACCACTTGACGGTTCCAGTGGACATTGATTCCTCCGTGGACATGTGCTGCGAACCACGGAGGCTGTGAACCGAGAACGAGGCGCTGGCACGTTTCCCCGGCCGTACAGGCCGGTCTTGCCGACCGGAGGTTAGCGACGTAGCGACCGCAGAGCGATTTTCACTGCGGCGGACTGTGCGCTGCCTCCATCCCGCGAGCCCATTCGACCCCACTGGGAACCACCTGAGCGCCGCTACGATTCGAACCCCCCGCCGGAGTAGCTCAGCTGGTTAGAGCAGCGGAATCATAATCCGCGTGTCGGGGGTTCGAGTCCCTCCTCCGGCATTCGTTTTCCCGGCTAGCAAGCGGTTTCTCGGACTCGGCGTCTTGGCTGGGTCAATCATCTGGTTCCGTCGCTTTCTGGCTGACTCCCTCGGGGCGCGCCGGTTCACTGCGCCCCAGTGGGCGACTAGCCCGCGTTTTGCTAGCTCTCAGTCCCTCCCAACCATCTGATCTACGTCAGCCGTCCGGCCTCCTCTGAGTCGAGGACCGCGAGGGGCGTGGCGTACCTTTCCCTTGCATCCGGTCTTGGGCAACTAAGCCGGGTGCCAGGGGCCGGGTGTTCACGCACCGCGGCCCCATTTGATTTGGTGCGCGCGACCGTACACCGAGGGAGGGCCGGAGGTCAAGCGGAAGGGGGGGCGCAGGTCGGAGCTGCAGGGTTCTAGGGGATCAGGGGCAAGATTCCCCGCGTCACCAGTTGACGTGATGGCGTTAGAGGACTCAAGCGGCCCGCCTCCGTGCGGGCGGTGTCCAGTGGGAGACGTGTTCGCTACGTGATGGTGATCGGCCTGTAGATCTCGCCGACCTGGAACTGAGGAGTTACGCGGCCTTCCTGGTCGGTCTCGCGCACGGCCGGGGTCAGCTTCTCCTCGCGGAACCGGCTGAACTGCTCCTCGGACTCCCACACGGTGATCACCCGCCACCCGTCCTCGATGGGACCGGCGATGTGAATCTGTTGCCCCTCGGGAGTTGGCCACCCGGCAAGACCTTCTCGCTCGCCTCCGCGTAGAACGCCTGATCTGCACCCTTGAACTCGGCTACGACGACAACGGCCATGAGCGTCTCCTCTCGTGGGGTTCGCGCGCTCAGCTCTGCTGTCAACCCTAGTCGCCCATCCTCGCTGAGTCCACGGGATACTGGGCGGGCGATGTCGCGGGAGAACGTCGAGGTCGTTCGGGAAGGCCTCGAAGCGTGGGCGCGGGGCGACTTCGATGCCGTGCTGTCCTCCTATGACGACGACGTCGTGTTCTTCTCCGCTGGACCCGACGCTCACACCTACCGCGGCCACTCTGGAGTCGTCCGATTGCTCGAAGAGTGGATCGGGGCCTTCACCGACTACTGGCTTGAGACCGAGGATCTCCTCGACGCCGGGGACCAGGTGCTCCAGCTGTTTCGCCAAGGCGGAAGGGGCAAGTCGAGCGGCGTGCCGGTGGAGACGGAGGGCGCGATCATCTACACGCTCCGCGATCGCAAGATCGTCGAGGGTTGTGTCTATGTCGACCAAGCCGAAGCCCTCGAAGCCGCCGGGCTGCGGAACTAGTCGATGTCGCAGGAGAACGTGGAGATCGTTCGGCGCCTGATCGAGGCCTGGAACAGCAACGAGCAAGGTGAAGCGATCGCCATTCTCGACCCGGGGGTGGTGATCGACGCGACGCGACGCCGCGTCAATCCCAAGACCTACGCGGGGAGGCAGGGCATGCGCCGCATGCTCGCGGACACACACGAGGTGTGGCAGGAGTTCCGCATGGAGCCGGATGAGGTTCTGGACGCTGGTGATCGGGTCGTCGCGATCGGCCGTTGGGTCGGCAAGGGCAAGGACAGCGGGATCGAGGTCCAACAGCCTGTAGCGGACGTGTTCACCCTCCACGATCGCCGCGTCATCAGATTGGAGCTCGGCTTCACCGATCGCGCCGAGGCCCTCGAAGCCGCCGGGCTGTCGGCGTAGGCGGTACTCGTGGCAGCCCGGGCTCTTTGAAGGCTTCCGCTTTGCATGGAAAGCGGTGCGTGAGCTGGTGCGTGGCGCCGGTCTCAGCGATATCGAGATGCGTCCGGCAGGTTCCGGCTGAATCCGGGAGACTGCCGCCGCTTTGCGGCCCGCCATCGATTCACCGCATGAGCCGCCCGGCTCGATTTTTCGGCGCTTCCTGAAGTTCGGCCTTCTCGCGTGGGGAGGCCCCGCAGCGCAGATAGCGATGATCAAGCACGAGTGCGTGGACGAGGAGCGCTGGGTCTCCGAGGAGACGTTCAAGAAGACGCTCGCTGTCTATCAGGTGCTTCCCGGCCCGGAGGCGCACGAGCTATGCGTCTACTTCGGGCGCATTCGCGGCGGCAAGCTGGGCGCGTTCCTGGCCGGGCTCGGGTTCATGCTGCCCGGCTTCATTCTCATGCTCGCTCTGTCGATCGCCTACGTCGAGGCGGACCTCGCAGCAGACCTTGACGAGCTGTTCTATGGACTTGCGGCGGCGGTGGGTGCAGTCGTTGCCCGTGCGCTCGTACGTCTAAGTCAGACCTTCATCAGTGATGTCTTCCTTGCCACGGTGGCGATTGCTGCGTTCGTGCTCACGGTGTTCGCAAGCGCCAACTTCGCGCTCGTGCTGATCGGTGCCGGGCTCGCCTACGAGCTCTGGAAGAGCGCCGAGCGTTGGACGCGTCGGGCGCAGTCATTCTCGCCCGCGCCCGCCGCCCTCGTCTTCGTGACCGGTGCCATCACGTTCTCCCTAACCGCCGAGATCTTCTGGGAGGGGCTAAAGGCCGGACTGGTCACCTTCGGTGGCGCGTTCACGGTCATCCCATACCTGCACGACGCAGCGGTTGAGAGTCGGCACTGGCTAACCGAGGGCCAGTTCGTGGACGGGCTTGCAATGGGCGGAGTCCTGCCAGCCCCGCTGATCATCTTCTCGACGTTTGTCGGTTACGTCGCGGGCGGGCTGACGGGCGCGCTCGTCATCACGCTCGGCATCTTTCTGCCCGCGTTCGTCTTCCCAATCTTCTTCCATCGCGTCCTCGTCGGCATCGCTGAGAATCCGCGCATCCGACCGTTCCTGTTGGGGGTCGCGGCCGGAGTGATCGGTCTGATCGCAGCCGTGACGGTGGACATCGTGGATACCGGCGTGGTGGATGTGCCAACCGCGATTCTCGCCGCGCTGGCGTTCCTCGCGCTGAACCGCTGGCACGGGAAACCGGTGGTGGTTTACGTGGTTCTTGGATGTGGGCTTGCCGGCGCGGCGCTTCAGGTGAGCGGCATCGTTTGACGAAACGAAATCATCTGCTTTGGACGAAGAGCGGTGCTCCGCTGGTATGGGCTAGACGGACCTCCTACTTACCGAGTGCGGGGCACAACTGGTCGCTTTGCAGGCAAAGCGGTCGCTCGCAGCCGCCGGACGCTTAGGGCTGCCCGACCGCGCCGCACTCGCCGTTGAGCTTGAACTCAGAGAATGCGCTGTCGTCTGCGACGCCAAGCGCAACCAGGGCCTTAGAACCCGTCTCCTGTCCGGCCGGATTCACGTCCCCGGGCGTCTGGCCCCGCGGGTCAGCAACATCACCAAGCGGGTGATGCGCAAACGCCTGCGCGTTCGCGCAGTCGAAGGACTCCACGATCGGATGAATGGTCGCCCCCACAGTGGGCGCGAGAGCAAATAGCGCCACAGAGAGCACAAGCACGAAGAACATCGCAAGTCGCCGCATAGTTCTCCCCTTTGTTCGGTTGGAGGACCTGCCTCCTGCTCAGTCTCGAACTCGGGTAACAGCAAGTCAATACCTGGTTCCAGGTGATGTGTGTTGAGCAGGAAGGGCTCCGATCCGTGCCACCGAGGGCACCTGCTTAGGACGAGCACTGCTATGCGCCCGACGGCACCACCTCGCGCGCGACCTCCTCGGACGCGTATCGCGCGGGATCGGCCTCGAATTCGGTCCGGCAGTGTTCGGAGCAGAAGTAAAAGGTGTGACTGTCGTGCTCGACTGTCAGTGCAGTGGCTCGGTCGACCTTCATCCCGCAGACTGGATCTGTGGCGCCGCGGATCGCCGGCCAGATCAGGGCGATGAAGGCCACCGTCGCGACCGCGTTCAGAACCAGCTTGTAGTTCGCCTCGATCTCGCCGAACACGTCATCGGCGGCGGGCCGCTCGCTCGGGACGAGGTCCACGGTGGTGAACAAACCGTCGACGATCAGCGCCGCGATCACCATCGTTATCAGCATCAGGGCGCTGATCCGGAGAGCGAAAGCCCCAGCCGTAGTACTTGCGGTAGGCGAGCACGATCGGAAGCACGATCAGGTCAGCGAAGATAAACGCCATCACGCCGGCGAATGAGATCCCGCCGGACCACAGAACAGCTGCGAGGGGCACGTTCCCGATCGAGCAGACGAAGCTCAGCACCGCGATCAGGGGCCCGGCGATCACGTTCTCGATCGTTCGCAGCGTTTTCGGTGCGTCGGTGACGAAGAGGAAGTTGAAGAAGTCGTCTCCGAGCAGGGCGATGAACCCGGCGAGCAGGAAGCCGAGCGTGATCTCCTTCCAAAGCATCTGCCAGTCGCCGCGGAAGTTGTGGGCGACGTCGGACCAGGCGGTCGAGGAGGTGAGCCGCTGGCGCCACGTGAGCCCCTCGGTCACGGCCGCGTGGTGCTGGTGGCCGGCGGCCGCCTCCTGGGCGTGATCGCGGGCACGCTCCTCGAGCTTGGGCGAGACAAAGCTGCGAAGCAGCAGCGTCATAAGCCCGATCATCACCAAGCCGCCGACGAACTCGGCGAGCGTGAACTGCCAGCCGATCAAGATCCAGAGCACGAGGCCCAGTTCCCACACGAGGTTGGTTGAAGCGAATTGAAATGCGAGCGCCGACGCCGCCGAGGCGCCCTTTGCGAATAGCGACTTCGCGATCGCTATCGCTGCGTAGGAGCACGAGGACGATGCCGCACCGAGCCCGGTGGCCTTCGCGACCGGGACGAGGCCACTGCCGGAGAGCGCTGCTTCGATTCGACTCCGCGGGACCCACGCTTGGACGATCGCGGAGATCGCGAAGCCGAGGACCAGGGCCCACCAGACCTCCCAAGCCATGAGCCCGGCGTTCCAGAGGCCATCGCCGATCGTGCTGATCAACTCGCCCACGTCGCTTAAAGAATACCCCCACGGGGTATGTCAACACCGCGCTGCTGAGGTCACGATGCATGGCAGATGGGACGATCCGGCCTGAACACAGCCCAGGAGACGGAGCGGGTGCGGGCCATCCAGGACAAGGAGGCGCCGCGCTACGACCGCCGGATCTCGTTCTTCGAGAAGATCCTGTTCGCTGGCGGACGTGAATGGGTCTGCTCGCGGGCCGATGGCGACGTCCTCGAGCTGGCGGCAGGCACCGGCCGCAACCTTCCTGTCTACCCCGACGGCGTCCGACTGACCGCCATCGAGCTCAGCCCCGAGATGATGGCGATCGCCAGGCAGCGCGCAGCCGAGGTGGGGCGCGAGGTCGACCAACGGCTCGGCGACGCGCAGGCGCTCGAGTTCCAGAGCGATAGCTTCGACACAGTCGTCATCACCCTCGGTCTGTGCACAATCCCCGACCCTCGCCAGGCGATCAGCGAGGCCCATCGAGTCCTGCGGCCGGGTGCACGCCTACTCCTGCTGGAGCACGTCCGCAGCCCACGCCTTCTGGTGCGGACCGGTCAGCGCCTCCTCGACCCGCTCGCGGTGCGCTTCGCTGCCGATCACCTGATGCGCGAGCCGCTTGAGTACCTTGGCGCCGAGGGCTTCGAGGTCGAGCGGGTCGAGCGGTCGAAGTGGGGGATTGTCGAGCGAGTGATGGCCCGCAAACCCGGGTAGAGATCAGAGCAACGCCAATGATGGACGGCTCGACTCTGCTCACCATTGCGATGATCGCGATGATGACCCTGATGATGGGCGGCATGGTTGTCAGCGCCGTGTGGGGTCTACTGCGCCGGCGCAGGGACCGCGACGACTAACGGGCCCACTACGCGAGCTCCACGCAGAACCGATTTAGCCAAGCACGAGGGCTGCCTTGGCCGCACAGACGAGGGCTTCGAGGACATCGCGGCCTTCCCCAACGCGTCAAGCGATGATCCGGCACCCAGTAGTTAGACCAGCTTCCATGCCGCTCGAAGTCAAGTAAGCCGGCATCGCGCAGAACCTTGAGGTGATTACCCTTGGAGCGACCTGAGCGACGGCCCCTCGAACTGTGACAG
>JBKPDQ010000188.1:0-12204 GCA_046728015.1 Actinomycetota bacterium
GATGCCTTCCGTGTTCTCCCGGATCTCGCTGACGTTGCGGAAGCGTGCGCGGGGTTGTCTCCCAAAGAATGGGATGTATCGTCGGTGCGTGGAGAGGATCTCGGCTAGCGGCGTTTTGCGATCGATCACGCGGCTGCGGCGCTCGTCGAAGCCGAGTACGCGGTTCTCGACGCGGGTCCTGGCCAGGAAGCAGGCTGACAGGTCGCACAGAGCGCCCGAAACGGCGACATCGGGGTCCCACCGAGCAGGCTAGCTGCGGGCGATGGCCGGCAAGGCCGTTCGGGTTCGCGCCTAGTAGCTCCCGCTCCTGAATCGCCCCGTCCGCGGCGGGAAGAGCGAGTTGCAGAAAGAGGCTTGCTGGAAAGCCCGATTGCCCAGACGAGCTGGGATCCGGCAAGAGTTACCTGGGTTCTCCGTCTCACGCCGCCGAAGAACAACCAGTCGGCCGGGATCCGGTACCCCGCCGACCACCTACATGCCGCCGTCCGGGCCAGGAGACGCTGGAGGTGGAGCCAGCCGGATTCGAACCGGCGACCTCTTGAATGCAAATCAAGCGCTCTCCCAACTGAGCTATGGCCCCAGGCGACTGATTGTAGGTGCGGGCTCCGCTCGACGAACAGGTCAAACGGGGCGCAAGAAGTTCACCAACACTTCACGCATCCCCCGCTCCCCGGTGGGGAAGTTGTGGGACGATGGGCGCGGAGAAACGGGATTCCGGAGGAACTGGATGGCCGAGGCGAAGACCGTTGATGGCGAGTCGGTAGGCGAGCGGGAAGAAGTCGACAAGTCCCCACAGGCGGTCGAGGAGGCGAAGGCCGAAGCCGAGGCGAAGGGTGAGCCCAAGCCGGGCCAGCGGGCCGAGGTCTCGAACCTCGAGATCGTCCGCCATTACTTCAACATTGCAGCCGATCACCTGAAGCTGCCGGACGACCTGCGGACCGTCTTCTGGACGCCCTACCGAGAGGTGACCGTCCAGATCCCCGTGAGGCTCTCCGACGGCAAGATCCACGTCTTCTCCGGCTACCGCATCCAGCACAACGGCGCTCGCGGCCCCTACAAGGGTGGCATCCGCTTCCACCCCGAGGTGGACGTCGACGAGGTGCGCGCCCTCGCCTCGCTGATGACGTGGAAGACCGCGGTCGCCAACGTCCCCTACGGGGGCGCCAAGGGCGGCGTCAACTGCCCGGCCGACAAGCTCGAGCAACACGAGGTCCAGAAGATCGCGCGCTCGTTCATGGACAAGATCGAGAAGGTCCTCGGCCCCACCCGCGACATCGCGGCGCCCGACGTGAACACCAACGCCCAGGTGATGGCCTGGTTCATGGACGAGTACGGAAAGCTCCACGGCCACACGCCCGCGATCGTCACGGGCAAGCCGATCGCCCTGGAGGGCTCCTTCGGCCGCGACGCCGCCACCGGTCGCGGCTGCGTCTTCGTCTTCCGCGAGGCGGCCCCCCATCTCGGCCTCAGTCCAGCCGACACCACCTTCGCCGTCCAGGGCTACGGGAACGTCGGCTCGTGGGCGGCGCGCATCATGCAGCAGCTCGGGTCGAAGATGGTCGCCGTCTCCGACGCCCACGGAGCGATCCGAAACGACGCCGGCATCGATGCCAACGCGCTGCACGACCACATCTCGAGGGGCGGTCTGATCACCGAGTTCGAGGGCGCCGAGATCATCGACCCGGAGGACCTGATCGCCGTTCCCTGCGACGTGTTCATTCCCGCGGCCCTCGGAGGCATGATCCACGAGCACAACGCAGACCGGATGCAGTGCAAGGTGCTGGTCGAGGGTGCCAACAGCCCCACCACGCCGGTTGCCGACCAGATCCTGCGCGACAAGGACGTCTACATCATCCCCGACGTGATGGCCAACGCCGGCGGCGTCGTCGTCTCCTACTTCGAGTGGGTACAGAACCTCCAGCACTTCCGCTGGGACGAGCGCGAGGTGAACGACAAGCTCGGCAACATCATGCGCCGCGCCTACCGCGAGGTGTCATCGCGCGCCAAGGAAGAGGGCCTCGATCTGCGCGAGGCCGCCTACCTGGTGGGCATCGAGCGCGTCGTCGAAGCCGCCCGTACCCGCGGCTACGTCTAGCCCACCCGGCGGGCCCGGTCAGTCGTCGAAGTCGAAGTCCTTCGGTTCGCCCTGCTCGAACCAGAGCTCGTCGTCCTCAGGAGTGTCGCGCAGGAACTCAGGCGTCTCCTCGAGCACGTCGTCTGCGCCGTCCTCTCCGGAAGCCGTGCTTGCCTCGGGCTCGTCCGCGGGGATCGACGGCTCAGGAGGCTCCGGGGTCTCCTCGACCGGCTCCTGCTCGAGCTCTTCGATGCGATGCTCCACCGTGTCCAACGACTCGATCGACGGCTCGTGCTCGACGGTGTCGAGACTCTCGATCGGAGGCTCCTCGCCCGTCTCGGGCGGCGGTTCGGGCGCCGCCGGCTCGGCAACCTCCTCGTCGAACTCGAGGTCGAGGTCGAGGTCCCCGAGCTCGAGCTCGGATTCCTGGCTCCGGTCGTAGAAGGTCGTCGCAGCCTCGGGCGCTTCAGGGTCGGCGTGCGCCTCAACCGGGGGCGGCTCCTCCGCCGGGGGCTCCTCCACCGGCGGTGGCTCGACGGGGGGCGGCTCTTCCGGCGTGGTGGGCCCAACCGGCTCGGTGTCACCCGCGCCCGCGGGCTCGCCCAGCTCAGCCTGCTCCGTCGCGCTCGCGCCTGACCCGTCGCCCTCCGCTTCCTCGCCTTCGTGGTCGGGGAAGTCGGGCTCGCCCGGCCTCGTAGGAGGTCCGAACGCCTCGTCCTCGAGGCGCTTTAGCTCCTCGTCAGCGGCGCCCTGGCGGCGCTTGAGATCGAGGTGCTCGCGGATCGCTTCGTCGAGAATTCCCATGCGTTTCGACCCGGGTGAAAGACTACTCCGCAGAAATCGGACGCTCGGCGCCGCGACGGGCGCTCGAGGCACAGGTTCCCGCCTATCTTCGCCGTGCGGGCGCTCGTCCCTTCGCCGCTGAACCGGCTTCTCGTGCCTGGTCAGCAGGCATTTCTGCCGAGTCTGGCTCTGCCGCGGCAACCCGGTCTTTGCCTGCACGCTTTGCTTCATAGAGCGCTGCGTCGGCCACGGCGATCAGCTCCTGCACGTCGCGCGCGGTCGCCGGGATGCTCGCGACACCGACGCTCGCCGTGACCTGAATCGTGCCGTCGCCGTCCACGCGTGGCACGCGCTCGGCGGCAATCTGGGACCGAATCCGCTCCCCCAGCCCCGCGGCCCCCTCGGTATCGGTCTCCGGCAGCCCCACCACGAACTCCTCGCCGCCGTAGCGGGCCGGCTGATCGACCGCCCGCGCCTCGGACTCCAGGACCTCGCCGACGACCCGCAAGACCGCGTCACCCTGCAGGTGCCCGAACGTGTCGTTGACCTGCTTGAAGTCGTCGATGTCGAGCATGAGCAGGGAGAGGTCGTGGCTAAAGCGCTCAGCGCGAGCCGCCTCCCGGGCCAGCCAGTCGCGCAGCGCCCGATTGTTTGGCAGCCCGGTGAGCTCGTCGGTGAGCGCCTGCTGGCTCACCATCTCGTGGAGCGAGACGTTCTCGACCGACGCCGAAGCCTGGCCGACCAGATAGCGGAAGACGTCGTGCTCCTCGGGGGCGAAGGGACTGCCGGTCCGCGCCACGGTCATCGCTCCCAGCGTCTCCTCGTGGCGGCCCATGCGGCTCAGCGGGCTCGACATCGCCTGCGCCCCGTCCCGCTGGGCGTCCACCACGTCGCGCGCGCGCAGCGCGGCCTCCTCGGCCGCCAGCGCCGCCTCCTGCATGGCCTCGGACGCCTCGCCGGCCTGCGCCTCGGCGCCGACGTGCCCGCTGAGCGCGATCAGCCCGTACTCGGCGTTGCACGCTCCCACGGTCGTCTCGACGACGATCTCAAGCAACGCCTCCCGATCGAGACCCGACGCGAACGCCTCCCCGATCCGCTGCACGGAGCGCTCGATCTCCAGCCGCTGGCTGCGCAGCTCGTCCATCTGACCGCGCAGCCGGTCGCTCATCTTGTTGAACTCGCTCGCCAATCCCGCCATCTCGTCGTTTCCGTGAACCGGGATCTGGCGGCTGAAGTCGCCGTCGCCGATCCGGCGCGCCGCAGCGAGCATCTCCGCCACCTGTCCGGAAAGCGTGCGCGTGAGCATTGCGATGAAGAGGACGGCGACGAGGAGGAACGCGCCGAGCGCCGCGGCGACCCCCGGACTCGAGCCGAGGAATCCGGTCTCATCGACTGGTGCCGCCATCGCCACGCGCAGGCCTCCCGAGGCCGGGAGCTCCGCTGCCGCAACGCGGAATTCGTCTCCGTCCACCTCCAGGTCTGTCGATTCCCCGCTCTCCGGGAGGTCCGTCTCCTCGACCGTCGCGCTGCCGGCCACCGCCGTGCCGGCCTCCGAGACCACCGCGACCTGCTCGCCCGTGACCCCCTCAACCTCGCGCGCGTAGGACGGCACGCTCGTCGTCGAAACGCGAAGCGTGCCCAGCGTCGACCCGTCGGCTCCTGTCAGCTCCAGCGCCGAGGTGGCGAAGGGCAGCGTGTAGTCGATCGCCGCCAGCTCGCGGCCATCGGGATCGACGATCTGAAGCGAGGCGATCCCGTGCTCCTCCGCCAGGCGCCGCACGACACCCCGCACCCGCGCCGGATCGCCCGACTCGAGTGCCGCTCCGAGCTCCGGCTCCCTGCCCAGCGCGCTGCCCGCCGCCCGCGCCTCCTCGACGCTGCGCTCGTAGATCGAGAGCGCGGTCTCCAGTCCCGCCGAGAGGCGCGCGTCCGCCTTGCCGCTCTCGGAGTCACCCGCGACCTCGTTCACGAGCACGCCGAGGGCGATCATCGGCAGGACGACGATCAGCACGAAGAACAGCGTCAGGCGACGTCGGAAGCTCAACGGCAGGAGGTTAGATCGGCAGATGTACGGCGCGGGCTTGAGGGCAGGGCGTGCAGCTATCGCCCCGAGCGGGCCGAGTCCGGCTAGGGCGTCGTGGTCACGTAGATGTTCTGGTCCAAGGCACCCTGCGAGAGGCACGGATCGTCAATCGTGGGCGACTCGTACGCGAGAGCGTCGATGTCGTTCGGCACCCAGGTGCAGGTTTGGAAGCCGTCAAAGCCGTCCGCGTCGTCGTCCTCTCCAACCTCACGGGGATCCGACCCCGGTAGCAGATCGCGGGTGTCCGTCCACACCGCGGCGACCGTCGCGCCGACCGTCGACACGTAGTTGTAGTCGCCGAAG
This sequence comes from Actinomycetota bacterium, assembly GCA_046728015.1. Classification (GTDB taxonomy): domain Bacteria; phylum Actinomycetota; class Thermoleophilia; order Solirubrobacterales; family 70-9; genus DATAFO01. The sequence goes on from JBKPDQ010000188.1 coordinate 5,244, forward strand.
AACGGCGAGCGAGCGGAACCGCGCACCTCCCAGTTCGGGTTGCTGCCCGCGTCACTCACCTGCGCTTCGGTCCAGGTCGAACCGCCGTCGGTTGAGGACGCCACGAAGGCGTTCATGTGATCTCCCGAGTTGACGCCCGCGGCCGTGTTCCCCGGCGGGAGGTCGGGGGAATATGCGGGGTCGCCCCGCGTGTCCTGGAAGACGACCGACAGCGCTTCGCCACTGGAGGCGATGTCCGGGAAGTACTGGTGGCCATCGGCCACCGAGTCGAGTTGGACCGCCGACTGGCTCCACGAGAGCCCGTCCGCCGAGTTGCGCGCGAAGATCTTCGCCTGGCCATCCTCGTTCCGCGCGCTCCAGACCACGTGCACACCGCTGGCGTCCGCGGCAACCGCCGAGAGGCTCGAGAAGCGCGCGTACGTCAGTCCGCTCTCACATGCAAAGGGACCATCCCCGCAGGTGTCCGGGCCGAAATCGGTCGAGTCGAAGGGGTCGATCGAGGCCACCGTCACCGGCGCACTGAACGATTGTCCGCCGTCGATGGAGCGGACGATGCGGATCCGGTTCTGGGTCGGCCCCTGGTGAGCGATCTCGCGATAGGTGACGTAGACCTCCCCCTCCGGCCCGACCGCGATGTCGGCGAACTGCTCCTCCCCGCGTCCCTGGGTCAGCCGCTGGGGCCTCGAGAAGGTGCGCCCGCCATCGGTTGAGCGCGTGAAGAGGACCACGTCGTTGGCCGCCTGGCCGCTGTAGCGGGCCCAGGCGACGTACACGTTGCCGGCGGTGGGAGTGCCGATGCTCTGGTCGACGGCGATGTTGATCTTGTCCTGGAAGAGACCCCAGACGGACGGCGTGCCGCGCTCCACCTGCACCGTCCGCACGTAGCTCGCGCCGTGATCGTCGTAGCGCGCCACGTAGATCGAGCCGTTGGTCGGCTTGGCGCGGTTGAAGCAGATGAAGCCGTAGTAGAGCCGGCCTGCACCGTCGAACGACTGGGTCGGATCACCTGCGGCCGCGCAGGCGCCGTGCGTCGGCGACGCCGTGCCCCCGGACGAGGTATCCGCCGGATAGCCCGGCACCAGGCTGTTCGACCAGCTGGCCCCGCCATCCGTCGAGCGGTAGTAACCCGTCCAAACGTTGCCCGAGCCGTTCTCGATCTCGGCGCAGTAGTCATTGGCGCCCGCGACCATGATGGCCGGATTCGTGGGATCGACCGCCACGCTCGGCTCGTTCTGGGTCCGCCGCCCGGTGCTGCAGGAGAGCATCGTCGCGTCGCTGGCCCCGTCGTAACGCGCATAGCTCCCGTCCGTGTCGTTGGTGACCAGCGTGTCGGCCGCGGCGCCGCTCACGGGTCCGGCGGCCAAGAGCGCAACCGCCGCGGCCAGTCCACCTGCCGTCCGGATCGCGGTCCTCGCCCTCGCCATTCGGAATGGGTCAATACCCCCTCGGGGTCCCGGGAAACCCGAATCCGAACGCTAAACTCGCGCCTCCTGGGGCTATAGCTCAGTTGGGAGAGCGCCTGGTTCGCAATCAGGAGGTCGCGGGTTCAAGCCCCGCTAGCTCCACTCCTCCGCCGCAAGGCGCAAGCGCGCTAGGCAGCGTGCAGCTCGGCGAGCCGATCCGCCTCGGCCTTCACCTCGCGCCGCGTCGCGGCGCCCAGGCGGCCGAACGGCTCGGTCTTGACGCGGCCCTTCTCGTACTTCCACGTGCCCGCGACGACCCCATCGACGAGTAAGGCGGAAACCGACTGCGGCGTCTTGATGTTGAACACCTTCGGTCGATGAACCTCCGGCAGGATTCCGGTCCGGCGGGCGTGCGCGAGCAGGGTCGCGTCCCAGGTCGGAAGGAAGCGGACGGGCGCCGGCGTCTCCGGGTCGGGAAGCGGCGCTCGCGGCAGGTCGACGAGCTCCGTGCCGTCCTCGGCCCGAAACCGGCGCAACTTCATCCCCTTCAGCGCGGCATCGACCGCGGCGAGCCCAACTCCGCAGTAGTCGGCCACGTCCTTTCGGGTGCCCGGCCCAAACCCACCGAGATAACGCCGCACGAGGTGCGCCAGCCCGTCGGCCTCGCCAACGTTCTCCGGGCCCACCCACTGCTCGGCCACCCCGTAGATGTCGGCGCGCCGGCGATCCCAGGTTCCCGATGGCGGCACCCGCACGAGATCCACCCAGACGCCGACGCCGTTGCGCCACACCGCGATCGGGCCCTCCCGGGCGCCGAGCGCCGCGTCGAGCTCCGCACTGGTCATCGCGCCGTCGCCGATCGCCCGCCGCACGCTCTTCGCGGCGGCCGAGATCTCGCGCTCGGTCGGCGCTCGGGTCTTCAGCCATGCCTCGCGGCGAGCCTGGCGGACCGCGACCGCAAAGGGCCAGTAGTCGCGCTTGGAGACGAGGTGGATGGTCATCCGCATCAGGGTTCCCTGGACGACCGTGCGCCGCTCCAGCGCGCGCGTGAGCTGCTCGCGCTCGAAGGCCTCCAGCCGCGACCACAGGCCGACGTACATCGAGGGCGCGTACTGCGCCTGGAGGCCGCCGATGCGCTCGAGCGCGCGCGGCAGCGAGGTCTTCGCGCGCTCGAGCAGGAGCTGACGAGCGAGCAGCGCTCGGTTGAGCTCGCGTTCGCTCAGCGTGCGCTCTGCGGCCATCGGCCGGAAGCTACCCTCACGGCATGAGCGGCGAGCTCAGCTGGTTCGAGATCGGAGTCGGCGACGTCGAGCGGGCGAAGGAGTTCTACGGCGAGCTCTTCGGCTGGCACTTCGAGGCGGAGGCCGGCAAGGGTGGCGTAATCAGGACCCCCACGATCCCCGGCGGACTGCACGGCGGAGACGAGGGAGCGAGCCCGTACGTGTTCTTTCGCGTCGACGACATCAAGGCCGCGATCGCGCGCGTGCGCGAGCTCGGGGGCGAGATCGAGGAGCTCGCGGGTCACACGGACGATCCTCCCGAGACCGAGTGGGGACGATTTGCGCTCTGCCGCGACGACCAGGGATCGGCGTTTGGACTGCACGAGCCGCCCGTCGCGGACTGACCGGTCCCCGCGGCGTGGGCCGCCCAAGGGCCTCAGATGCGAGATCGAATGCGGAGTTGTGGCCTTCGTTAGCGGGGCCACAGATCGCCGTCGGCGATCTCGAGCAGGTTGCCCGCGGGGTCCTGAAAGTAGAAGGAACGGCGGCCGCCGTCCCACTCGTGCTCGTGGGTGATCTCGACGCCGCGATCCGCTAGTCGGCGCTTCCAGAGTTCGTAGCCGTTCGCGGAGACGACCAGGCAGGCGTGCCCCGGGCCGACGCTGCCGTGGGCGGCGATCGGGCCCTCGCGCCGGCTCAGCCCCTCGCGGTCGAAGAGCAGGAGCACCCCGCCACCGATGCGGTAGGCGATTCCATCGGGCCAGCTCGACACCCGTCGCAGCCCCAGCGTCTGCTCATAGAATCGCTCCATCTCCGCGCGCTCGCCGGCGCCGTGGTAGAGCGCCGTCTCGAGCACCGAATCGAATCCGGGCGGCTCGCCGGGCATTCGGTGAAGCTAACCGAGAAGGGGCGGGCGGGCTAGCCGCGGGCCATTCCGGGGTTGCCTCGCAGCGCCCTGCCCCTCGCGGGGGTGCGCCCCGGTCGCGCGGCTGGAGGCGGGCAGGTGCCCCGGAGCCGGCGGCGATCGCCGCACCGGGCAAGGTACGGATCGCCCCGGCGGAACGGCGAGGGCGGGCACAAGAAAATGCAGTCCGGGGGCAACTCCTTTGCCTGCCCCGTGCGTAGCCTTCGCACGAACAAAGCTCGGTGAGTTACCTTCGAGAGGTGTCTGCCGCTTGGCTTTCGCGGCGCTGTCCTCTCTCCCGAACTGCGCTGGCGAATCTAGTCGAGGCCTCCAAGAAGCGCAAGGCGCAACCCTGCAATTTGCGGGAACTGTCGTTAAGAACCGGCCTTCCGCGGCGCCGCCGGCTCGCGTTGAGCCAGCTCGCGGAGGTTTCGGGCCGCTCTCGAGACCAGCAGCAACAGCATCGCGGCCGAGATCCCGAGCCCGATCACGTCGAGGACCGTGAGTCGCAGGTCGACGACGACGAAGTCGAGTCCGGCTCCCAACGCGACCACCGTGTTGAGGGCGATCAGGATCAACCGCACCTCGGTGGGCCCGATCAGCCCGTAGCCGATCGAGAACCGCCCGAAGGCGAAGCTCTCGAGGTAGACGTTGATCGACAGGATCAGGTAGCCGACCACGATCAGGGTGCCGATCGAGAGCAGCATCAGGGGCGAAAGTCCGAGCCCGATGCCGATTGCGGCGGTGGCGATCGCGTCGACGAGGTGGTCGAGGTAGTAGCCGTACGTCGGACGCTCGATCTGCCGCACCCGCGCGAGGGTGCCGTCGAGCGAGTCGCCGAGCCACTGCCCCACGAGCAGGGCGCTGGCCACCCACAGCCAGCCGAGGCTGTCGTTGGAGAGCTGGTAAGCGGCGCAGACCCCGAGCGCCGCCAGGACGCCGAGCGCCGTGAAGTCGTCGGGCAGCAGGCGGCCCGGTACTCGCGAGGCGAGCCAGGTGAGCAGCCGCTTCTCCGGCTTCGCGAGCAGGAAGCTGGACTCGCGCGTCGCCTCGACCGCCTTCTGCGGCTCGTCCCGCCCCATGCCCGACACCTACCCGCCGCGTGAGGCCCGGTTTCGCAGGCCAACTGTCGGCGTCCTGGACAGCCATCTCTACCATCTCGCAGACCATGCGCATCAACGAGCTGCTCGCCCAGAAGCGGCCGGTGTTCTCGATCGAGTTCTTCCCCCCGAAGACGCCCGAGGGGGTCACGCAGCTGTTCGAGACGGTCGAGGCGCTGAAGCCGCTGGAGCCGGACTACGTCTCGGTGACCTACGGCGCCGGAGGCGCCACGCGCGATGGGACGGTGGAGATCTCGACCCAGATCAAGCGGGATCACGGGCTCGAGGTGATGGCGCACCTCTCTTGCGTGGGCGAGACGCGTGAGGGTCTGGTGGAGATCCTGAATCGCTTCGCCGAGAGTGGAATCGAGAACGTGCTCGCGCTGCGCGGCGACCCGCCGCGGGGCGAAACTGAGTTCACGCCTCCCGAAAACGGCCTTTCAAGCGCCGCCGAGCTCGCGGGCTTCATCTCATCCGACTACGAGTTCTCGATCGGCGGGGCCTGCTTTCCGGAGGTGCACCCCGAGGCGCCGGACCTCGACGCCGACCTCACCTACCTCAAAACCAAGGTGGATGCGGGAGCGAGCTTTCTGATCACGCAGCTGTTCTTCGACAACCGCGCCTACTTCGACTTCGTGGCAGCGGCGCGGGAGCGTGGCATCGACGTACCGATCATCCCCGGGGTCATCCCGATCGCCAGCTACGGACAGGTGGTGCGCATCTGCAACCTCTGCGACGCGACGATCCCGCCCGACCTCGATGCGTCGATGCGGGCGCTGGGGGGCGATCCAGAGGCCGAGGCGCTGCTCGGGGTCGCCTACGCAGCGCGCCAGTGCGAGGAGCTGCTCGCAGGCGGCGCGCCGGGAATCCACTTCTACGCCCTCAATCGCGCTCCCGGGACTCGCGCCGTGCTCGCCGCCCTGCGCACCTCGCGGCCGTGGGAGCGCGCTCAGGGCAACGGGCTCGCTCAGGCCGCTGCCGGCGTGGACGAGCAGCGATGACACAGATCGAAGGGTCTTTCCGGTTCGCGGGCAACCGGATCGCCTACGCGAGCTGCGGCGAGGGGGAGCGAACCCTCGTGCTCGTGCACGGCCTGCTGATGAACCGCCACATGTACGAGCACCTCGCGCCGGAGCTCGCTTCCCGCGGCTTCAGGGTCGTCACCGTCGACATGCTCGGCCACGGCGCCTCCGACCAGCCCGTCGACATGCGCGCCTACAGCATGAGCGCCTTCGCCGACCAGCTTGCCGCCGTCTGCGAGCACCTCGAGCTCGACCGGCCGGTCCTCGGTGGGACGTCGCTGGGTGCGAACGTCTCCTTGGAGATGGCAACTCGCCATCCCGGGCAGGCGCGCGGCCTGTTCATCGAGATGCCGGTGCTCGAGAACGCCCTCGTCGCGGCGGGCCTGATCTTCCTGCCCATCCTGGTCGCACTTCGGTTCGGCCGTCCGGTCGTCTCGGCCGTAGCGGCAGTGACGAACCGCATCCCGCGTAGCCATTACCTCGCCGACATCCTGCTGGACTGGACGCGGCGCGATCCCAAGGCTTCCGAGGCCGTGCTCGAAGGACTGCTGTTCGGGCGCACGGCGCCACCGCGCGAGGAGCGTGAGCGGATCGAGGTGCCGACCCTCGTGATCGGCCATCGCGCCGATCCGCTGCACCCGTTCTCGGACTCCGACATGCTCGTCGAGGAGCTCCCCAACGCACGCCTGGTCAACGCCGAATCGATCTTCGAGTGGCGCCTACGGCCAGGACGGCTCGACGACGAGCTCGCGGATTTCCTTGGGGAGGTCTACTTCGGCGAGACCGCGGTCGAAGACGACCGGCAGGCCCGCAGCGCCAGCGCATAGTCCATGGAGCGCCCGCGGGTCCTGCGCCCCCCTCCGGGAGCGCGACTTCGCGCTCCTGTTCACCGGGATCACTGTCTCGCTGGTCGGCGACGGCATCTACCTGGTCGCGATCGCCTGGGAGGTCTACGACATCTCGAACGTGCCGACCGCGCTCTCGCTCGTCGGCTTTGCGTGGACGCTGCCGATGGTCCTCTTCCTGCTCGTCGGGGGCGTGTTGGCCGATCGCTTCGAGCGCCGTCGGCTGCTGATCGCCTCGGACGTAACCCGGGGGCTCGCCATCGCCGGGATCGGCGTGGTCTCGCTCGCGGGAGCGATCGAGCTCTGGCACGTGGTCGTGCTGGTTGCCGTGTACGGCGTTGGGCAGGCCTGTTCGCACCGGCGCACGAGGCACGATCCCCGCGATCGTTCCCCGGCCGCTGCTGCTCCAGGCGAACTCGCTATACGAGCTCGCCGAGCCGATCGCCTATCGCTTCGCCGGGCCGGCC
>JBKPDQ010000189.1:0-15193 GCA_046728015.1 Actinomycetota bacterium
GGGTGAGATTCCCCTTCCGCGAGGGTGGTTCGAGACCGGGGCAGCGGTTGCCAGTCCGGACATTTGGCCCTCTTCCTTGTCGGTGTCGACTGCATACTGCGGGGGAGTACCGTACCGCACTTTGCCGATACCGGAGGGGAGTATGCTGCGGTGTGTGACCACAACCACAGAAACCAAGCGGACAGGCGTCCCGACGCGCGGCTACTCGGCGACCAAGGGCGAGCTTCAGAACCGTCTGCGGCGAATCGAGGGCCAGGTCCGAGGAATCCAGACCATGGTCGACGAGGACCGGTGGTGCCCCGACATCTTGCAGCAGATCGCCGCGATCCAGGCGGCGCTCAACAAGGTCGCGCTCGGGCTCACCGAGGGCCACGTCCGGCACTGCATGGCCGAGGGAACGGACGAGAAGCGCCGCGCCGAGATGACCGCCGAGCTCATGCAGGCGCTCGGCAGGATCGTCCGGTAGCCGTGGGCTAGCGGTCTTCCTCGGTCTCGCCGAAGTAGTAGTCGACCCCGCTCGACCTGGTCGTGATCAGGTCGTCCGAGCGGTCTCCGCCGGTCCAGATCGCGATCTTGTCGCTGTCGGGGTAGACCGTCGCCGCGGGGTACTTGACCGTTGAGTACATGAGCACCCGTACGGGCTCGTCGGTCTCGTTGCGCACGGCGTGGGCGCCCCGAGGCCCGCGCGGAAAGCAGACCACGTCCCACGGCTCGAGCTGTTCGGTCCCGTCCGGGTGACGCAGAGACGGGCGACCGGCGAGCACGATCAGCCATTCCTCCTCGGCGTGCTCGTAGTGGTACGGGCAGATCGCCTGACCGGGCGGAAGCTCGTACACGCTCGTTCCCGTCTCCTCGGCATCCAGCAGCTTGCCGAGGCGAAACATCCCGGCCCTGAACCCATCCGGGTCGTTGTCGTCGTAGGTGAACTCCGGATCCGCGATGTTGACCTTGCGCACGGCGGCCGGCTCCTCAGTCGTCGGAGGCCGAGGAGCTCGCCTTGGCGGTGTCGCCGGATTTCGGCTCGGACGGCTTCGGCTTGTCCTCGGAACCCTTCTTCTCGCCGCCGTCGGAGGGCGCCTTCGCCGACCCCTTCTTCGCGTAGTCGGTGGTGTAGAAGCCCGAGCCCTTGAAGTGCACCGCCACCGGATGGAAGACGCGCTCCACGGGCGCCCCGCATTCCTGGCAGGTCGCAACCGGGTCGTCCGACATCGCCTGGAAGACCTCGAAGACGTGGCCGTTGTTGCAGCGGTACTCGTAGATCGGCATCCGGCGCGGAAGGGTAGCTTGCCCTGAATGCCGGACCCCACGCTTGACGAGATCGTCGCGCTCTGCAAGCGCCGTGGCTTCATCTTCCCCTCCTCAGAGATCTACGGCGGAGTGGGATCGACATACGACTACGGCCACTACGGCGTGCTGCTCAAGAACAACGTCAAGTCCGAGTGGTGGAGCTCGATGCTGCAGGAGCGCGACGACATCGTCGCCCTGGACTCGGCGATCATCCAGCACCCTCGCGTCTGGGAGGCCTCGGGGCATCTCGAGGGGTTCACCGACCCGCTGATCGACTGCAAGACCTGCAAGCTGCGCTTCCGCGCCGACGAGCTCGACGAGGCGGCCTGCGGGCGCAAGCCCTCCAAGCACCCTGGCGAGACCGAGGAGTGCGACCTCACCGAGGCGCGTGAGTTCAATCTCATGTTCGAGACGCACGTCGGACCCGTGGCCGACTCGGCCTCGGTCGCGTACCTGCGCCCCGAGACCGCGCAGGGCATCTTCATCAACTTCAAGAACGTGGTCCAGTTCGCGCGCCGCAAACCGCCGTTCGGCATCGCCCAGATCGGCAAGTCGTTCCGCAACGAGATCACGACCGGCAACTTCATCTTCCGCACGCGCGAGTTCGAGCAGATGGAGATGGAGTACTTCGTCCCGCCCGACGAGGCGGAGAAGTGGCACCAGTACTGGCTGGAGGAGCGGATGCGCTGGTACACGGATCTCGGTATCCGCTCCGACCACCTCCAGTTGCGCGAGCACGGTCCCGAGGAGCTCTCGCACTACTCCTCGGCCACCTCGGACATCGAATACCTGTTCCCGATGGGGTGGTCCGAGCTGGAGGGGATCGCCAACCGCGGCGACTTCGACCTCCGCCAGCACGCCAAGTTCTCGGGCGAGAAGCTCGAGTACTTCGACCAGGAGACCGGCGAGGCCTACGTCCCGCATGTGATCGAGCCGGCAGCCGGTGTGGACCGTGCCGCCCTGGCGTTTCTCGTCGACGCCTACGACACGGAGGAGGTCGAGGGACGGAAGCGCACCGTGCTTCGCATGCACCCGCGGATGGCGCCGGTCAAGGTCGCGGTGCTGCCGCTGGTCTCCAAAGAGGGGATGCCCGATCGCGCCCGCGAGATCTTCGACTCGCTGCGGCGCCGGATCCCCGCCGAGTACGACGAGGGCGGCTCGATCGGCCGCCGCTACCGCCGTCAGGACGAGATCGGCACCCCGTGGGGCGTCACCGTCGACGGCCTGACGCTGGAGGACGGCACGGTGACGCTGCGCGACCGCGACTCGCTCGAGCAGGAGCGCGTACCGGCGGACGAGCTCGGCGAGATGCTCAGCGCCCGGCTCGAGGAGCCCTGGACCTCACCGAAGCTCGCGGCGTCGACGCGTTAGTCACGCAGACCGTGACAAACGCGTCAGTGGGACCTTACGGGCGGCTTGCTGATCGTCCTCGGTGCCGGGCACCGTGTTCGGAAGGCCGATACCAACGTCCATGAAGCTCCCTTCGCTCGCTCCCTTCGCTCGCTTACCCTCGGTCCGTGACGCTAGGGGAGTTACCCGCGTGGGCACTGGCAATGCTCGAGAACGAACGTGTCGCCCGGCTCGCCTATCTGGATCGAGACGACCGGCCGCGGGTTCTGCCGGTCGTCTACGCCCTCGTCGACGACGCGGTCTGGGGCGTCATCGACACCAAGCCGAAGCGATCACCGGTGCCCACTCGGGTGCCATGGCTGAAGCGGCGCCCCGAGGTCGCGCTCTGCGTCGACGTCTACGACGACGACTGGGAGCGCCTCGCGTGGGTGCAGCTGCTCGCGACGGTCGCCTTCGTCGAGCTCGGCGACGAACCGGAGGTGCTCGAGGCTCTGCGCGAGCGCTATCCACAGTACGAGGAGCGAACGCCCCCCGGCCCGCTGCTGCGCCTCCACCTCGAGCGCGCGCTCTGGTGGCGGGTCGGCGACTACTGAATCTCTTTGTCCTTCCCCAAGGTCCCACCCGCGCGGCTGTCAACGGGGCACGTCTCACCGGGCTTGTAGACCGCGTCGTCAAGCCCCACCGCCCGGAGGTCGTCGTCGAGGATCGCCTCGACGTCGATGTTGATCACGATCTTGTTCGAGACCACGACTCCGCCGCCGGGAAGCTCGTCATTCCAGGACACCCCCCAGGCGTGGCGGTCGGCCTCGGTCTTGAGGGCAAAGCCGATCCGCGTCATCTCGCCCTTGTTCTCGTCGCCCTCCCAGTAGGGGGTTCGCCATTGGCCGAGGTAGGCGACGTCCAAGGGGACCTCGTGCGTCCGATCCCGGATCGTCAGGGCCGAGACGCCCTTGAAGTGCGTGTCTCCGACCCGCTCGGTGAAGCGGCCGGTGAAGGTGATCTCCGGATGGTTGGCGACGTCGAAGAAGTCCGCCGACCGCAGATGCTCGTCGCGCGCTGGCTCGCCCGTCCACAGCCTCGTAGCGTCGATGGCTCCCTCGAAGCTGGTTTCCATGCAGGCGTCTAGGTCCCAGAGGACCCGGCCGTGGACGTCCTTGAACAGGCCCCGGACCCGGGTCACCATCATGTGCCAGGCGACGAACTCGGCTGCGGTGTGCCCGGGCTCGAACGACCAGCTCTTCACGCCTGCTCGGCGCCGAAGTCGACCTCGAACGCGACGTTGTCGACGTAGCACCAGAGCCAGCTTTCGCCTGGCTCCGCTGAGCGCACGATCGGATGGGACACCTCTCGCGCGTGGGCGCTGGCGTGCTTGTTCGGCGACGAGTCGCAGCAGCCGACCTTGCCGCAGCTCATGCAGACGCGCAGATGGACCCAGCGGTCCCCCGTCTTCATGCACTCCTCGCAGCCCTCGACGTGGTCCGGCGGAATGATCGTGATCATGTCGAGGTGGGAGCAGTTGACGGCCATCGGCACCACCGACGCTACAACAGTCTCAGGTGAGCGGCTTTAGCCGCGAAAGGAGCGTGTGTCGTTAGTGGCCCTCAAGTGTGATCTCCGTCACACATCTCTTGGCCGCCCGAGCGTCGAGGTCTAGACTTCGCCATCGACTGATGTAAAGGTCGCGGGCGAGGAGGAGCAGCGATGAGCGTCGCGCAGAAGGACGGGATCAGGACCGCTGGAGGCATCTCGTACACCGACCTCTACAAGCGCTGGGAAGAGGGCAACTGGCGCGCCTACGGCATCGATTTCTCCGAAGACCGCGCCGGCTGGGAGGCCCTGACCGACATCCAGCGCAAGTCGGCGCTCTGGGTCTACTCGATGTTCTTCTACGGCGAGGACTCGGTCACCGACAACCTCTCCCCTTACATCGACGCCGCCCCGAAGGAGGAGCAGAAGTACTTCCTCGCCAGCCAGCAGGTCGACGAGGCGCGCCACGCCGTCTTCTTCCACCGCTTCTTCTCCGAGGTGATCGGCGCCACTGGCGATCTCGCCTCGACCCTTGCGTTCACCCAGCCGCAGCTCGGCTGGGGCTACCGCAACGTCTTCGACCGACTCGACCGCATGTCGGCCGACCTGCGCAAGGACCGCTCGCTGCCGAACTTCGCCCGCGCGATCGCCATGTACCACCTCGTCGTCGAGGCCACCCTGGCGCAGCCCGGTCAGCACTTCATCGAGGACTACTTCGTCAAATCGGGCACGATGCCTGGCTTCAGCGAGGGGATGCGCAACGTCTCGCGCGACGAACAGCGCCACATCGGCTTCGGCGTCAAGGTCCTGTCCGAGCTCTTCGACGAGTCGGAGGAGTGCAAACAGGCGGTCGCCGAGCTGCTCGCCGAAGTGATGCCCTATTCGCTGGCGGTGTTCACGCCTCCCGGCTGGGACCTCGAGTACACGCGCTGCTGGGGGTTCGAGCTCGAGGACATCTACGCCTTCGGCATGCGCTCGGTGCTGACCAAGTGGAGGGCGATCGGATACCCGCTCGAGGACATGCCGGGCGTGTTCCCGGTCGACATCGAGCTCGAGCCCGAGGAGATCGCCCACAGGCAGATCAAGCTGATGCGCGCGGGGGTGCTCGGTGAGCCCAACGGCCGGCCCCAGTCGTCCCCGGAGGTGCAGGAGCTCTTCTTCGACGTGATCGCTCGCTCGGCGCGCACCGAAGCGATCAACGGCAAGCCCCTGACTATCCAGTGGCGATTCGATGACGCCGCCCCTTGGCACCTGCGCATCTCAAACGGCTCCAGCCAAGCGGCACCGGGCGAGCTGCCCGACGCTGACATCACCCTGGAGACGAGCTGGGCCGACTGGATCGGCGTGACGACTCACGGCGGCGACCCGCGGCGGGCCGTGCTTCGCCGCCGCATCCGCCCGCACGGCCGGCTGCGAGACCTGTGGCGCATGAGCAAGGTCTTCCCCGGCCGTCCCTCCAGGCTCGGCTAAGGCAGCACCCCGGCCGACGTTTGCCACACCCGGCGCGCCATCCGCGCGGCCGGCGACACCGGCAACGAAGGAGGTTCGTCATGGGTGGATCAACTCCGCTTGCGCGTACTCGAACGGCGCGACACCGAGCCGAACGAGGCCGCCGACCTGCTGGCCAGGGTCACGCGACGCCGGGCGCAGGCCCACGGCTTCGTCTATGTCGACCCGAACTCGTCATTCATCGGTCACGCCGTGTGCGACTCGGACGCGTGGGTCAACGGGGTCTCGTTTTCGCTCAGGGAGTCCTTTCACCCGAATCGCGCGGGGCAGGACGCCTACGCGAACCTGGTGACGTCCGCGGTGGACTGGAGGCACACGAAAGGCTCGCAACGGCTGGGTGGCGGCACCGGCGGGTGAGCGTGGACTTATCGTCGCTATGCGTAAGTAAGTCGAGCGACTAGGCCTCGGCGGGTGCCGACTTGCCGCCGGGCGAATGCTTCGGGGCCGATTCGACCCCGAGGTCGGGCAGCAGACGATCGAGCCAGCCGGGGAGCCACCAGTTCCAGGCGCCGAGCAGCTGCATCGCCGCGGGCACGAGGATCAGCCGCACCAGGGTCGCGTCGAGCGCGATCGCGACGGCGTTGCCGAGCCCGAGCTCCTTGATCGAGGGAACGCCCGTGAGCACGAAGACCGCGAACACGGTGGTCATGATCAAGGCCGCGGAGGAGATCGTCGCGGCGCTCGAGGAGAGCCCTTCGGCGACCGCGCGCTTGTTGTCGCCATGCGCCTCGTAGCGCTCGCGGATGCGAGACAGCAGGAAGACCTCGTAGTCCATCGAGAGCCCGAAGACGACAGCCAGGACCAGCGGCGGCGTCAGCGTGTCGATCGCGCCCGTTGACTCGAACCCGAGGAAGCCGTCGATCCAGCCCCACTGGAAGACGATCACCAGGACGCCGTACGCCGCCCCGATCGAGAGCAGGTTCATCAGGATCGCCTTCAGGGGGAGGACGATCGAGCGCAGCATCACCATCAGGACGAGGAACGAGAACCCGAGGATGAAGGCGATGATCTTCCACATCGAGCTGTCGATCTGGTCGCGCACGTCGACGATCCGCGCCGTCTCTCCGCCGACCGCCACGTCGGCTCGCTGGGCGAGCTCCGAGGGAGGGACGATCTCGCTGCGGAGCCGCTCGACGGCTGCGTAAGACTCCTCCGAGTCGCTGGCGCCAAACGGCGTCGCCGCGATCAGCGCCGTGCCGTCCCCGGCCTGGGGGCTCAAGACCGACGCCACAGCCGGGTCGGCCGCGATGTCGTCCACGAGGGCGGCTGTAGCCGCGCGGTTTCCCGGATCGGCCAGCTCGCCGTCGTCGAAGGTGGCGACCACGTCGACCGGGTTCGCGCCGCCGCCCGTCGCCTCCGCAGCGATCTCGTTGCCGACCACCACGTCGTGGTCGGACGGGAACTGATCGAGCGCCCCGGTGCCGGTTTCCATCCACAACACCGGCAGGGCGAGCAGGATCAGCGCCCCTCCGGCGACCGCAACGGAGAGCACGGGCCGCCTCGTCACGCGAGCCGTCCAGCGCGTCCAAAAGCCGTCCGCGCCCGGTCGGGTGGAGCCCGCCCGGCGACGGCGCCCGATCGTGTTGCGGCGCACGAACAGGATCACCGACCAGATCGCTCCCCCGGCCTCGACGCGATGGCCGAGTAGGCGGATCAACGCCGGCAGCAAGACAACCGCCGCCAGGATCGAGATCGCGACCACAACCATCGCGCCCAGCGCCATCGAGCGCAGGGTCTGGTTGTCGATCATCCAGAGCCCCGCCAGCGAGATGATCACCGCCAGCCCCGAGAACGTGACCGCCAGGCCCGAGGTCCCCAACGCCTCGGCCCGGGCCTCGGCGGCACCTCGCCCGGCTCTCACCTCCTCTCTGAACCGGGCGAGGATGAAGAGCGAGTAGTCGACCGCAACCCCGATCCCGATCATCGACGCCATGTTGGTGACGAACACCGACATCTCCAGCTGCTGGGAGAGGAGGTAGATCACCGCGCCCGTGACGAGCACGGAGGCGAAGCCGAGCGCCAGCGGCAGCGCGCCGGCGGCGAGCGAGCCGAACACCGCGAGCAGGATCAGCGCAACGATGGGAAAACCGGTGATCTCGGCCTGCTCGAGGTCCTCTCTCGAGAGCTCTTGAAGTCCGGCCCACGCGGCGGGCTGCCCAGCGAGGTACGGCGTGACTCCGTCCTCGGTTTCGCCCGGAGCCAGCTCCTCGCGCAGATCGAAGGCGGGGTCGTTCTGACGACCCGTGGGCAGATCCGAGGCCAGCGGGACCACCGCGACCCCCTCGGAGGCGAGCTGCACCCGAGCCGCAGCCGCGGCGGCGGGCTCGAGCTGGAAGTCGGGGACCGCGGCCACCGCTGCCTCCATCCGCTCCACCGCGCCCGCCAGCTGCGAGCGGTCCGCCCCCGGCTCGGCTTCGAGGACCACGCTGACCGCGCCGTTCTGCTGCTCGGGGAACTGATCGGCAAGCGCTTCCGTGACCTGGTCGGACTGGCTGCCGGGAACGTCGAAGCCGCCCCCGGTCAGATCCTCGGTCTGGCGGGATGCGAACGGGAGCGCAGCAACGACCACCAATGCCCAGGCCACCACGACGAACCACCGCCACCGCGAGAGGAACCCGGCGAGCCTGAACATCGCCACGCGCATCGGGCCGCCGAGCCTACGCTCGGACCGACGGGCCCTATGTGAGATGCGTCACGTACGTTTGTCGAGCAGGAAGCGGGCCACCTCGACCCCGCTGGAGGCCACGCCCCTGAAGTCGACCGCGGGGTCCGTGAAGCGCTGCATGATGCTGCCGTCGGTCGCCGCGAACAGGTAGCTGACGACGGAGTCGGCGTCGAAGCGCAGCGCCAGCACGCCCTCGGCCTCCTTCTTGCGGAGGGCCTCGGCGACGTGGTGGCGAGCGGCGTCGTAAAGCTCGGCCAGCTCGCGCCGGATCTCCGGATTGCGGCGTCCGGCAACGAAGAGCTCGAAAAGGACGGCGTAGAAGCTGGGGTGCTTGGCGGCGAGCTCGCCCGCGCCTGCGACCAGCACCTCGATGACCTCGTCCACGGAACGAGCCCGCTCCAGCGGCTCGTCGAGCATCTCCATTCGCCGACGCGAGTCGCGGCGCAGCACCTCGATCACGAGGCGCTCCTTGGTTCCGAAGTAGTAGTGGAGCAGCCCGCGGCTCACGCCGGCCTTGGCCGCCACCCGCTCGAAGGTCGAGCCTGCGATCCCAACCTCGGCGACCGACTCGCGCATCGCCTCGACGATGCGGGTGGCCCTCTCGCCCCTCAACGACCGCTCGCTAACGCCCTGACGGACCTCCTCGGCCTGGCGTTGCGGTGTGGTAACTGGCATCTCCCCTGTGTTCCCCCCACACGGCCACCCTACCCCCAGACGGCCTATCGATGGGGCCTAGCCTAGCCGAATTGGGGCAAACGCAACGAAGTTGCCAATCCCTCCGAGATCCTGGGCGCGAACTTGCAAAATCGACGCGCGAACCTGCTACGCGCGGCCAAGTTGCCTAGCTGATGCCCTACGTCTCCGTAGCGGCGGGCTCGGGCGCCGGGGTGGTCGTGGAGGAGTATTCGAACTCCTCCTCGGCGCCGAAGAGCTTGTCGAGCACCGCCTTGCGCAGATCCTCGCTGAGGATGATCGCCAGCGCCGCTCCGGCGAGGGCGATCAGGATCACGCGCCCCCAATGGCTCTCCCGCTGCTTTCCGCGGAGGCGGTCGGACGCGTCGCGGAGGTTCTCGGCCGCGGTCTTGAGGTCGCGGTGGACCTTCTTGTCGTCGATGACTGCGTTCACGGGCCCGTTGCCGTTCGACATCCGCGAGTAGGCGTTGCGCACTGCTTCGAAGGCGGCCATGATGTTCTCGCGCAGCTCCTCGTCCTCGACCAGCCGCCTGACGTAGGGGTTCGACGTCACCGAGCTTGCCCGATCGCGCGCTCGCGTCCTCCTCGTGCTCTTGGCCATGCGTCCTCTCCTAAATTGCGTCGTCTTTCGTGGCGTCGGTGAGGATATACCCGCTGCTGCGAATCAAGAATCCCTGGCGCTTCGGCCACCGCCTAGCGCTTCGGCCCGGCCCCGTCCATCGCCGCCTCGAGCGCCTTCTCGATCCGGTCCACGTAGACGAACTCGAGGCCCCCGCGCTCGTGCTCGGGGATCTCCGCGACCTCGCCCTCGTTGCGATCGGGGACGATCACGCGCTTGATCCCGGCACGCTGAGCCGCGAGCGCCTTCTCCTTGAGGCCGCCGATCGGCAGCACCTGGCCGGTGAGCGTGACCTCGCCGGTCATCGCCACGTCGCTGGACACCGGCCTGTTGCTGGTCAGGGACGCGAGCGCGGTGGCCATCGCGATCCCCGCCGAGGGGCCGTCCTTGGGCACCGCTCCCGCCGGGACGTGGATGTGGATGTCGTGTGTGGCGAACCAGTCGTTCGGCAGCTCGGGGTTGAGGCGCTTGGCATGCCCTCGGACCCAGGAGAGCGCGGCCTCGGCCGACTCCCGCATCACCTCGCCGAGCTGGCCGGTGATCGTGAGCTTGCCGCTGCCTTCCATGGCCTGCGCCTCGACGAATAGCACCTCGCCGCCGACCGGGGTCCAGGCGAGTCCCGTGGCCACGCCCGGATCCTTCGTACGTCGCCTGGTCTCGGCGAAGAACCGGCGGCGACCGAGCAGCTCGCGAACGCGCGTCGCGGAGATCGTCTGCTTGCCCTTGACCTTTCCCTCGGCGACCTCGCGAGCGACCTTGCGGCACACGCTCCCAATCTCGCGCTCGAGGTTTCGCACCCCCGCCTCGCGCGTGTACTCCTCGATGATCGTCCGCAGGGCGGCATCGGAGAACGAGATCTGGCCCTTCTTCAGACCGTTCTCTGCAATCTGGCGCGGAACGAGGTAGCGCTTGGCGATGTGCAGCTTCTCGTCGGTCGTGTAGCCGGCGAGCTGGATTACCTCCATGCGGTCCTGGAGCGGCGTTGGGACCGTGTCCAGGGTGTTCGCCGTGGCGATGAACATCACCTCGGAGAGGTCGAACGGCAGGTCGATGTAGTGATCGCGAAAGGAGTCGTTCTGCGCCGGGTCGAGGACCTCGAGCATGGCGCTGGTCGGGTCGCCGCGGAAGTCGGCCCCCATCTTGTCGATCTCGTCGATCATGAACACCGGGTTCCGCGTGCCGGCGTCGCGCAGGGCGCGGATGATCGTCCCGGGCATGGCGCCGATGTAGGTGCGGCGATGGCCGCGGATCTCGGCCTCGTCGCGCACGCCGCCAACCGAGATGCGCTCGAACTTGCGCCCCAACGCGCGCGCGATCGACTTTCCGAGGCTTGTCTTCCCGACGCCGGGCGGCCCGACGAAGCACAGGATCGGGCCGTGGGAGTCGGGATTTAGCGACCGCACTGCGAGGTACTCGAGGATCCGGTCCTTGACCTTCTCGAGGTCGTAGTGGTCCTCGTCGAGCACCTCTCGCGCGTGTTCGATGTCGAGGTTGTCCGCGGTCTCCTTGCTCCAAGGCAGCTCGACGAGCCACTCCAAGTAGGTGCGGATGACGCCGTACTCCGCTGCCGCCGGCGGCAGCCGCTCGAGGCGCGAGAGCTCCCTGTCGGCCGCCTTGCGGGCGTGCTCCGGGAGCTCGGCCTCATCGATCCGGCGCCGCAGCTCGTTGATCTCCGCCTGCTGCTCGTCCTCCTCGCCAAGCTCCCGCTGGATCGCCTTCAACTGCTCGCGTAGGTAGTACTCGCGCTGGCCCTTGTTGATCTCGGACTCGACTTGGGACTGAATCCTGGATCCAAGCTGGATCACCTCGAGCTCGCGGGCGAGGATCTCCGAGAGCCTCCGCAGGCGCCGCACCACGTCGACTTCCTCGAGCAGTTCCTGCTTCTCGTTGGTGGGGATGCGCAGCGCTCCGGCGATCAGATGCGAGAGGGCAGAGGGGTCCTCGACGTTCGTGACCGCGAGCTGGAGCTCCTCGGGGAGGTAGGGAATCTGCTCGATGATCTCGGTGAAGGTGCGCTGCACGTTGCGGGTGAGCGCTTCGAGCTCCGGCGACGGCTCGACGTGGTCGGGCAGCGGCTCGACGCGGGCGATCAGGTACGGCTCCTCCGCCACGAAGTCGCTGAGCCTCACGCGCTCGGTGCCCTGCACGAGGATCCGGATCGTCCCGTCGGGCACCTTCAGCATCCGCGCCACCACCCCGGCGACGCCCACGCCGTGAATCTGGTCGGGGCCCGGCTCCTCGGCCTCGGGGTCCTTCGACGCGGCCATGACGAGCATGCGCTCACCCGAGAGCACTTCGTTGACCAGCTTGATCGAGCGCTGCTGGCCAACCGCCAGCGGGGTCAGCGTGTCCGGGTACGTGACCATGTCGCGAAGCGGCAGCACCGGCAGAGCCGCCGGCAGCGGCTGGTCGCCGCGGGCGCGGATGGCCTCGTCGAGGTCGCTGGTCTCGACTACCTCCAGGGCAGAGCGATCCCCATCGTCATTCATCACGGGGCTCGATCGGCACCGTGTGCGTGACGTCCTCGCGACGCAGCGGGAGTTCGACTCGCAGCACCCCGTCCTCATAGCTCGCCCGCGCTTCCTCGGCGACCACGTCGGCCCCGAGCGGCACGATGCGGCGGAACGGACCAGTCTGAATCTCGACCTGCTGATAAACGCGGCCCTCGGTCTCCTGCACCGGCCGCTCGCCGCTGATCACGAGCTCGCGGCCGACGACTTCGAGGTTGACCGAGTCGACGTCGACGCCGGGCAGCTCGACCTTCGCAATCGCCTTGGGCTCGCTCGACGGGTCGCCGCAGTAATAGACGTCAACGCGCGGCGAGAAGCCGCCCTGCCGCCGCGCGCGACGCCACGGATCGGAGCTGCCGACCAGCTCGTCGATCTCGCGCCACATCCGCTCGAAATTGACCAGCAGATCGCGTTGGGGCACACTCAACAAAGTAGTGCACGCCGACCCGCCGGTGGCTGCCGCTGAGCTCAACGTCGACGTGGTCAGATCTCGTAGCTCGCGCCGTCGCGAGCGACTTCCACCGGCGCTCCGAAGCCGTCGGTCCCCTGCTCGCATGCCCACTCGGCGTCGAGCTCGTCGGAGATGTGCGTCAGGACCACCCGCTTGGCTCCGGCGCGCCGCGCGTGCTCTCCGGCCTCGGCCGGCGTCAGGTGCCCTCGGATCCCGGTGCGCTCCGGCCGCGGAAGGGTCGCCTCGATGAGCAGCAGATCGGCGTCATGCGCGAACGCGGCCAGCTCGTCGTTGGGCGAGCAGTCGGCGCCGAACACCAAGCGACCGCCGGTCTCGGCCGAGGTGACCTCGACGGCGTGGGTGAGGATGTAGTGCGGCACGGTGGCAAAGCGCAGGCGCAGCGGCCCGAGCTCGAGCTGCGAGTCGGTGTCGTACTCCTCCAGCTCGAAGGCGGCTTCGATGAGCCCTTCGTCGCCCCAGGCGCCCACGACGGAGCGAAGCATCTGGCGCGCTCCGGGGGGAGCGATCAGCCTGGGCCGCGCCGGACTGTCGGTGCCCGGGTGACCGGCGACCGGCACCGGCTGCTGGCGCGGCGCGAGCAACAGCGCGTAGGCGAAGGGGCAGAGGTCAAAGAAATGGTCCGCGTGCATGTGGGAGATGCAGACCGCGTCGACGTCCACGTAGTCGTGGTGTACGCGCAGCTTCGCGAACGCGCCGTTGCCGCAGTCGAGGACGAGCGCCGTTTCGCCCTCGGTGATCAGGTAGCCGCTGCAGGCTCCGCCGGCGTCCTGCCAGGCCGGGGACTTGCCGAGCACTGTCAACTTCATCGCGTCACCGGCGTCCGCCGGGGACCGAGATCCTCATCGCGTCACTCTATTCGCGCAAAGCCCGAAAACCGCGCTTTCGCCGCCGGAGCAAAATTGCGGCGAATTGCGTGAATGGGTCCAGCGCGCCCGGCGAGACTGTGAGATGGTCGCCGCCGTTCACCAATCGGAGACGACCTCTGGAAGGGGCTGGGAACTTGATCCAGGTCGAGCAACCAACGGCGGAGATCGCCGAGGCGCTGGGGCTGCGGCGCCCGGGGCGCAAGCGCAGGCGAAAGAACGGTCGCAGCTGTGAGGACTGCTTCTTTCACCAGAAGATGCTCTGCGCCCTCGACCTGGACGAGCCCTGCTCGACCTTTCGCGCCGACTCCGACACCGGATTGATCCCGCCGCGCCAGCCCGCACTGCTGATTAGGGATACCTAATAGCCGCTGAGACCGCGCTAGAATCCGCGGGGCGATGTCCCAGGAGAGAACGGCACGGCTGAGCGCGTCCCCACCCCTCTTCAAGAGCCGCTTCCTCGATTTCTTCTCGAGAATCCACCCCGCGGTTCCCGCGCTCATCTTCCTGCCGGTGACTGCGGTGCTGATCGCGCTCGGCGCTCGCGACGGCCAGGGGACGCTCGAGATCATCCTCCTGGTGGTCGCGGGCCTCGCGCTCTGGACGCTGGCCGAGTACTGGCTGCACCGGAAGTTCTTCCACTGGGAGCCCGACAACGCGTTCGGTCGCCGGATGCACTTCATCATCCACGGCGTCCACCACGACCACCCGAACGACAAGCTTCGCCTGGTCATGCCGCCCGGCGCGAGCATCCCGCTGGCGGCGCTCTTCTTCGGCCTCTTCTACCTCGTGTTCGGGTTGCCAACGGCGTATCCGCTGTTCGCCGGCTTCCTCTTCGGCTACCTCGGCTACGACTACACGCACTACTACCTGCACCACTTCGTCCCCAAGAGCACGCTCGGTAAGCGCCTGCGCGAGCAGCACATGCGCCACCACTTCCAGGATCACCGCTACGGGTTCGGGGTCTCCTCGCCGCTCTGGGACGTCGTCTTCGGGACGCTGCCCCGCAAGCGCAGCCACTGAGCCGCGGCCAGATCCCCAACGGCACATGCTTCTTTGGGGCATGAATGCCCCTCACTGAAAGCTCCGTGCGTCAGAGCGCGCGCCGGAACCTGACCTCGACCACGTCGCTGGCGTCCGGGAAGTACTGGCTCGGTCGGCGCCCGCCGTCGTCTCGCCATCCCTCTGAGACGTAGAACTCTGCCGCGCGCTCATTGCCGGCGACGGCCCAGAGGATCGCTTCGCGACACCCGGCGTCTCGCATCGCTGCCACGGATGCCTCCATGAGGGCGTGCCCCACGCCGCGTCCCCACGCACGCCGGGCAGCGTAGATCGCGGGGATCTCCGCCACGTCGTCGCCTTCGTTCGCATCTCGTGCCGGAATCGACACCGTCGCGAAACCGACCAGCTCGCCATTCCATTCGGCGACCAGCACGAGCGGCTTGTCCTCGCCCCCGGAGAGGGTTTCCGACCACTGTCGCTCTCGGCCCTCCACCGAGAGGCGCGCCAGGAACCGGTCGGGGATCAGCCCTGGATACGCAGCCCGCCAGGAGTCGACGTGGACCTGAGCGATCGCGCGGGCATCCGAGCGCGTGGCGGCGCGCACACCGACGGGCTCACCCTCTTTCGTCATACTGTTCGCGAGGCAGTAACAGTCACGCCAACGAGTCACAGTGACAGTGACACTCGGCCACGGTC
>JBKPDQ010000190.1:0-9279 GCA_046728015.1 Actinomycetota bacterium
GCTCGGAGATGTGTATAAGAGACAGAGGCCAGCCCGAGCACGAATTGCGGCACGTGCAGCGGCGGGCCGATCGGCTCGCTCCTCCCCTCCTCCCAGATCCGCACCTCGCCGCCGACGCCGGCGGCCGCCAAGAGACCTGCCGGGCTAAGGGAGAGCGCCTGGATGTTGGCCTCGAAGCACGGCGTGCTGTAATCGAACGTGGAGCGCGGGTCCGCGCACGGTCCGCGGCGGGGAGGAGCGCTCAGGAACGAGCCGACTCGCCGCCCGGACCCGGCATCGAAGAGGCCGACAAAGCCGCGTCCTCCGGCCACCGCCAGTCGGCGCCCGTCGGACGAGTACTCGATCGCGAGCGCCGGCGTTCGGTGAAAGGCCTCCAACGTCCGGGTCCTCCGCAGGGTCTCGGCGTCGATCAGGTCGACCTTGCCGTCGAGCCTCGCGACCGCAAAGGTGCGACCGTCGGGGCTGACGGCGAACGGGGGCGGCGGCTGGTCGTCGCGATTGGCGAGGAGGCCGGTGGTGAACGGGCGCTCGAGGCGACGATCTCCGGCGAGGTCCCAGATGATCGCGGTGCCGTCATAACTCGCCGTATAGAGGGTGCGGCCGTCTGGACTGAATACCTGGCCCGATAGGAGCTCGGTGTGGCCCTCGAGCACTTCGATCACGGCTCCCTCCCTCAGGTCCCAGAGGGCAACGCTCCCGTCCTCGGCCAACGTGGTCAGCATGCGCCCGTCGGGGCTGAACGCCCCGACCACATCCGAGTCCGGGTTCGCTTGCCCGGCAAGCGTCCGCATCCGGCCCGAGTCCATGTCGAGCAGGCGAAGGCGGCCGTCCAGGGTCTCGATCGCCAGGGTGCCGCCGTTCGGGCTGATGGCGGCCGAGTCCGCTCGGACCGGATAGCGGCGAACGATGTGCAGCGTCTCCGGGTCGATGGCATACATCGCGTCCTTGCTCGGATGGAAAAGGCGTCCGTCAGAAGTCGAGAGCAGCGGCCCATAGGGGGTCCCGCGGCCCACGCGAACCGCCGGCCGCAGTGGCGATCCGCTGCGGCCGTCGAAGCTCCGCAGGAAGAGATCGCCCGACGGGCGGTCCGGTATATAGCCCACGACCACGCTCCGCGCGTCCGGAGCGAAGGTCACGGAAGCCCAATAGCTTTGCCTCGGGTTGGCCGGGTAGCGGCCCAGCGGGACCGAAGTGCGCAACGTAGACGTGTCCGCGTCAAGGATGTGGAGGGATAACGAAAAGTCACCGGGCGATGCGAACGTCCCGATCGCAAGCGACCGTCCCCGACGATCGAAGGCAAGCGACGAGACCCCACCATCCGACGCCTGAAAGTCGCCGATCCTCTCTCGCGTCTCGGTGTCGAAAAGGACCGTCGTGCCGTCCTCGTCGCCGAGCGCGAGGGTGCGCCCATCGGGGCTGAGCGCGATCGCGTTGAGCCCGTCGCCGTCGCCACGCAGCACGCCTATGGCCGCCGGGCTTCGCAGCAGCGTCGAGAGCAGGCTGGAGCGGGTCGCGAGCGAATCGTCGAGGGCGACGCCGGTGTTGGCGAGCAGGGCCGCGCGGTCGAGGCGATCCTCGGCCAGGGCTTCGGCCCCGAGGCGCTGGGCGGCTTCGGCGGCAGCCGCGCTGCGCGCCTCCTGTCGCTGCGAGATCGCGATGATGCCGGCGACCACGGCGGCGGCGAGCAGGACGCCGACCCCGGCGAGCAGCGTCCGCAGCCGCCGGTTTGCCCGGCGCTGGCGCTCGGACTCGCGCTCGCTGGCCACCCGGCTCTCCTCCAGAAACTCGCGCTCGAGCTCGTTTAGCTCCGGGTCATGCTCGCCGGCCCAGTCGAGCGCCGAGGCCAGGCGGGCGCCGCGGTAGAGCTCGGCGGGATCGCGCTCGGAGTCTCGCCACCCCTGGGAGGCAGCGATCAGGTGCTGGTGAAGGCGCCGGCCCTCGGCGTCGGCCTCGAGCCAGCCGCGCAGCCGCGGCCACTCGCGCCGCAGCGCCTCGTGGGCGACCTCGACCGTGTCCTCGTCGAGGGTGAGCAGCCGGCTCTCTGTCAGCACCGCCAGCGCCCCGGCGGTGTCCTCGTCGCGATCGACCTCGAGCTCTTCCAGCGAGACCCGGCGGCGAACGAGCGCGCCGCCCTCCTCATCGTCGCCGGCGAGGCGAAGCAGCAGCGGCCGGGCCCGGCGCCGCTCGGCCTCGCCGAGGCGCTGGTAGGCGGCCTCGGCCAGCCGCGCGACCGCTCCCTTCACCCCGCCGCTGCGCTCGTAGTCTGAGTGGCGCAGGGTGTGGTCGCTGCGGCGCTGCCAAAGCTCGACCAGGGCCGCAGAGAGCAGCGGCAGGCCGCCGGGCTCGCCGGCGGTATCGCCGACCAGGGCCGAGACCAGCCGCGGCTCGACGCGCAGCCCCGACTTGCGCGCCGGAAGCTCGATCGCCCGGCGCAGCTCGTCGCGGCGCATCGGCCCGACCAGGACCTGGTTTGCGCCGATCAGCCTCGACAGCTCGGCGTGCTCCGCGCAGTCGGCGTAGAAGTCGGCGCGAAGGGCGATCACGACGAGCAGGCGTTCGTCGGGGTCCCCTGCTTCCTCGACGAGAGCGTCGAGGAAGGCCTCGCGCTCGGCCGCGTCGCGGCAGGCGAAGAAGGCCTCCTCGAACTGGTCGACGAGGAGGATCAGGCGCTCGCCGGGGTCCAGCCGATCGAGCGCGGTGGCGATCGCCGCGCTCCCGTCGTTGTCTTGCTGGGCTTCTGGCAGCGCGCGGGCAAGCGTGCGCGAGAGCTCGGCCAGCGGGCGCTCCCCGGGGCGCATCACCGCCTGGCGCCAGCCCTCCGAGCCCGGAACGACCCCGCTTGCCAGCGCTGGCAAGAGGCCGGCACGCACCGCGGAGGACTTGCCGCTCCCGGAGGGGCCGACGACGGCGAGCAGCGTCGAGCCGACCAGGCGGGCGACGAGCTCGGCGACGAGGCGCTCGCGGCCGAAGAAGTACTCGGCGTGGGCGGCGTCGAAGGGAGCGAGGCCGCGGAAGGGGCAGACCTCGAGCGCCGCGGAGTCGGTGGGCGCCTCGACGGCGTAGGCGCGGATGCGCTCCCCGGCGGCTTGTAGGTCGACAACGTTCTCCACCAGATCGGCCTCTGCCGCCCGCAGCTCTGTGCGCTCGCCGGTCGCCCGGCCGGCAGCGCCGGCGAGCCGCCCTGCGACCTCCGACCTCGCCCATTCGCCGGCCTCCCGGTGGACCCGAAGCGGAACACCCTCGCTGGCCGCGATCAGCGTCTGTAGGGGCATCGGAACCCCCTCGGCGGGAGCGTAGAGCTCGGCGATCTCCGCTACCGCCGAATCCGAGAGGCGCTCGAGCCGCAGCCGCTCTGCGGCGCCGGCCTCGAGCAGGGCGGCGAAGGCAGGCGGGCCCTGCTGGTCGTGATGCAGGACGCAGATCAGGAGCGAGTGACCACTGGGGTCGCCCGCCAGCTCGGAGGCTGCGCGGAGCACCGCGGGTGGCGCGTCGTCGGCGTAGTCGAGCACGAGCAAGACCGGTCGCTCGCTCTTGGAGGCCCTGCCGACGGTCGCCAGCGCGGCCTCGAGGACGTCGCTGCTCCCGGCGGCGAGGACGACGCCGCCATCGCTCTGCACCTCGGTCGCGAGCTCGGCGACCAGCCGCGTCTTGCCGATCCCGGCCGGTCCGACGATGAGCGCGACGACGACGCCCCCCTTGCTGGCCCGCTCCCAGCGCTCGCGCAGCCAGCCCAGCTCGCGCTCCCGTCCGGCGAGCAGCGGGGAGCCACCCTCGAGCTGGGCGGGGAGCTCCTGGGCCGGCGGTGGCGCATCGAGGCTCGGGTCGTGGGCGAGGATCGCGGCTTGAAGGCTCTGCAGCGCGGGCCCCGGCTCGACGCCGATCTGCTCGATCAACGTCTCGCGCGCCGCACGGTAGGCCTCGAGCGCCTCGGACTGGCGACCGTCTCGATAGAGCGCGAGCATGCGTTGGGCGTGAAAGCGCTCTCGCAGGGGCTCATCCGCGATCAGAGCCTCGAGCTCGGCGGAGACCTCGGCGTGGCGGCCCGCGGCTAGGTCGGCGTCGATCGCAAGCTCGTGGGCCTTTAGGTGAAGCTCCTCCAGCCGGCGGATCTCGGGCAGGGCGAAGGGCTCTGAGGCGACGTCGGAGAGCGGGGCGCCGCGCCAGAGCTCGAGCGCGCCGCGGGCCGCCCCGTTCGCTCCCGTTCCTGCCGGATCGTGGGCTGCCTCCTCGACCAGGCGCTCGAAGCGCAGGGCGTCGACCGCGTGGGCGGGGAGCCGCAACTCGTAGCCCTGTCCGCGGGTGAGGATCTCCGCCTCGGCGCGGCTCTCGGCCAACAGCTTGCGCAGCCGCCAGACGTAGTGCTGGACGTTGTGGGCGGCGGTCGTCGGCGGGTCGTCTCCCCAGAGGCCGTCGATCAGCCGCTCGCCGCTCAGCGTCTTGTTGGCGTGCAGCGCCAGCATCGCGACGACGCTGCGCTGCTTGCTTCCTCCCAGGGAAAGGGAGTGTCCGTCGGCCAGCGCCTCGACGGAGCCCAGGAGGCGTACCTCGAAAGCCATGCTCGCTCCGGACGAACCGACCGTACCCCGGTTCGGATCCGGGATCAACCTCTCGTTCATCGCTCTCCCTCGACGGTGATGGGCGCGGAGCGGGCCTCGATCACCCGTTCTCCGCGCCCATCGAATGCGGTCGGCTGGCGATTGCGCTCAGCTTGCCGGTGCCGACGGTGAGATCGCCGTGCGCCTGCGGACGGTGAGCAGGACGGCACCGCCAAGCGCGATCAGCGCCATCGCGGCACCCGCGCCCACCGCGGCGCTGGGCCAGTCGAATCCCTCGCCCGAGCTGGCCGGTGAGCCGGTGACGGGCGCGAGCTCGCCGAGTCCATCCGATCCGAGGATCGAGTTAGGCGTCGCGTAATCTGGGCCGCCGCTGTATGGCGATCCGATCGAGCCGCTGGGGGACTGGCTTGACTCCTCGAGCCCGGCCGCGATCGCGTCGGCCCTGGAGTAGTCGCTGCCGGCCGGGTCGGCGCTCGCGCTCGCCGGGATCGCCAGCGCACCGATGCCGAGGGCGAGTGCGAATGCACGACGACGCCGAGCGTTTCGCCTCCGCTGCGACATGATCTTGATGGTGCGTGCCCTCATTTCGGGCCTCCTGGTGGTAGTGGCGTCGGACCTGGCCTCTCTTTGAGACGAGCTCCGGTGCCAGTGGTCACCACGCAGGCTCCGACGGGGCGGTCTACGCTCGGTCTACGCGCGCGCCGAGACAGATTTCGGCCCGCAGCGGCAGGCGGCGGCGTGCGACCGCCGCGACCGCTAGCGCAGGCGCGATCACGATTCCGCGGTGGGCATCACCCCTTCCTCGGGTGTTTCAGGAACGGCGGGGGGATCAGCTCGTCAAGGCGCAGTAGGCGCCGCTTCTGGATCGTGGCGACTCGCTTCACCGTCCGCAGGCTCGATGCCCCATGCGTGAGTGATCGCGTAATTGCCAGGCTCCGCCCCGGCAACCGGCTTGCCGTTACGAAGCGACCAGCGCGACTGACCCGCGACCCTGGGTCACCAGTGCGCTGGCGCGACTCGCGCCCGTTGCCCCAAGCGCGGAAACGGCCCCCTTTCGGGAGCCGCTTTTCGCTTGATCAAGCCATGGGCCGTACAGGGATCGAACCTGTGACCTTGAGATTAAGAGTCTCCTGCTCTACCAGCTGAGCTAACGGCCCGAGATTCGTGATGGTAGCGAGGGCGCCGAGGCCTACGAAGGGGGCGGCTACGGCGCCGGGGCCGTGGGAGCGCCGGTGCCGCCACCGAGCGCCCCGAAGGGGTCCTGAAGCTGCTCGCCGGTGCCGGTGCCGGTGCCACCGCCCTCGGCCTGCTTCTCGAGCTGCTTCTTCTGCTCTCGAGCCTGCTTGCCGAGCTGGTCGACGATCTGCTCGATGCGCTTGCGATCCGCTTGGTCGGCGGCCTCGACCGCCTGCTGCCCCGCCTCGTCGCCGGCCTTGATCTGGCCGTCCGCGTACCGGTACAGGGCCAGCTGGTAATACGCCGCGGCTGTCTTCTGCGACTCGGCGACGATCTCCTGCGCCGCGGCCGCGCCGTCAGCGTCCTGCAGATACACGTATGCCTGAGCCGCGCTCGACGCCGCGGACGCGTTCGGGCGCTTGGGCTTCGTATCCAGGTAGCGCTCCCAGGCGGCGACGGTCTCCTCGAGCTCCTGGCGCGCGTCCTCGCTGACAGACGTGACGCCGGTCTCCTGATTGGTCTCGATGCCGCTCTCGGTCGCGGAGAGATAGTGGTAGCGCACGAGGTTGAGCAGGGCCGTGGTGTTCTCAGGATCATTCTCGAGCTGGCTCTCGGCATCCTCGATCTGGTCGTCGTATTGCGGGCTCGACGAGCCGCTGTCGCTGCTGCCGAGCCCGACGGCGTCGAGAATCCCGCCGGGCGCGTCGCTGCCGATCCCGAACAGGACCAGGCTGCCGCCCATCAAGATGGCCAGGGTCGCGTACACCACCTGGACCACCCGGCGGCGCTTGCCGGAGAGATCGAAGAGCATCGCGGCGGAAGGCTAGAGCACCGGGATCGCTGCGCTAGCTGCCAGCCTCGCCCGTCGACACCTCGGGCTTGACCGCCGCGTCGCGAGGGGGTCTGCCGAAGCGTCGCGCGATCACGATGCTCGCCTCGTAGAGCACGAGCAGCGGGATCATGATCAGGATCATGCTCACGGGATCGCCGCCCGGAGCGGCGGCGGCGACCACGGAGATGATGAAGATCGCGTAGCGGCGGTTGTGAGCGAAGAACTCCGGCTCGACGATCTCCAGCCGCGTCAGCGAGAGCATCACGATCGGGATCTGAAACAGCAGGCCGAGGGCAACGAGCGTGATGCCGAAGAAGCTGTAGTACTCGCGTGCGCGTACCTGGATGTTGAACTCCGACTCGTTGAAGTTGAGGAGGAACTGCGTCGCGGCGGGCATCACGACGAAGTAGGCGAACGCGACGCCGGCCGCGAACAGCAGCGGCATCGCGATCAGGAAAGGGGTCAGCGTGCGGCGCTCGTGGGGGGAGAAGGCGGGCAGCACGAACGCGTAGATCTGGTAGAGGATGATTGGCAGGGAGAGCACGAGAGCCCCGTAGGCCGAGACTTCCACCGTGGTGAAGAAAGGCTCGGTGACCGAGAAGGTGATCGGGTTCCTGTCGTCGGGCAGGGGCCAGTTCGCGATGTCCAGCATCAGGTTGTCCTGCCAGAAGCAGAGGCCGAAGGCCACCCCGAAAGCGACCAGCGAAACGATGATTCGCGTCCGAAGCTCGTCGAGATGCTCGACGAGCGTCAGTCGATCGTCGTACGCAGCGGGCTTGATGCGCCGCACTGCCCTACGAGCGGTTGTCGGTTACGACCTCGCCCTCGACGTGGTCGGCACCCTGCGGAGGCTGGGGCTGCGAGCTCTGCATCTCGAGCTTCGCCTGCTCCGCCTTCTCCTCCTCGTCGTTCTTGCCGGTGATCGAGTCCTTGAACTCGCGCATCCCTGTGCCCAGCGACTTGCCGAGCTCGGGAAGCCGCTTGGGCCCGAACACGATCAGGGCAATGACGAGGACGATCGCAACTTGCCAGAGGCTGAAATCCATCGCGACAATGGTACCGACGCTTCCTAAGCGCCCGTAACACAGGCTGTGTCAGCGCTTGAAATTGAGGTGGAAGCGGCTGGGCGTCGGCTCCGCCTGGCCCTGGTACTTGGAGCCGGCCTCATCGGACCCGTACGGGCGCTCCACCGGCCCGTCCATGCGCATGAACGAGATCTGCCCGATCGGCATCCCCCTGTAGATGGTGATCGGGAGGTTCGCGACGTTCGAAAGCTCCAGGGTCAGATTGCCCTCGAAACCCGCGTCGACGAAGCCGGCGGTGGAGTGGATCAGCAGGCCCAGTCTGCCCAGCGAGCTCTTGCCCTCGAGCCGCGCCACGATGTCGTCGGGCAGTCCGACGCGCTCCAGCGTCTGGCCGAGCACGAACTCGCCCGGGTGCAGGATGAACGGCCGGTCGTCGGCGACCTCGACCAGCTCGGTCAGGTCCTCCATCGGCTCGCGCACGTCGATGAACGGGCGCCGAGCGTTGTGGAAGACGCGGAACTTCCCGTCGGCCCGCATGTCGACGCTCGACGGTTGGACCAGTTCTGGATCGAAGGGGTCGAAGACGATGCGCCCGGCATCGATCTCGGCTCGAATGGTGCGGTCGCTGAGAACCATCGGGCGGCCCAGTCTATTCCCGGCGCGCGCGCGAGCCGGACGCGCGCGGCGGCTGCCCGACTCGACCTAGGGGCCAACCCCTAAAGGCCTTTGGGGGCCGCGCCGATAGAGCGGGCAAGGGTGGCCGAGAGATCAACAGGTGAGCATTCGGAGGCGTGGCGGCAGACGCTCGAGGTCGGGCTCGATCCGAGCTCCTTCCGCTCGCCTCGCCGTCCCTCGGATGCTCGCCGCTCTCGGGACCTTCACATCTGCCCCGGGTGCGGGGCTGAGTTCGTCTATCCGGTCGACTGGGCGCCCGCGGGTCGCAGGCGCTGGACCGTCGCGCTGCGCTGCTCGGAGTGCGAGTGGACCGGGGGCGGCGTCTACGAGCAGGACGTCGTCGATCGCTTCGACGACACCCTCGACCGGGCGACCGAATCGATCCTCGACGACCTCAAGGCGCTGACCCAGGCGAACATGCTCGACGAGATCGACGGCTTCGTCGCCGCGCTGAATGCCGACCAGGTCCTACCCGAGGACTTCTAGGCCGGCAGGCGTTCAGCGTTCGTAGCCCGCGAAGGCGCGCTTCGCCAGCTCCGCGGATGCTTCCCGGGCCTCTGTCTGCGAGGCCCCCGCAACGTAGGTGTGCACCTTGACGATGCGCTCGTCCTTGATCGAGGTCAGGTCGAGCTGCGACGGGATCCAGAAGGCGCCCGCGCCGCCGTAGGTGCCGTCGTCGCCGACGTTGCGTACGAGCACCGGGCGGCTGTCCTCCTCGCCGCCGGTGCCGATGCTCGGCAGTTGCCGCGCCTCGGAGATCAGGTTGTAATAGCGCCGGACGGCTTTGACGGCCGTGTCGAGGGTGAGCTTCACGTAGGTGTCCGGCCCGCGCGTCGACCGGAACTCGCAGAAGGAGAGGTCGAGCGAGTCGTTGGCGGACCGCTCGAGCTCCACCCGCCGCCCTCCGGCAGCCTCGGAGACGATCCGCCCGACCTCCCCGGTCGAGACCAGCTCGCAGGCGGTCTTGGTCGCGGTGCCGGAGCGGCCGACGTACTGCTTGCGATCGGCGCCGGTC
>JBKPDQ010000191.1:0-6295 GCA_046728015.1 Actinomycetota bacterium
GACCGGGGCCACCGTCGACTGGGCCTTCCGCGGCTTCAACCCGCATCATCGGAAAGATCCCAGCTACTACCCGCTCCTGGCCCACATCGCGCAGACCGGCCACATCCTCCGGCTGAAGAACCGCCCGGGCAATGTCCACGATTCCAAGCAAGCGGTCCCGTTCCTGCGGGAGGTCATCGATGACCTCCGTCGCCAGTTCGGCCGACGCGTGGCGCTGGAGTTCCGCATGGACGCCGCCTTCTTCCAGCGCGGGATTCTCGCCCTGCTCGCCGCCCGGGATGCGGCTATGCGATCAAGGTCGGGTACTGGAGTTGGCTGCCGCTCAAGGCGATCGCGGCGGCGTGCCGCCGGTGGGTGCCCGTCGCGCCAGGCGTCACCGGGCACGAGACGGCGCTGGTCGTCTCGCAGTGGAACGACCTGCGGCTCCGCGTGGTCCTGTATCGGAAGCACGTCGCCCACGAGACGCGCCGGAACTTCCAGCTGGATCTGTTCACCCCTGACGACGGCCATTACGAGTACTCCGCCGTCGCCACGAACCTGGCGCTCGGGCCCGCGGCCTTGTGGACGTTCGCCTGCGGCCGAGGCGCCCAGGAGAAGACCATCGCCGAACTCAAGGGCGAGTACGCGCTCGACGTCGTCCCGACGAAGTACGCCAACAGTGCGTGGCAGCAACTCGGCATCCTCGCTCACAACCTGATCCGAAGCTTCCAGTTGGACACCGTGGCAGGCGGCTCAAGGCCTGACGTGGGGTCGAGGGCGCTTTGGGCTCTGATCGTTGTGATGGATTACTCGGCAAAAAGGGGGTAGCCAGGGGAGGGACGACGGGTTGCGGATAGGTTGCACCCGTGGGCGGGCATCCCGCAGAGGTCCAGTGGTTAGGCGAGGGCCGCAAACCCGGTGAGGGGGAACGTCAGCGACAGTGCCACCCCCGTTCGAATCCCGTCGGGGACACCACGCCGTGCGAGTGTTCGGCTGACCTTGCGAGGCACGGTCCGCGCCCGCGTCGCGTAGCCCGTCCGCGCGTCGAATTTGTTGGGGTTTTGGTTCCCACCCTTGGGGGAGCCGGAAACGAGGAGGCCCTGCAGGCGCCGAATCGGGATTCCTCTCGCCGCCGTCGAGCCTCGCGCCCGGGCCGCCGCCCCGAGCAGGAGACCGATCAGCCTACGCCGAGGCTGCCTCGAGGATCGCGATCGTGGACTGCGTCGGGATGACGCGGGTGAGATCGCAGCCCGCCGACTGGAGGAGGCGGCGGTGCTCGGCCTCCGTGCGGACGCGCCCGCCCTCGGTGAACACGAGCATGCTGAGGTCCATGAGCTTCGACTGATGATGCTCGTTGCCGGGCGGGATGACGAACTCGAGGAGTAGGATGCGGCCGTCGTCGATCATGGCCGTGCGGACGTTGCGAAGGATTTGCGCGGCGCGCTCGTCGTCCCAGTCGAGGATTACGAACTTGAGGAGGTAGCAGTCGCCACCCGTCGGCACGGAGTCAAAGAAGCTGCCGCCGACGACGGAGCAGCGTCGCGCGAACTGAGCTTTGGCGAGCCGTTGATATCCGGCTTCGACCCGCGCACGTTGCCTGAAGAGCTCGCAGCTCTCGGATTCGAGCTCCTGGAGGACTTGGACCGCGAGGGGCAAGAAGCACGCTACTTTGCGGGTCGAGCTGACGGGCGCCGGCCGGTCGAGTTCACCCACTTCGCGCATGCCCGCCTATAGTGGTCCCGGCACGAGCGATGATCGCCAAAGCCCTCGGCCTCACGATCCCACCGGCGGTGCTCGCGCGGGCGGATGAGGTGATTGAATGAGACGGGTCGGCATCGGTCTGTTCGTCCTCGCGGCGCTTGGCGGCGGCGTGTTCGCTCACCAGGCTCTGGCGGGTCTGCCGGGGTACTTCGAGTGGGTCCTTTGAGAAGAGACGGAATCGGTCGGGGCGGGAGCCTCCCCGACGGAGCCCCGCCGTGCCTTCCGGTGGGTCGTGGGGCCGTACTCTAGGCGGACCGACTGCGAGACGGATAGGGATCGCCTGGCGGCGAGGAACGTTGCGGCAGGGCGCGAGTCTCGCCGCGCGCCTGCTCTGTCTGCCCGATACCGTGAATCCGCGTGAAGATCCGCGATGGCAATGAGCCACCCATACGAATGACCCCGCCCCTCTGGCTCGACGAGGCCGGTCGGCCGCGGCCGACACGGGCCTCCTGGACGTGTGGCCGCGAGGTCGCCCCGATGCGGTTCCGGGCTGAGGATCTCCGTCCCCACGGCTGGCGGCCGCCGCAGACCCTCCAGATTCCCGACTGGTGCGGCTACTCCACGGAGTACCTGCCAGTCCCCTCCCCGTGGGCGATGGCTGGTGGCCCAATCTGGACCCCGCGCAGCCCGCGACCCAGTACGGCGCTATGAGGCCGCAGTGCCGCGCTGAGCGGCCATGCCCTTATTTGAATAGGTCGGGAGCGTATCGCCTACGATCAACGGGGGATGGACCGATGTCGGAGGGGACGGAGTACATTCTCGGAGGCACGCTCACCGAGCAGGAGCGCCTCATCGCCCAGGCGGCAGGTCTAACGCCGGAGGCGAACATGCTTCTGGACGCTGTCGACGTCGGTTGCGGCCCGATCGGGATCCTGCCACTCCTCGTAGAGCGCGTCGGCGTCGCCGGAAAGGTCGTCGGGCTCGAGCGCGAATCGCGTTTCGTGAAGATGGCACGATCCATCATGGCAGAACGCGGCCTGGAGAACGTCGAGATCGTCGAGGCCGATGCAAACGCCTCCGGGCTCGCTTCGGACTCGTAGCGCCTAGTGATCCTTCAGCAACCGAATCCCCAAGCGATTCTCGGTGAGATGGTCCGCGTGGTCCGGCCCGCGGGCATCGTCGCAACAGAGGACATCGACGAGGTATCCTGGCTATGCTATCCGCCGCATCCCCGTAGTGTCCAAATATTCAGCCCAGCTCCCAGGGCCGGGTGAGACCCGGTAGGATCGGGCCTATGAGGGCCGATCTCTACCCCTTGCAGGTGCTGCTCGTGACCCTCGCGGGATGGGTCAACCGCCATCAACAACACGTAATCGGGTTCACGTGGCGGGCTCGACGCCCACCCCAGATGCGTGGTTCATGGCGCAGGCGGCGCGGCGACTGACCGATGTGGTCGATGGGTACCTGGTGGGCCACCGGATCCTCATCTGCGATCGGGACAGGAAGTGGACCGACGGATTCCGTCGCATCCTCCAAGGCGCCGGGGTGCGGATCGTGCTGACGCCCGTCCACGGGCCGAATGTCAACGCCTACGCCGAACGGTTCGTGCGGTCGATCCGCGAAGAGTGTCTCGATCGGCTGATCCTGTTTGGGGAGCGGCGGCTGCTCCGCGCCCTCGACGAGTTCGTGGCGCACTATCACCGGGAGCGAAACCATCAGGGACTCGGGAATGCGTTGATCACCCCGGCTGCCGCGGTCGCTGGCGGGATCCGGGTCCGCTGTCGGGACCGGCTGGGCGGGTTGTTGCGATATTACTACCGCGCGGCCTGAGCCCGAGCATCGGATGAGTTTTCGGACATTACGGGCACGAAGCGCGTTGTGCGCGGCGGCAGCTGGCACTCCACCGGAGACGGCTGGCGTTCGTCGGCGCGGCGCGACTACGAACCGGAGTACCGCGGCATCAGCATCGGGCCGCGGCTCGCGATGGCGGCCGAGTAGTCCGCGGCTGCCCGCCAGGTTTCTCGAGACTCGAGAGGAGACCCATGATGAAGCTCGCTCGTACGTTCGCCCTGCTGGCCACCGCAGGCGCGGTGTGCATCGCTTCGACACAGACGCCACCGCAGGAGCAGACGATCGTGCGCGCCGGCTCGCAGCCGTCGACGCAAGGTCCCGAGCAGTACTTCACCGGCAAGGTCCGTGTGGATCCGGTGTTCGCGGCCAGGGCCGATGTGCCCTACAGCGCTGCCTACATGACTTTCGAGCCCGGCGCCCGCTCGGCCTGGCACACGCATCCGGCCGGCCAGCGCCTGATCGTCACGGCCGGCGTGGGCCGGACCAGCGTCTGGGGTGGGCCGGTCGTCGAGATCAAGGCCGGCGACGCCGTTTGGTGCCCTCCAGGTGTCAAGCACTGGCATGGCGCGGCGCCGGGCTCGGCGATGACCCATCTGGCGCTCACGGGCCAGAAGGATGGCCAGAATGTGGAGTGGCTGGAGAAGGTCAGCGACGAGCACTACGGCCGCTGATCCGGCGCGAGCAGTTCGCATGGACCACCCGAACGTCAATCACCGCGACCATGTGGAGCAACTGGCTGGCTTGATCGCGGCGGCCAGCGCCACGTCGCTGCTCGTGCCGGGCAGGGCGCCTGCCGAATCGCGCGCGGCGGCGAGCCGCGTTGCCTGATGGCCTACTTCTCTCGCTCCTGGCTAGCTGATGCGTGCGTGCACGTAAATGGCAAGAACGTCGAATGGATGGAGGAGATCAGAGATGAGCAATGCAACCGCTAAGAGCCGCAAGGCTGGTGTGCTGGCCATGGCCCTCGGTTTGGGCATGGCGGCTGCACTGGGGCACGCCACCCAAGACACGCAGAAGCCCCAAGGCATGACCAGCGCACAACCCGCATCCGAAACCCTCTCGGCCCGGCAGCAGGCCATCGTGCCCATCGCAGCCTTCGCTGCCGCAGGCGACAACTCCAGGCTTGGCACCGCCTTGAACCAAGGGCTGGACGCGGGTCTGACGGTGAGCGACGGCAGGGAAGTCCTAGTGCAGCTCTACGCCTATGCCGGCTTTCCGCGCAGCCTCAATGCCCTCGCCGAACTGATGAAGGTGCTGGAAGCGCGCAAACAGCGAGGCATTCAGGATGCGCTGGGCGCGCGCCCAGCCGCGCCATACCGAAGGGCGAGGCGCTGCTCGCCGCAGGCACCGCCAACCAGACCAAGTTGACGGGTGTGCCGGTCAGGGGGCCATTGTTCGACTTTGCGCCGGCCATCGACGAATACCTCAAGACCCACTTATTTGGCGACATCTTCGAGCGCGACAACCTCGATTGGCAAAGCCGCGAGCTGGCTACCGTGAGCATGCTCTCCGCGCTGCCGGGGGCCGAGTCGCAACTGCAATCGCACATGCGCATCAGCATGAACGTCGGTCTCACCCCCAGCCAGCTACGCCAGCTCACCCAGGTATTGGCCGACCGCGTGGACGCCGACAATGCCCGGCGGGCGCGCGAGGCACTGGAGCGGCAACTGGCCACCAAATCCGGGGGCTGACGTGTCCGCGCCGGTTGAACTGTGACCACGCGTGCGTGGCCTGGATGGTTGATGCGGGCGTGCACAGCGGCGGCCCTGGTGATGGTCTTGGCTTGGGCCTGCAGCGCGGCGATGGCCGATGAAGGGCCGTCTCCGGCCGTGACCCGCGTAGCGAACACGACCCTGGCCGCCCAGGCAGGCGAGGCTGGTGTGCGCCATCTCGGCATCGGCTCGACCCTCGGCGAGTTGCTGCGCCACCCGGCCTTCGCGGGCTACGCACGACGGCTGCTGCCGCGGGACGACGTGGCGATCGACGAGACGCTTCCGATCGAGCGCATGGGCAGCCTGCTGCCGTATCACAGCCATGTCGTGCCCGACGTGGTCCTCGGTGCGCTGAATCACCTGATCGACGAGGTCGGGCGGGGCACGCCGGTCTTTCACGAGCTTACACGCCGGCCGAGCATCAGGGCGATCCGACGAAGGCGAGCACCGGCCTCTTCTTCTTCCGCGGCCGGCCCGGCGCGCCCTTCGCGCTGATCGCGCCGGGCGGCGGGTTCTCGTACGTCGCCTCGGTCCACGAGGGCTTCCCGTACGCCCTTGAGATCAGCCGCCAGGGCTACAACGCCTTCGTGCTGCGCTACCGGGTCGGCCAGGCTGGCGGCGCCGCGACCGAGGACATGGCCGCGGCGATCGCCTACGTCTTCCGCCACGCCGGCCGCCTGGGCATCGGCACGGCGCACTATTCGCTATGGGGCAGTTCCGCAGGCGCGCGGATGGCGGCGGCCATCGGCTCGCACGGGGTCGCCCGGTTCGGCGGCGGCGAACTGCCCCGGCCTGCGGCCGTGGTGATGGCCTACACCGGTCATTCGGAGGTCGCCTCCGATGAGCCGCCGACCTTCGTGGTCGTCGGCGAGCAGGATGCGATCGCCCCGCCGTCCGTGATGGAGCGGCGCGCGGATCGCCTGCGCGGGCAGGGCACCACGGTCGAGTTCCACCGCTACCCGAATGTGGGCCACGGCTTCGGGCTCGGCACGGGCACGAACGCCGAGGGCTGGGTTCGCGCGGCAATCCGCTTCTGGGAGCGGGCGATGCCG
>JBKPDQ010000192.1:0-25929 GCA_046728015.1 Actinomycetota bacterium
CGGTCGTCTTCCTCCAGACGATCGAGCACATCGCCGATCCGGCCGCGCTGCTCGAGCGCTTCGCGGCCCTCGCGCCGGTCGGCTACATCTCGACCCCGAACCGGCTGACGCTGGCGCCGCAAGGCGTCTCCAAGTCGGACAACCCCTGGCACCTGCACGAGTACACGCCCGAGGAGTACCGCGAGTTGCTCGAGCCCCAGTTCGCCGAGGTGGAGATCCTCGGCCTCCAGCACGCCGGCAAGCTGCGCCTTCACGAGGCCGCGCTGCAGCTGGGCTGGGACCGGGTGCACTCCGCGCTGCGCCTGACCAAGCTCTTCTACGACCGCTTCGTCCCCGCGATCTCCTCGTCCGACTTCCGGCTTACCCCCGACGGCGACCTAGACCGAGCGCTCGACTTTCTCGCCATCTGTCGCGCCTGATGCCCCGTCGCGGCCACGTAGGGGATCTGGCGATCGTGCTGCACTCGCACATGCCCTACGTGGAGGGGTTCGGGACGTATCCGTTCGGCGAGGAGTGGCTGTTCGACGCGATCCTGCGCTCCTACCTTCCGGTGACCGAGCTCGCCGACCGTCTGACGATGACCGTCACGCCCGTGCTCGCCGACCAGCTCGAGGCGCCGGGTGTGGCCGAGCGCCTGCGCGAGTTCGACCGCGAGTACCGCCTAGGGGCGTGCGAGGCCGACGCCAAGGACGTCGAACCTGCCTTCTCGCCCGCCTGCCTCGCGGAGGCGGATCGCTACCGGCGTGGGCTCGCCCGGCTCCAGGAGTTCGGCGGCGACCTGCTCGCGATCTTTCGGGGCCCGTCCGACGCCGGCCGTGTGCAGCTGATCGGCTCCGCCGCCACGCACGCGGTGTTGCCCGCCGTCGCGACGCTGCCGGGTCGGCGGTTGCAGATGGACGCGGGCCTGCGCTCGCACGCGCGGCGATTCGGCCGGCCCGCGGGCGCGTGGCTGCCCGAGTGCGCGTACGAGCCCGGGCTGGAGTCCTTGTTAGCCGAGCGCGACCTGGCCTTCTTCTGTGTGGATCAGAGCGCGCACGAGGAGCCCCTGGCGGCGCTCGCGCCCGTCGCAACCGCCTCGGGGCCGGTGGCGCTGACGATCGACTGGGAAGCGATCTCGTGGCTGTGGTCGCTCGAGGGCTACCCGTCGCATCCGGTCTATTCGGACTTTCACCGCAAGACGATGCGCGGCGCGCGGCCCTGGTCCATCGGGGGCGGCCCGTACGACCCTGCGACAGCCGCTGCGACCGCCCGACGCCAGGCCGCAGAGTTCGTGGATGGAGCGGCCGAGCGGCTCGAGCGCTTCCGGGCCGAGCGCGGCAGCGCGGGGCTGCTCACGTTCGCGATCGACACCGAGCTGCTCGGCCACTGGTGGTGGGAGGGTCCGGCCTGGCTCGAGGAGGTGCTGCGCGTCGCCCCCGAGCGGGGGGTCGAGCTGATCACCCTGAGCCAGGCGGTGGAGCGCCACAAGGCCGAGCAGCGGCCCCTACGTCCGTCGAGCTGGGGCGAGGGCAAGGATCTGCGGACCTGGGACTCCCCCGCGGTGGCCGACCTCGCTTGGGCCGCTCGGCGGTTGGAGCTGCGGCTGCTGCGCGCCCTCGGCGACGGTCTGCAACCTGCGCCCGCGCGCCGCGCGGCCCGCGAGCTGCTCGCAGTACAGGCGAGCGACTGGGCGTTCCTGGACATGCGCCGGCAGGCGAGCGACTACCCCTACCAGCGGGTCACCGACCACGCCCAGGCTCTGCTCGACGCCATACACTCCGCCGCGCCACCGGACGAACGTCTGCGAAACCTGGCCCCGGACCTCAGCCTGGCCCCCCTGTTCGAGCCTTAGCTTCACGATGTTGCCGAACCGTGTCCTGATCCTTTCCTGGGAGTACCCGCCGCTGATCGAGGGCGGCCTCGCCCGCCACGTGCGCAAGCTCAGCGAGGCACTGGTCGACATCGGGGTCGAGGTGCACGTGCTGACGCGCGGGGGGGAGGAGTCGCCTCCAGAGGAAGAGGTAACCGGCGTTCAGATCCATCGCGTCCGCGAGCCCACGCGGCCCGTCGACCTGGGCGAGTTCGTCGCCTGGGTGGAGCGGATGAACGTCGACATGCTGGCCGCCGGCGTCGAGCTCGGCGATCGCTACGGGTTCGATCTCGTCCACGGCCACGATTGGCTGGTGGCGACCGCCGGCGATCATCTCGCGCGGCGCTTCGGCGCCGCGCTCGTGACCACGATCCACGCGACGGAGTACGGACGCCACCAGGGCTGGGTCGACAAGCACCCTCAGTCCCACATCCACGGTGTCGAGCGCTGGATCACCAACCGCGCCGACCGCGTGGTCGTCTGCTCCTTCTACATGCGCGAGCAGGTGACCGACATCTTCGGGGTCCCGGACGACCGCGTCAGCGTGATCTGGAACGGCATCGACCCCGACGACCTGCGACCGCACGCCGGCGCCGAGCTCGAGCGGCTGCGGGCGCAGTTCGCGGCGCCCGACGAGAAGCTCTTGCTGCTGATCGGCCGCCTCGTCTACGAGAAGGGCTTTCAGCTGGCGCTCGAGGCGATGCCCGAGCTGATCGAACGCCAGCCTGGGTCGCGGTTCCTGGTCGCCGGCTCAGGCACCCACGAGGCCGAGCTGCGCGCGCAGGCGCAGGCGCTCGGCCTCATGGAGCACGGCGCCTTTCTCGGCTGGATCGGCGACGACGTCCTGCACTCGCTTTACCGGATCGCTGATGTCTGCGTGGTGCCGTCGATCTACGAGCCCTTCGGCCTCGTGGCGCTGGAAGCAATGGCGTCGGG
Source organism: Actinomycetota bacterium (assembly GCA_046728015.1). Classification (GTDB taxonomy): domain Bacteria; phylum Actinomycetota; class Thermoleophilia; order Solirubrobacterales; family 70-9; genus DATAFO01. Next base: position 2,786 of record JBKPDQ010000192.1, read on the forward strand.
ATGTCCGTGCATCGTCGCCGACACCGGCGGGCTGCGCGAGGTCGTCCCTCACGACGAGGCCGGGCTGCGCTTCCGGGCCCGCGACCCTGACTCCCTCGTCGAGATGGTCGAGCGCGTGTTCAGCGACCACCAGCTTCGCCAGCGCCTCGTCGCCGAGGCGGCCGACCACGTGCTGCGCTTCGACTGGGCCGACGTCGCCGAGCGCACGGCCGACGTGTACGCGGAGCTCGCGCGCGACGCGGCCCGCGCCTGAGCCGTCGGCCGTGAAGCCGGGCTACGAGCTCGAGTTCGAGGACGAGTTCGACGGCGAGACGCTCGACGAATCCCGCTGGATCCCGCACTACCTGCCGCAGTGGAGCTCGCGCGAGCGCTCCGCCGCTCGGTACGAGCTCGGCGACGGCTGTTTGAGGCTGCTGATCGAAGCGGATCAGAAGCCGTGGTGCCCCGAATTCGACGGCGGCGTGAAGGTCTCGTCGCTTCAGACCGGCCTCTTCGCCGGGCCCGTCGGCAGCGCGGTCGGCCAGCACCGGTTCTGCCCTGAGGCGGTCGTTCGCGAGGCCCAGCGCAGCGCCCGGCTGTACACCCCGCAGTACGGGCTGTTCGAGCTGCGCGCCAAGGCGATCGACGACCCGCGCAACATGGTGGCGCTGTGGATGATCGGCTACGAGGATCGCCCCGAGCGCTCGGCCGAGATCTGCATCTGCGAGATCTTTGGACGCGACGTCGCGGCGGACCAGGCCAAGGTCGGAATGGGCGTCCATCCGTTCGGCGATCCCAAGATCGTCGACGAGTTCGCCGCCGAGCCGGTCGCCATCGACGCCCGCGAGTTCCACGTCTACGCCGCCGAGTGGACGCCCGAGCGGATCGAGTTCTTCATCGACGGCGATTCCGTCAAGACCGTCAACCAGTCGCCGGACTATCCGATGCAGCTGATGCTCAACGTCTACGAGTTCCATTCCGACCGCGCCGCTCGGTCGTCGAGCTCGTCCTATCCCAAGGTGTTCACAGTCGACTACGTGCGCGGGTACCGCCGACTCGACTAGTCGAGGCCGGCTGCCCGCAGGGCGTCGGCCCGCTCGGAGAAGATCTTGCCGTAGACGACCTTGCCTTCCCGGAGTCGCCAGATGAAGGCGACGGGCACTTCGAGATCGAGGCGGCTGGCGCGACCGCGAGATCGTAGACGGCCCATGGCAACAACCGCCTCCTCGGTGTCTCGGAGGTCGCCCACCTCGATCCGGAGGTACGCCCAGTCCTCGTCGAAGTCGGCGAACATCCTGCGCGCGCCCTCGTGGCCGACGTAGGGCCTTCCCTCGAGCTGGGCGCGAAGCGAATGGAACTCGACCTCCGGGTCGAGCTCAGCCACGAACTTGTCTACGTCGCGGTCGTTGAACGCCGCTGCCAGCCGCCGGACGGTCTCGAGGTTCTCGTTGGACAAGCCGGTCCCCAGTATCTCGCTGATACCGGAACCGGGTCGTGGCGGCGGGTATTGTCGCGGCGGCTGGTGAGTTTGGGGGGCTATAGGCCCCACAACTCACCAATCGACGGCAGCCCTCGCCCTTGAGCCTTCGCCCGCCGCGACTAAGCCCGGTCGACCAGCGCGCTCACGCCCTCCAGCTCGGCGCAGTTGGCGCAGCAGAAGATCGAGCCGTTCGACTCCAGGCCGTGGCCGATGATCCGTGTTCCGCAGTGGTTGCACGTAGGCGCCATCGCGGAGATCGCGCACTCGAAGCTGTCGAAGGTATGGGATTCGCCGGCGCGGGTGACCTCGAACGACTTGTCGTAGTCGTTGCCGCAGACCTCGCAGGTGGCCATTTCGCTCCTCCTCGTTGCTCGAGAGTGAGGTACCCGCGCTCAAGGGCCGAAAACGCGGGGCGCGTTTAGGCGACCAGCTCGGCGGCCGCCTCGTCGAACACCTGCGTGTGCAGGTCGGCGTCGGCCTCGCTGGTGACGGGCGACATCAGCGCCATGTTGTGGAACGGGGTCAGCAGCACGCCGCGGTTGAGCGCGTGGAGGTGCAGGTAGCGCTCCAGCTCCGGTTCTGATGCCGCGTGCGCCTCGGTTCCGTTGCGCGCCGGCTCGGGTTGGAACCGGTACTCCGCACGGCAGCCGAGCTGGGTCACGTTCCATGGCAGCGAGCGCCGCGTGAAGATCTCGGAGAGCCCGGCGCAGAACCGCTCGGCCAGCGGGATCGTATGGGCGAACGCCTCCTCGGTCAGAACGGTGCTCAGGGTCGCGCGCACGGCCGCCAGCGAGAGCGGATTGCCGGCGAGCGTCCCGCCCACCCCGCCGGCGTCCGCGTAGTCGGCGTCGTGATGGGCGAGGGCATCGTCCGCCACCGCCTCGGAGAGCCCAAGCGCCCCGGCCGGCACGCCGCTGCCGATCGCCTTGCCGACGGTGAACATGTCGGGCTCAAGGCCCCAGGCGCGAGTGCAGCCGCCCGGCCCCGCGGAGAAGGTGTGCGTCTCGTCGATGATCAGTAGGGTCCCGGTCTCGCGGGTCAGGCGGCGCAGCGCGTCGTGGTAGCCGGGGTCGGGCAGGACGATGCCCATGTTGGTCATCGCCGGCTCGGCGAGCACGCCCGCGACCTGGCGGTCGGCGAGCACGTTCGCGAGCGCTTCTGCGTCGTTGAACTCAACCGCCCGCGTGGTCTCCGACGGGTCGACCGCGGGCCCCACATTTCCGTATCGCGAACGCGTTCCGGCGGGGGTCGCGACGGCGAACGCCTCGTCCACGCTGCCGTGGTAGCAGTAGCTGAAGACCAGGACCTTGGGGCGGCCGGTGACCTCGCGCGCGATGCGCAGCGCGGTGCGGTTGGCGTCGGTTGCCGTCAGGGTGAAGGTCCAGCGAGGCAACCCGAACCGCCGGCGCAGCTCCTCGCCCACCCACGCGGCGTCCTCGGTGGGCAGCATGGTGGTGATGCCGCGCCCCACCTGCTCGCTCACCGCGTCGCGCACCACCGCGGGGCCGTGTCCCGTCATCGCGCCGGTGTCGCCGAGGCATAGGTCCACGTAGGTGTGCCCATCGACGTCGGTGATCCGTGCGCCCTCGGCCCGCTCGGCGAAGACGGGAAACCCGCCGGCCCAGAGCATCATCCACGGCATCGGCACGCCGCCGAACAGAGACTCGAGCGCGCGCTCGTAGAGCTCACCGGACCGCGGGTGACGCTCGACGAAATCCGCCAGTTCCCTCGACAGCAGCTCGGCCAGGCGGTCGCGAGCAACGACGCCGCCCGCTGGATCGGTCCGTCGCTCAGGCACGCTCTGCCGCCGGCTCCTGCGCTTCGCCGGGCTGAAGCGTTCGCGGCGAGTCGGGATCGGGCTCCACCGGGTCGGGCCAGCGCAGTTCGCGCGGCGCCTCGCGCATGCGAAGGATCCGGGCCGGCAACCCGCCGACGACGGCATTTGCCGGCACGTCCTTGGTGACCACCGAGTTGGTCCCGATGACCGCGTTGTCGCCAACCTGAGTCCCTCGTAGGAGGCAGGCGCCGTACCCGACCCAGACATTGGAGCCGACGTCCACGTCGCGCTTGTAGATCCCCTGGATCCGGATCGGCCGCTCGACCTCCACCGTCCCGTGGTCGAAGTCGATGAACATCGCCCGGTCGGCGATCACGCATTGCTCGCCGATCCGCACGTGCTTGTAGGCCGAGATCGTGCACTCCTGGCCCAGCACGGTCTTGGGGCCGATCACGACCTCACCTTCGTGGCAGCGGATCTTGGTCCCGTCGCCGATCCAGGTGAAGCGGCCGAAGCGAATCGTTCCGCGCCTCCCGATCTCGAGCTCCAATCCCCTGCCGAAGAACACGGGCCCGTCCGTCTGCCAGCGCCAGCCGGCGCGAGTGAGGAACCGGCGCCGGAGGTAGCGCCAGTAGAGCCGCGCGTACTTGCCGTTGAGCATGCGCTTCTGCGCGAGCGAGCGGATCGTCCGGATCATCGAGGCGGACTCTAGCCGCGTGCGTCGGGGTGGCCGGGACGGCCGCGAATACACTCATCGGCTCATGGCAGAGGCTGCCGAACCAGCCACGGAGTCGCTCGCAGAGCGGCTGCTTTCAGGCGACAAGCGTGCGCTGGCGCGCGCAATCAGCCTGGTCGAGAACCGTGACCCAGAGGGCGATCGCCTGGTCGCGGACCTCTTCCCCCGGACCGGCGGGGCGCGCATCGTCGGCATCACCGGGCCGCCGGGCGTCGGCAAGAGCACCCTGATCGGTGCGATCTGCGCGCGCCTGCGCCAGGACGACCGCGAGGTGGGCGTGCTCTCGATCGATCCCTCCAGCCCGTTCACGCAGGGCGCAGTGCTCGGTGACCGCATCAGGCTCTCCGAGCACTTCCTCGACCCCGGGATCTTCATCCGCTCGATGGCCACTCGAGGGTCGCTCGGCGGCCTGGCGGAGGCGGCGCTGCAGGCGGCCCTCCTGATGGACGCATCCGGCAAGGACGACGTGCTGCTGGAGACGGTTGGCGTCGGTCAGGGCGAGATCGACGTCGTGGACCACGCCGACACGATCGTGCTCGCCCTGATGCCCGGCTCGGGGGATTCCATCCAGGCGCTCAAGGCCGGTGTGATGGAGATCCCCGATGTCATCGTGGTCAACAAGTGCGAGCACCCTCTGGCCGACACGATGGTGCGCGAGGTCAAGTCGGTGCTCGCGCTCGGCCCGGAGCGCTCGTGGCGGGTGCCAGTGGTCCGGACCGAGGCCACCAAGGGGGAGGGGATCGCAGAGCTCGTGGAGACGATCGATTCCCATCGGCGTCACATCGAGGAGGAGGGCACCCTGTCGGAGCGTCGCGCGCGCAACCTGCGCGCCGAGGTGCTTGGCATCGCGGCCGCGCGACTCCGCCGCGAGCTGGAAGAGCGAGCTCGCGAAGACCCCGAGTGGGCCGGGTTGCTCGACGGCGTCGTCAGGCGCGAGATCGACCCGGCGACCGCCGCCCGCAAGCTGCTGGAACACTCGCCGGATGGGTGAGACGCCGGGGACGGGGGCAGCTGGCGACGGCGCGTGGACGCTCACGCCCGAGCACGTGAGCGCCTGGGCGGGCCACCGCCTCGACGACGGAGGGGATTAAGCGGCGAGGCGCCCCCGCGCCTCGGTGATCCGCGACCAGGCGTCGGTGAAGGCGAGCGCCTCCGCAAGCTCGGCCGCCTTCGGCGACAGCGGATGGGGCTTGCCGTCGATCCTGCTCACGCAGGTCGGCATGACCACACTTCCGCGGTCCAGGTCCTCACGAAGAGCCAGCATCTGATCCCACCGGGCGTTGCTCTCCTCGCTTCCCACTCTCACCTCTCCTTTGTGACCCGAACGACTGCCGACGATGTCCGGGCGAGTGTAGGCGTGCCCGGCGGACGGAATTAAGTGACGTTCGAAACGAAGCCGCAAAAAGCGGAGAGATTCGGATGAGCGGCTGTAGCCGCGAGAGAGGCTGGTGCCGTTAGGGATGTATTGGACTCAACACCCGAGCTGCCGCGCGATGACCATCTGCTGGACCTCGTCCGTGCCCTCGCCGATGGTGAGGATCTTCGCGTCGCGGTAGAAGCGGCATACGGGGTATTCCTCGATGTAGCCGTATCCACCGTGGATCTGCACCGCCTCCTCGCAGGCGCGCACCGCGAGGCGGCCGGTCTTCAGCTTCGCCTGCGCCGCGGTGAGCGTGAACGACTCCCCGCGATCCTTTTGGATCGCCGCCTTGTAGGTCAGCAGGCGCGCCGCCTCGAGCTCGGCCGAGACGTCGGCGATCTTCGCCTGGATCGCCTGGAAGCGCGAGATCGGCTGTCCGAACGCTTTGCGCTCCTTGGCGTAGGCGAGGGCCTCGTCGAGCGCGCCCTGGGCCAGGCCCACCCCCATCGCGGCCACCCCGATGCGACCGCCGTCGAGGATGTGGAGGAAGTTCTTGAACCCCTCGCCGCGGCGCCCGAGCAGGTTCGACTCGGGAACCCGGCAGCCGTCGAAGGCCAGCGGGCGCGTGTCGGAGGCGTTCCAGCCCATCTTCCGGTAGGCCTCGCCGATCTCATACCCCGGCGTTCCATTGGGCACGATGATGTTGGAGATCTCGCGGCTCCCGTTGGATTCCCCGGTGACCGCGGTGATCGTGACGCAGCCGGAGATGTCGGTGCCGGAGTTGGTGATGAACTGCTTGGCTCCGTCGATCACCCACTCTCCGTCGGTGAGCTTGGCCCGGGTTCGCGTAGCGCCCGCGTCGGAGCCCGCCTCGGGCTCGGTGAGGCCGAAGGCCGCAAGCCGCTCGCCGCGACAGAGCACGGGCAGCCACTCTGCCTTCTGCTCGTCCGTCCCCCAGAGGTGGATCGGCATGGTGCCAAGCGAGGTGTGCGCCGCCATCGTGATGCAGACCGAGGAGTCCACGCGCGCGAGCTCCTCGACGACGACGGCGTAGGAGAGCGTGTCGGCGTCGCCACCGCCGTACTCCTCCGGGAACGGGATCCCCATCAGGCCCAGCTCGCCCATCTTGGCGACGATCTCGTACGGGAAGCTCTTGGTCCGGTCGAGCTCCTCGGCGACGGGCGCGACCTCGGAGCGCGCGAAGTCGCGCACGGTGTCGCGCAGCAGGCGCTGCTCGTCTGTGAGCTCGAAATCCACGACCGGCGTGGATTCTCACAAACGGGCTGTGGAGACTCAGGCCCGCTGAGGCTCGCGGCGCAGCTCGAGGTACCGCTCGCGAACTCGCTCGGTCGCACCGGGCCCCGGCTCGGCGTAGGCGTCACGCGCACCGAGACGCTCGCCGCAGCGCTCGCAGCTGAAGTGGTCGTCCATCTGGCCGCCGCAGCCCTTGTGCCGGATCACGAGCGGCGGGCCGTCCGGCCAATCCCCGTGGCGGTCGCCCCACCGCATCATCGTCACCAGCACCTGCCAGAGGTCGATTCCCTTCTCGGTCAGGAAGTACTCGAAGCGGGGCGGGCTCTCGGAGTAGGGGCGGCGCTCGAGGATGCCCTCGTCGACCAGGCGCTGCAGGCGCGCTGTGAGCACGTTGCGCGCGATGCCGAGATCCTCCTGGATCTGATCGAAGCGCCTGAAGCCGGCGAAGATGTCGCGAATCACGAGCAGCGTCCACCGCTCGCCCACGAACTCGAGCGTGTAGGCCGCCGAGCAATCCTGGTCCGGGTAGTCGCGCCTGAGCATCGAAATGTGATCTTCGCACACTTAGTTGCTTCATGCAACTTGCCCTTGCTACTGTGAGTTGCGTTATGCAACTAAAGGAGCCTCCAATGCGAGCCATCTCCCTGATCGCACCCGCTCTGCTAGCCGAAACCCGCTACGTCGACCTCGACCCGCAGCAGATCGCTCGCTCGATCCGGGTCTCCGACGAGGAGATCCTCGACGACCTGCTCTATCCGGCCGATCACACCGCGGTGCGGAAATCGGCAACCGCGCGCCGGGCGGGTGACACCGCGGCTCGTTCGTGAGCGCGGCAGCCGCGATCGACTCGGCGCTCGACTTTGCCGGGCGATCTCCTGAGACCACTCGCACCCGGACCCTGACCTGGCAGGACCCCGTGTCGGCCGCCGCCGCGGGGTCTGAGCTCTCCGGGATCGAGTACATGCTCGCGATCCTCGACGGCAAGATCCCGCCGCCTCCGATCGCGGTGACCCTGCGCATGGCCGTGGTGGACATCGGCGATGGCGAGGCGACGTTCGAGGGCCTTCCGGGCGAGGAGCACTTCAACCCGATCGGTGTCGTCCACGGGGGCTACGCCGCGACGCTCCTGGACTCGGCGATGGGGTGCGCGGTCCACACCACCCTGCCGGCGGGAGTCGGCTACACGACCCTCACTCTCGAGACCAAGTTCGTGCGCCCGATCGGGCGCGACACCGGCGTCGTGCGCGCGGAGGCCAACGTCGTTCACCGCGGCCGCCGGCAGGCGACCACCGCGGGCCGCCTCGTCGCCGCAGAGACCGGGAAGCTGCTGGCGCACGGCACCGGCACCTGCCTGATCCTGGGCTAGCGCGCGTCACGCGTCCGGGCGGCGGGGCCGCCCTACGAGCCTGAAGCGCTCAGATCGCGCGCGAGCGCGATCAGCAGGCGCACCCCATAGCCGGAGGCGCCCTTGCCCACGTATTCGCGTCCGACGTCCCAGGCCGTGCCGGCGATGTCGAGGTGCACCCAGGGCTTGGAGTCGACGAACTCCTCCAGGAACGACCCGGCGTAGATCGTTCCCGCCTTGCGCTTCGGCGAGACGTTGGCTAGATCCGCCACCGTTCCCGTGGTCATCTCCTTGTATTCGGGATGAAGCGGCAACCGCCACGCAAGCTCGCCGGTTCGCTCGGCAGCCGCGTAGGCGCGCTCGGCCCAGGCGTCGTCGTTTGAGATCAGCCCCGCATAGGTCGAACCCAGCGCGACCACGACCGAGCCGGTCAGGGTCGCCAGGTCCACGACCCGATCGGCGACCAGATCGCGAACGCAATAGGTGAGCGCGTCCGCGAGGATCAAGCGGCCCTCGGCGTCGGTGTCGATGACCTCCACCGTCTTGCCATTGAGCTGAGTGATGACGTCGCCCGGACGCGTGGCGGTCCCCGACGGCATGTTCTCCACTGCGGGCACAACCGCCACGACGTTCAAGGGCAGCTCGAGCTCGGCGATCGCGCCGAGCGCCTCGAGCACCGCGGCGCCGCCCGACATGTCCATCTTCATCTCGTCCATGCCTCGCGAGGGCTTGATCGAGATCCCGCCGGAATCGAACGTCACCCCCTTGCCGACGACGCCGAGGGTCTCGGTGTCCTCGCCCGCTCGGGCGTAGCGCAGCACGATCAGCCGCGGTTCCTGGGCCGAACCCGCCGACACGGCCATGATCCCGCCCATTCCAAGGTCCTCGATCTCAGCGGGGCCCAGCGTGGCGGCCGTCACCGTGTCGTGGGCCGCAGCGATCTCGTCCGCGCGGGCCGCGAGGTAGACGGGGTTGACGATGTTGGCGGGCAGCGTTTGGAGCTCACGCGCTCGATTGGCTGCCTCCGTGGCGATCCGCGCTACCCGAACCTCGCGCTCGGTCGCCTCCTCGTCGCCGTCGGCGCCGAGCAGGAGCAGGCGCTCGAGTTCCGGCGGGGTGGGCTCCTCCGGATCGCGGCTGCGAAAACGATCGAACCGGTGCGCGGCGAGCATCGCCCCCTCGAGGAGGGCCGCGCTCGCCGCGGACGCCCCGTCCTCGATCTCAGGCACCGACCAAGCGAGCGAGGTCGCCGAGTGGGCTCCTGCCTCCTTGGCCGCGAGGGCGCCCGCCACTCGAAGGCGCTCAGCGTCCACATCCTCGCGCTTGCCGAGGCCAACCACGAGAACTCGCCGCGGCCGCTCCGGGAACAGCGTCGCGGTCTTGCGAAAGGCGGTCTTGACATCAGCGGCCCCGGGCGCTCCAGCAAGCTCGGGCGGCAGCTCCTCGCCGTCGCAGAGCGCGATCGCAACGAGGCCTGCGTCGACCTCTGTCGGAGCCCCCGAAACGACTTCGACTCGCACGGCGGGCGAGTGTACTGAGGCCCTGATCTAGCATTCGCTTCGTTCGTCAACCGCCGTCCCTGTCCCCGGAACGAAAGGTCTCGATGCCCCAGACAGTCATTCTCGGCACCGCCCGGACGCCGTTCGGCAAGATGGGCGGCGCACTTGCCCCAGTCGATGCCACCGACCTCGGCGCCAAGGCAATCAGCGCCGCGCTTGAGCGCTCGGAGGTCGATCCCGGCCAGGTGCAGGGGGTGATCTACGGCCAGGTCCTTCAAGCCGGCCAGGGCCAGATTCCTTCTCGCCAGGCGCAGATCAAGGCCGAGATCCCGCGCGAGGTCCCTTCGGAGACCGTGAACAAGGTTTGCGCTTCAGGGATGCGCACGATCGGGTTGGCCGACCAGGCGATCCGCGCCGGCGACCTCGAGATCGGCGTCACGGGTGGGATGGAGTCGATGTCGAACGCGCCGTACCTACTGCCCGGCGCCCGGTTTGGCTTCCGGATGGGCGATGTCGAGGCGATCGACGCGATGACGCACGACGGGCTCACCAATCCCTTCACCGGCAAGCAGATGATCAACGAGGCAAGCGAGGTCGCCAACGAGCTCGAGATCACGCGCCCCGACATGGACCGCTGGGCCGCTCGCTCCCACCAGCTCGCGGCGAAGGCCACCGACGAGGGGCGGCTTGCCGAGGAGATCGTCACGGTCACCGTGAAGCAGCGCAAGCAGGAGGTCGAGGTCGAGACCGACGAGGCGATCCGGCCCGACAGCACGGTCGAGGCGCTGGCGAAGCTGCCGGCCGTCGGCGGGGATGACGCAAACCACACCGCGGGCAACTCTCCGGGCGTCAACGATGGCGCCGCGGCAGTGGTCGTCTCGTCGGACGAGTGGGCGGAGGCGAACGGCCGCACGCCGCTCGCGAGGGTACTGTCGTATGGGACCGTCGCCGACGACTTCTCCTACCTCGCGAAGACCCCGGCGAGGGCGGCGAAGCAGGCGCTCGACAAGATCGGCAAGGCCTCGGACGAGGTCGACCTGTGGGAGATCAACGAGGCCTTCGCGTCGGTGGCGCTGAACTCCGCGAGGATGCTCGGGATCGACGAGGACAAGGTGAACGTCAACGGCGGCGCGATCGCTCTCGGGCACCCGATCGGGGCCTCGGGAGCGCGCATCGTCGGCGCCTTGATCCACGAGCTGCGGCGTCGCGGCGGCGGCGTTGGCTGTGCCGCCATCTGCTCCGGCGGCGGGCAGGGCGACGCGATCGTTCTGGAGGTGAATGGCGGCTAGCCCCGCCGACTTTCCCAGCGCGGCTGCTGATCGGCGCGCGGCCGCGTTCTTCGACCTGGACAAGACGCTGATGGCGGGCTCGAGCGGCATGCACTTCGGGCGCGCCGCCTACCGCACGGGGATGGTCAGTCGCCGCCAGCTGTTGGCGTGGGCCACCGACCACCTGCGATACCGGCTGCGGGGCACCACTGACGAGCGTGCGCAGGCCCTGCTGGCCGAGGTGAGGGACCTGCTCGCCGGCGTGCCCGAGCGCGAGATCGCCCGCATGGTGCCGGACCTGCTCGCCGGGATCCTCCCGCGGATCTACCCGGACATGCTCGACGAGGTCAACGCGCACATCGACGCAGGACGACCGACGTTCATCGTCAGCGCGGCCGGCAACGAGCTGGTGACGCTGCTGGCGCGGGTGCTCGGGATGGCCGGGGGCATCGGCACCTCGTACGAGGTGGACGCGGACGGAATCCTGACGGGCAACCTCGACGGGCCGTTCATATACGGCGAGGGCAAGGTCGAGGCGGTGCGGCGCTTCGCGTCCGAGCACGACATCCACCTCGAGGCGTCGTGGGCGTATTCCGACTCGGTCTCCGATCTGCCCATGCTGCGCGCCGTCGGCATCCCCGTGGCGGTCAATCCCGATCCCGAGCTGGCGCGCATCGCCGCCGAGGAGGGATGGCGCGTTATGCGCTTCGAGAAGCTCGGGCGCCGCCTCGCGATTGCCGGTGCGACGGTGACCGCGGCAGCGGTGGGGGGCCTGGGAACCGCGCTGGCCGCTCGGCGTCGGCGCCGCGGGCCCCGTCTGCGTCCGGGTCGCTGAGCCCGGAGACTAGGCTGGCGCGATGGACGGCGTCGAGCTTGCGTTTGCGGGCATCGCCCGACAGACGGAGCTGATCCGCTCGCGCGAGGTGTCCTCCCGCGAGCTGGTCGAGCTCTACCTGGACCGGATCGAGCGCATCGATCCGCAGCTGAACGCTTTCCGCAAGGTGCTGGATCAGCGGGCCCTGGCCGACGCCGACGCGGCCGACCGGCGAGTCGCCGCTGGCAAGGAGGCGCCGTTGCTCGGCGTGCCGATCGCCGTCAAGGATGTCGAGGACCTCGAGGGCGAAGTGACAACCTTTGGAACTGGCGCCTACGACGAGCCGGCGGCGGCAGATTCGGAGCTGGTGCGAAGACTGCGTGCGGCAGGCGCTGTGATCCTCGGCAAGACCAACCTTCCGGAGCTCGCGATCTGTGGTTTCACGGAGTCGAAGACCTGGGGAATCACGCGGAACCCCTGGAGCACCGACCGGACCTCGGGTGGCTCCAGCGGCGGAAGCGGCACGGCGGTCGCGGCCGGCTTGGTGGGCGCCGCGTCCGCGTCGGACGGGGCGGGTTCGATCAGGATCCCAGCGGCGTTCTGTGGTCTTTTCGGTCTCAAGCCTCAGGTCGGAAGGCTTCCGTTCGAGCCCGTGGGCCACTGGTACGGGATGTCGGTCAACGGGTGCCTGACTCGCACGGTACGCGACACGGCCTTGTACCTGGACCAGACTCTGCTTCGGGGCGGCGAGCGCGGGGCGCCTCCGCCGCCGGATCGTCCGTATCAGGAGGCGGCGGCCAGTTCGCCCGGACGGCTGCGCATCGCGATCTCGGACAAGCCGCTAAGGGCCGCCGCCCCGCCGATCGTCACTGACGAGGTCAAGGGCGGGCTCGCCGAGACGGCGGAGCTGCTGGCGTCCTTGGGGCATGACGTTCGTGACGAGCACCCGCGCTACGGCGCGAGCGGCAACCGGGTCATCACCCGGTACTCGCGTGGGATCCACGATGACGTGGCCGGGGTCCCGCACCCAGAGCGACTCGAGTCCCGTACGCGCGGATTCGGGCGCCTCGGGGCCGTCTATCCGGCACGATTCGCACGCCGCGCTCGCCGCCTCGCTGAACGCGACGCCGAGCGCATCAACCGCATCTTCGACAGGGCGGACGTACTGATCACGCCGACCGTCGGCGAGCCCCCAATCGAAGTCGGCCGCTGGGCTCGAGCCGGTGCGCTGCGCACGGAGCTCGGCATGAGCCGCACGTATTGCTTCACGCCGATCTGGAACCACACCGGGCAACCGGCTGCCTCGATACCGGCTGGCTTCACAGACACCGGCCTGCCGCTCGCGGTCCAGCTCATCGGGCGGCCGAACGACGAGGCGACGCTGATCTCACTCGCCGCCCAGATCGAGGCCGAGCGCCCCTGGGCGAACGCGCGCCCGCCGATCTCATCGGGGCTGGGCTCGGCGACGACGGGCCGCCGTCCTGGCGCTTTCTGCAGCCACGTCGGTGCATAAGGCGCCAGGCGCGGACCTACACTGTCCCCATGGCCATCGAGCCGGAGGCGAGGCGCAGGGCGCACCAGTGGCGTGACGAGGTCTATGCCTCCCAGCCCGAGCGCGAGGCGCTGTTCGAGACGATCTCAGGGCACGCGGTCGCGCCGCTGTACACCGACGAGGACCTCGCCGAGTGGGATGCCGAGCGAGACCTCGGCTATCCGGGCGAACACCCCTTCACGCGTGGCGTCTACCCATCGATGTATCGCGGCCGCCTCTGGACCATGCGCCAGTTCGCCGGCTTCGGCACCGCCGAGGAAACCAACGAGCGCTTCCTCTACCTGCTCGACCACGGACAGCACGGGCTCTCGACAGCGTTCGACATGCCGACGCTGATGGGCCTCGACTCCGATCACTCCCGCAGCCTCGGCGAGGTTGGCGTCGAGGGGGTGGCCATCGACACCGTCGACGACATGGAGACCCTGTTCGCCGGCATCCCGCTCGACGAGGTCACGGTCTCGATGACGATCAACGCTCCCGCGGCGATTCTGCTCGGTTTCTATGTCGTGGCCGCGGAGGAGAAGGGAATCCCGCCCGAGCGCCTCGGCGGAACGATTCAGACCGACATCCTCAAGGAGTACATCGCCCAGAAGGAGTGGTGCTTCCCGATCGACCCGGCGATGCGCCTGGTCACCGACATGATCGAGTGGTGCACGGACCGGATGCCTCGCTGGCACCCGATCTCGATCTCCGGGTACCACATCCGCGAGGCGGGCTCCACCGCCCAGCAGGAGCTTGCGTTCACGCTCAAGGACGGCTTCACCTACGTCGAGGCGACGATCGAGCGGGGTCTCGACGTGGACGAGTTCGCGCCGCGGTTGTCGTTCTTCTTCAACGCCCACATCGACTTCTTCGAGGAGATCGCCAAGTACCGAGCCGCGCGGCGCATCTGGGCGCGCGAGATGCGCGACACCTACGGCGCCAAGCGCCCGGAGTCGCATCGGATGCGCTTCCACACGCAGACCGCCGGGGTGTCGCTCACGGCCCAGCAGCCGCTCAACAACATCATCCGGACGACGATCGAGGCCCTGGCCGGCGTGCTGGGCGGCACGCAGTCGCTGCACACCAACTCCTACGACGAGGCGCTGGCGCTGCCGACCGAGGAGGCGGTCCGGATCGCGTTGCGCACCCAGCAGGTGATCGCACACGAGTCCGGCGTCACCAACACCGTGGACCCGCTCGGCGGCTCCTACTTCGTCGAGCGGCTCACCGACGAGATGGAGGCCGCCGCGTACGAGTACTTCTCACGCATCGACCAGCTGGGCGGGATGGTCGACGCGGTCAAGCGCGGCTTCCCGCAGCGCGAGATCGCCGACGCCGCCTTCCGCTACCAGCAGGAGGTCGACTCCGGGCACCGGATCGTGGTTGGCGTCAACGAGTACCGGCACGCAGAGGGGGAAGAGATTGCGATCCTGCGCATCGACCCCGAGCTGGAGCGAAAGCAGGCGGCGCGCCTGGAGGCCACGAAGGCAAGGCGCGACTCGGCCACGGTCGAAAGCGCTCTGGCGGAGCTCAAGGCCGCGGCGGCATCCGACCGCAACCTGATGGAGCCGATCCTCGCCGCCTCCCGCGCCCGCGCCTCCGAGGGCGAGATGGTGGCAGCGATGCAGGAAGTCTTCGGGACGTATACCGAGCAACCTCAGTTCTGAGGCGGTAGGCCCGCACGAGGAGCGGTTGCGGGCCCTGCTGGCGGCGAGCGACGCCCCGATCGACGAGACGCACGTGTGGGCGCATCGGTTCCGCAACGGCAGAGCGGTCGCCTACGCGATCGCCCGGGACCGCGAGGAGGCGCTGCCGCGCCGCCGGCCTAGCGCTCTGAGCGACGAATGATGACTCGAGGGGCTATAGCCCCCAGAACTCATCAATCGTCGGCGCCCAGCTGGGTTTTCGCTACCTCATCGGCTGGGTATTCGCTCGACATGGCACTCAAGGTGATGCCCAACGAGGTCGACGGGTGGGATGTAGTCCGCGAGGACGAGGGCGTTGCGGTGTCCAATCACCCCACGCGCGAGCAGGCCGAGGAGGCCGCCAGCATCCGCGCCGCCGAGGAGCGGCTCGCCGACGAAGGCGACACGCCGGTTGTCGTCGACACACAGCACATCCACCCGATCGACGACACCAGGCAGGGCATGCTGCCCGCGTTCCTGTCTCTCAGCGGCCTGCTGATCGCGATCACGGTGCTGGTCGTGGTGATCGCGCTGATCGGAGCGCTCACCGGCTTCGGTTCCTAGCGCGTCGGCGAACCGCTGCACTACGCTCCGGTATTCCACTGAGGGGCATTTGCCCCGGAAACAGGCACGTGACGGTGGTTGTGTAATGAGCGAGCAGTCCGAGGAGGCCTCCAAGACGCGAACGATCCGGGTGGTCGTCGCAAAGCCGGGCTTGGACGGACACGACCGCGGGGCGAAGATCATCGCCCGGGCACTGCGCGACGCGGGCATGGAGGTGATCTACACCGGCCTTCATCAGACGCCCGAGCAGATCGCTGCGACCGTGGTCCAGGAGGACGCCGACGCCGTCGGCCTATCGATCCTTTCGGGCGCCCACATGACGCTGGTGCCCCGTGTGGTGGAGATGCTGCGCGAGCAGGGCGCCGACGACGTCGTGGTCACGGTCGGCGGCACGATCCCCGCCGACGACGTCCCGGAGCTCAAGAAGCTCGGAATCGCCGAGGTCTTCACGCCCGGCGCCTCCACCGACGAGATCGTCGAGTTCGTTCGCGGCGCGGTCGCCGCGCGGACCTGACCGGGCGAGCACGCCACCGTTCGGAGGCACGGCCCCGGGCTGCGGCAGGCCCGCGAAGTGGGCCGGAAACGTGCTTGACTGACGAGTCAATCGGGCACCCGGCTCGCTAAGATCACCGCCGCCCCCGGCCCCTGGCGGGGCGCTCCACCACCCTAAGGAGAGCGTGAGTTGAAGATTTGCTGTCTGGTCAAGGAGGTTCCGGACGCCGCAGTCACCAAGCGGATCGATCCGAACACCAAGCGGCTCGATCGCAGCGGCGAGAAGAACCTCAACCCGTTCGACACACACGGCATCGAGGCCGCGATGCAGATTCGCGAGGGCGGGAACGCCGATGTCGACGAGATCGTGGCCGTCACGATGGGTCCCGAGTCCGCCGTGCGCGCGCTGCACAAGGCGGTGGCGCTGGGCGCCGACCGCTCCCTGCACCTCACCGATACCGCGCTCGAGGGCTCCGACGTCTGCGCCACCGGCTACGCGCTGGCAAGAGCGCTCGAGACCGAGAGTCCGGACCTGGTGCTCCTCGGCCAGCAGTCGGACGACGGCGAGTGCTACACGATTGGGGCGGTCGTGGCCGACCACCTGAAGATGCCGTCGCTGACGCAGGTCATCAAGATCGAGGTCGAAGACGGCAAGCTGATCTGCGAGCGCCAGGCCGAGTACGGCTACGACACCGTGGAGATTGAGCTGCCCGCCGTGATCTCCGTCGGCGACGCGATCAACGAGCCGCGCTATCCCTCGCTCAAGGCGATCATGGGCGCGAAGAAGAAGCCTCTCGACACGAAGGCGATCGGCGACCTGGGCATCGAGGCCGGCCAGGTCGGCGAGCAGGGCTCCAAGACGCAGGTGCTGGAGATCAATCCGCCGCCGCAGAAGGAGCCCGGCGAGATCATCGAGGACGAGGACACCAACGAGACGGTCGAAAAGATCGTCGCCTGGCTGGATGAGAGGAAGCTGATCTGATGGCTGGCGTCCTGGTCTATGCCCTTCACGACGACGAGGGCAACTTCAACAAGAACTCCCTTGGCGCGATCTCCGAGGCCGCGAAGCTCGCCGACCAGCTCGGCTCCGAGGCCGCAGCGGTGGTCGTGGGCGAGGTCTCGGACGATGCCGCGGCGAGCCTCGGTTCCTACGGCGCCAAGCGCGTGTTCCGGGCCGGGTCCGCGCCCGAAGGCCTCGCGCAACCGATCGTCGACGTGATGGCCAAGGTCATCGGCGACGAGGGCTTTGACTACGCCTTGTTCGGCGGCGGTCTGCTCGGCTTCGAGATCGGCGCCGGCCTGACCGCGCGCCTCAACGCCGGCGTGACGATGGAGGTGACCGCGGTCAAGGTGGCCGATGGGAAGCTGATTGCCGAGCGGCCGGTGCTTCAGGACTCGGCTGTCGTCGACGTGGGTTACGTCGACCAGCCGGGGATCATCATCGGGCGCCTGAACGCCTTCGACGCAACCGAGAGCGGGGGTGGGACGGCCGAGGTCGTCGACGTCGAGGTCGAGCTCTCGGACTGGTCAACGAAGGCGAAGATGCGCCAGCGCGGGGAGCAGCGCGGCGAGGACGTCAACATCGAGGACGCCGACATCCTCGTCGGAGGCGGTCGCGGCCTCGGCGAGGCGGCGAACTTCAAGCTCGCCGAGGAGCTCGCGGAGTCGCTCGGGGGCGCGGTCGCCGCGACGCGGGCGGTCGTCGACGCCGGCTGGTACCCGTACGCGGCCCAGATCGGGCAGACCGGAAAGACCGTGGCGCCGAAGCTCTATCTCGCCGCCGGAATCTCGGGCGCGATCCAGCACAAGGTGGGGATGCAGAGCTCCGAGAACATCCTCGCGATCAACAAGGACCCGAACGCGCCGATCTTCGAGTTCGCGGACCTCGGGATCGTCGGCGACCTGCACAAGATCCTGCCGAAGCTGACCGAGGCGGTGAAGGCTAGGCGCGGGTGACTCCACGCGTCGCACACCCGGATGGCGCGCCTGGCCATCGCATCTCTTCGTCCTCGGGCGCTCGTTTGCTGCAAGCAAACGTCGCGCCATGCGTCCTTGATCTGCTCGGCCATGCGCACCCCCGGGGTGCACGCGGCGTGAAGTCAACCGCGCCAAGGGGCGGCTAGCCGCCCGGAGGAGCTCCCGATGCCCGTCGTCCCGAAGGAGTTTCCGCCGCCGGTAGACGAGGCGGAGTTCATCGCCGAGCCGACCGATCCCGAAGAGGAGCGGATCGAAGTCGGCGTGGCGATCGTCGGCGGCGGACCGGCCGGGCTCGCCTGCGCCAATCGCCTCCTGCAGCTGCTGAAGGACGAGCCCAAGCTGACAGAGCGCCTGGGCGAGGTACCGGTCGCCGTGATCGAGAAGGGCAAGGTCTGCGGCGCGCACGGGCTCTCCGGCGCGAACCTGCGGCCTGGGGCGATGCGGGAGCTGTTCCCGGACCTCGAGCCGGACGACTGGCCGTTCGCCTTCCAGGAGGTGACCAAGGACGCGGTCTACCTGCTGACCAAGAAGCTGGCGCTGCCGCTGGTGCCGATGCCGCCCAACTTCCGCAACCACGGCAACTTCGTGGTCTCGGTCTCAAAGCTCTCGCGCTTCCTGGCCGAGAAGGCCGAGGAAGCGGGCGCCTACATCCTCACCGAGACCGTCGCCGACAAGCTGCTGGTCTCCAACCGCATCGTGCGCGGGATCCGCTCCGGCGATCGCGGCCGGGGCAAGGACGGCGAGCCGCTGGCGAACTTCGAGCCCGGCTCCGACGTGGTCGCGAACGCGACCGTGCTGGCCGAGGGCACGCTCGGCCACCTGACCCAGGCGGCGATCGACTACTACGACCTCTCTGGCTCGCTCCCCGTGCGCTGGGAGCTCGGCGTCAAGGAGGTCTGGGAGGTCGTGGAGCCGCTCGACCGCGTGATCCACACGATGGGCTGGCCGCTGCGCAAGGGCGCGAAGTGGCACGAGTTCGGCGGCAGCTTCATCTACCCGATGGGCGAGGACAAGCTCTGCATCGGGATGGTCATCGGTCTCGACTACACCGACGCGACGCTCTCGTGCCACGACCTGCTGCAGGAGCTGAAGACGCACCCGTTCGTGCGCAAGCTGCTGGAGGGCGGCAAGCGGGTGGCCTGGGGCGCGAAGACGATCCCGTCGGGCGGCTACTGGTCGATGCCCCGCAGCCTCGCGGTGCCGGGCATGGTGATCGCCGGCGACGCGGCGAGCATGGTGAACGTCCCGGAGCTCAAGGGCATCCACTACGGGATGTACGCCGGCATGTACGCCGCCGAGGCGATCGTGGAGGCGCTCAAGCGCGACGACGTCGACTTCTCGAGCTACCACGACCGCGTGCACGAGTCGGAGATCGGCCGCGACCTGTTCCGCTCCCGCAACATGCGCCAGCCGTTCTCGAAGGGCTTCTTCGTCGGTGGGGCGGTGGCGAGCGCGATGACCATCACCCAGGGCGCCTTCCCCGGCGGCAAGTGGGAGCACGAGGCCGACACCGAGATCGCGATGAGCCCCGACGGGGCGGCCTCGCGGTATCCCGAGCCCGACAATGAGCTGACCTTCAACAAGCTCGACTCCGTCTTCCTGTCGGGCAACGCCACGCGCGACGACGCGCCAAATCACGTTCGCGTGCAGGAGCACGTCCCCAGGGAGCTGGCGCAGACCTGGGTGAGCCTGTGCCCGGCCCAGGTCTACGAGATCCCGGAGGACCAGCTGGAAAGCGGCGCGGCCGAGGTGGACGTTCACGTCACGCCGTCCAACTGCGTCCAGTGCGGGGCGATCAACGCGAAGGGCGGCCGGCTGACGATGCCCGAGGGCGGCGACGGCCCTCTGTACCAAGAGACCTGATGGCCGACCGGACCGACGCCACAGGCGAGGTCCGCGTCGAGTCGCGTAAGCCAGCTTCGCTATCTGACGGAGAGCTCGCGACTCCCCAGCGGGGCGTGACAGGTCGACGAGACTAGCTAGCCCAGCACCGTCACCCAGAGCTTGCGGTCCTTGAAGATCCCCGTCCCGCCCGTCGCCTCGTAGCGAAGCGAGAAGACGTTCTTGCCCGGGGGCGGGGCCAGCACGATCCAGCCGCCGCGTCCACGCGCGATAACGCCGTCGGGCGGCGCCAAGCCGGGCGCTGTCCGACGCGTCTCGAAGGCGGCGGCGCCGAACGACATCAGCTGATCGGCAGCGGGCATGAATTCGGCCTCGTGCAGGGAAACGCGGGCCTCGTTTGCGCCACCGCCGGTGACCCGTCCCTCGACTTGGGCGAAGACAGCTACCAACGCACCCTTGGGAACTTTGACCTTCACCTGCGGTCCACCGAGCGCCACGGGACTGTTCGAGGTCGTCGTCGCCTCACCCGCCTTGGCCTTCACCTTTGTCAAGTCCGTACGGCTGGCGTCCACAGCCCGCTTGCGGATGTCGGGCTTCCGCACCTGGCCGTTCTTGATGTCGTCGGAGCGCACAGAGTTGCGCCCGTCGAGAGCCACCGCCGTGCCACCGAGCGCCGCGAACAGCGCCACCAGCGCGATTGCAGTCGCCGGTGACGGCATTCGTCCCTTGCCTTGCATCGATCCTCCTCCTGGTCCCTGAGTTGTGTCCGTCGGCTGACCTACCCGCGTTGCGGGCCGGCAAACCGGAGGCTGATCAGCGCGCGAAGCTGGCGATCGCGTCGGCGACCCGCTGCGGCTGATCGAACGGCACGAACGTCTTCGCGTCGGCGATCGTCTCGATGCGCGCGTTCGGGATCACGGACGCGAGCCGTTCGGCATCCGACAGCTTGAAGAGGCGGTCCTCGGGGGCCCAGGCGAACAAGACGTCCAGGTCTGACTTGCTGAGGCGTTCGGCGGCTTCGATCGTGTACCGCTTGTGGAGTCCGGCCGTGACCTTGCGGAGGTCCCGCGCGACGCCGGCATCCGTCGCGCTGGGAGCCATCCACGACGCAGACAGCTCGTCCGGGATCTTCCGCTTGGCGAAGGGAGCGAACGCCGCTCTCCGCAACGCCCCGATGCGAAACGGCAGCCCGAGCGCGGTCATTGCTCCGGGGACCCGGGCCAGCGGGACCATGAGGTTGAACGGGAACGGCGGGAAGTGCTCGTAGGTGTCGCAGTTGGTGAGCACGAGCCGGGCAATCCGCTCGGGATGCCGCGTGGCGAGCACCTGCGAGATGGCTCCGCCGCTGTCGTTGCCGACGATGGTCACGTCCTCGAGGTCGAGCTCCGCGAGGAAGTCGGCGATGATCCGCGCCAGGCCGGGCGGGGAGAGGTCGGCGTCGGGATTCATCGCCCGCGGGTGCGACCCCATCGGCCAGTCTCCTGAGATGCACCGAAACCGGTCGGCGAGGGCCACGGCGGTGCCCTCCCAGAGTCGTCCGTCGACCAGGTAGCCGTGGACGAAGACAATCGGCTGGCCGGAGCCCGCCTCGCGATATCGGATCGGGCCCTGCGGAAGCTCTGCGAACGAGCCGTTGGCCGGGGTCATGATCCCCCTCCGAGCCCAAGCCGCCGCCGAAGCTGCCGGGCTTGAAGGCGGGCAAATCGCGGCCAGATGCGCGGCCTCGTCGCGACGGCGGCCAGCAGGGGCGTCGGGTCAAAGTACGCGCGGCGCTCGGTCGCAAGTCCGCCTCGCAGCGTCACCCGATCGACGCAGTCCCAGTTCACGGGCCGCCCGCCGAGCGTTCCGGAAAGCGTGAACTCGATCAGCGCCGTGTCGCCGTTGGTAGCCCAGCGGTGGACCGTGGCGTGCAGGTCCGGGATCAGCTCGAAGATCGGCCGCGCGAACTGCTCGCGAAACGCATGCCGGCCGATGGTGGTCGGGACCTGCGGCTGGATCATCCGGACGTCCTCGGCGACCAGACCGTCGAAGTGGTCCGCGAAGGAGTCCGCGTCGGTGGGCGCTCGCCAACCCTCGATGAACGAGCGCACCCACTCCTCGGTCGTGCGTCCCGCCTCGGCTGCGGCGACGCCGTCGGTTGTGGCCGCGCCGCTCATGCCAGCCCCAGCTGCTGCAGCCCGGCCGCCCAGTCGACGTAGGTGTGCTTGGCGGTCAACAGGCCGTCGGTGACCGTGATGACGTCGACGGCGTCGATCTCGATTCGCCCGCCCGGCTCGGCGCGGGCGCCCGCCATCTCGAGGGGCTGGGCGAGGGTGCCGCTCATCGTCCAGCGCACGGTCCAGCCCCACTCCCCGATCAGGGCCTGCTGAGAGGTGAAGGTGAGGTCGGGGAATTGGGCCAGGAAGCCGGCGAACGCCGCCTCGATCGCGTCGCGCCCGCGGACCTCGGACGCCGCGGCGTGCAGGTGAAAGACGCCGTCCTCGGCGTGGAAGGGAGCGATGGCGGCGGCGTCGCGACTTGCCCACGCGTCGCCGTAGCGATCGAACAGGCTCTCCATCTGCTCGAGCCGCGGGGCGGCGGTCGACGGGGCGGAGGTGGTGGTGGTCATCGGGGGTCCTCTCGATTCGGGCGGTTGGCATACAGACTGTACGTATCTAACATACAGGTTGTATGGATGTCAAGGAAGCGCAAGGAGAGGCGACGCGCGCGCAACTGCTGGCGACCGCCCGGGCGCTGTTCGGAGAACGCGGCTACGCCGCGGTCGGAACCGAGGAGATCGTGCGCAGTGCCGGCGTCACCCGCGGCGCTCTCTACCACCACTTCGACGGCAAGGCCGATCTGTTTCGGGCGGTGTTCGAAGAGATGGAGGCCGAGCTCGCCGAACGGATCGCCGGCGAGGCGCTCTCGCAGCCGGATGCCTGGGAGGCGCACCTCGCCGCCGTGGAGCTCTTCCTCGACGCCTGCCAGGACCCCGAGGTGCAACGGATCGCGTTGGTCGACGCGCCTTCGGTCCTCGGCTGGCAGACCTGGCGAGAGATCGAGGCGCGCTACTGGCTGGGCCTGATCAAGGTCAGCCTCCAGGCGCTCATGGATGCGGGGTTGATCGCGGAGCAGCCCGTGGGCCCGCTCGCCCAGACGATGCTGGGGGCGCTTACGGAGGCGGGCCTGTACGTCGCCGGGGCCGACGACGTAACCGCCGCGCGAGCCGAGATGGCGACGGTTGTCCGCCGGCTGCTCGAGGGCCTGCGCCCGTCCGGCTAACCCTCAGGGCGCCGCTAGACTGGAACGACGATGAAGACCGGGATCCACCCTGAATACGGACTCGCCCACGTGCGCTGCTCGTGCGGGAACGAGTTCTATACGCGTTCGACGAAGCCCGAGCTTCACGTCGAGATCTGCTCGGAGTGCCATCCCTTCTACACCGGCAAGCAGAAGCTGGTCGATACCGGCGGGCGAGTCGAGCGCTTCAAGCGCCGCGCAGCGCGTCGCCAGCAGGGTTGAGTGCTCGGGGCCGCCGTTAGGGCCAGCGCGGACGCGC
>JBKPDQ010000193.1:0-8092 GCA_046728015.1 Actinomycetota bacterium
GCGCCGACCCGTCCCGCCGCCGACGCGCTCTCGCTGAGCTCGGTGTTCGGCGAGGAGGAAGCCCCGGGCACGCCGCCCGCGGTTCCGGCCCCCGGGGCGGGCACCGGCGTCTCATTCGACGATTTCTTCGGCGCCCCCGGCGCCACTCCCACCCAGCGGGGTACCAGGGCCCCGGACCCCAAAAAGGACGACCTCGACCAGTTCCACGCCTGGCTTCAGAACCTGAAGCGCTGAATGCTCATCGCGGTGCTCAACGGCCCCAACCTCAACCTGCTGGGGCAGCGGGAGCCGGAAGTCTACGGTCGCACCACGCTCGCCGAGATCGAGGCCCTGGTGCGCGACGCGGCGCGGGCGCAGGGCGCGGACCTGGAGTGGTTCCAGACCAACCACGAGGGCGCGCTGGTGGACGCGGTGCAGGGGCTGCGCGGGCGGGTGGACGGCGCGCTCATCAACGCGGCGGCGCTCACCCATTCCAGTCTCGCGCTGCGCGACGCCGTCCTGGCCGTGCGGATGCCGTTCGTCGAGGTCCACCTGTCCAACATCTTCGCCCGGGAGCCCGAGCGACGGCACTCGGTCATAGCCGACCTGGCGATCGGTCTCGTCGCCGGCTTCGGGGCCCAGAGCTATCTCCTCGCGTTCCAGGCGCTGATGGGGCGTCTCCGTGGCGGCTGACCGACGGCAGGAGCGGCAGGCAGCTCTGCGGGCGGCGCTCGCGGCCGAAGGACTGGACGGGCTGCTGGTCACGCACCTGCCGAACATCCGCTACCTGACCGGCTTCACCGGCTCCGCCGCGCTGCTGCTGGTTCACGCCGAGTCCACGGTGCTGGTGACCGACTTTCGCTACGAGGTGCAGGCACCGGCCGAGGCCGGCGACTCGGCGAGAGTAGAGGTGGACCAGGCCAGCCTGTGGAACCGGTTGTCCCGGGTGCTCTCGGGACTCCCGCAGGGCTCCATCGGCATCGAGGCGCAGTCGGTGACGGTGAAGGATGCCGAGCGCATCGGGGGGCTCACCCGGAGCCGGGTGGTTCCAACGAGCGACCTGGTGGAGCGCCTCCGGGCGGCGAAGTCACCGGAGGAGGTGGGCGCGATCCGTGCCGCGGCGGAGCTGGCGCAGGAGGCCCTGGCCGAGGTGCTCCCCACGGTGCGGGTGGGCCAGACCGAGCGCGAAATCGGCGCCACGCTCGAAGCGGCGCTCCGGCGACGCGGCAGCGAGTGGCACCCGTTTCCCACGATCGTCGCCTCCGGTCCCCGCTCCGCGCTGCCCCACGCGCGGACCAGCCCCCGCGCGGTCCAGCGGGGCGAATGGCTGCTGCTCGACTTCGGCGCCCAGGTGGACGGCTACTGCGCCGACCTCACCCGTACGGTAGTCGTGGGAGCGCGGGCCGACGAGCGGCAGCGGACGATGTACGACCTGGTGCGCTGCGCCCAGGGCCGGGCGCTGGCGCACCTGCGGCCCGGCATGACCGGCCGGGAGGGCGATGCGCTCGCGCGCGAGATCATCGCGGGCCGCGGATTCGGCGAAGCGTTCGGCCATTCGCTGGGGCATGGCCTCGGGCTCGAAGTGCACGAGGCGCCGCGGCTCGCGGCCACCTCTGAGGCGGCGGTCCCCCCGCATGCGGTGGTCACGGTCGAGCCGGGTGTCTATTTTCCCGGATGGGGCGGCGTCCGGCTGGAGGACGACCTGTATCTCGGCGACGAGGGACCGGAGCTGCTCTCCGACGGGCGCACCGAGCTGGTGGAGCTGGTGTAGTCCGGGCATGTCTCTGATTCTCACGCTCACATCATCCCAGGCGCCGCACACGGCGCCGCGACGGAGCCAATGACGCCGGCCACTCGAGGAGGCTCACGTGATCCGGACCGCTCGACGCGGCGCCGCGAGGCGAACGGGGCTATGACACCACAGGAGATGAAGCAGCTCGCCGAGCTGCTCCAGAATGTGCCCGGCATCCGCTCGATCGAGCTCAAGGACGTCAAGGGGCTCGCGCAGCTGCTGCGGGAGTCGCCCGAGATCGGCTCGATCGAGATCAAGGGCTGGTTCGGCACCGGGGTGGTGATCACCCGCACCTCCGCCATGGCGTCGTACCCGCAGGCCATGGCGGTCCCGGTGCCGGCGGTGGCGAGCGCCGCCCCCATGGCCGCTCCGGCGGAGGGCGAGGCGCGGGAGGCGCCGCGTCCGCCGGCAGCGCCGGCGCTCAAGGAGATCAAGTCGCCCATGGTGGGCACGTACTACAAGGCCCCGGAGCCGGGCGCCGACCCCTACGTGAAGGTGGGCAGCCGGGTCACTCCGGGGCAGACGGTCTGCATCATCGAAGCGATGAAGATCATGAACGAGATCGAGGCCGAGATCGCCGGCGTGATCCGCGAGGTGAGCGTGGAGGACGCCCAGCCGGTCGAGTTCGGTCAGGTCCTCTTCCGGGTGGATCCCAATGGCTGAGCCGACCGCGGCGAGCGCTTCAGCGCCCTCGACCTTCAACTTCAAGAACACCATCGCCCAGATGGTGCAGCGCAACGCATCGGACCTGCTGCTCAAGGTGGGCCGTCCGCCCACGGTGCGGGTGAACGGCGAGCTGCTCGGCCTGGACATGCCGCCACTCAAGCCCGAGGACCTCAAGGCGCTCGCCGAGCAGACCATGACCCCACGGCAGGTGAAGGAGTTCGCCGAGAAGAAGGAGGCGGACTTCGCGATCGGCGTGCCCGGGGTGGGCCGGTTCCGGACCAACATCTACCAGCAGCGGGGCACCCTCGCCTTCGCCTTCCGCGCGATCCCCTACGAGGTCAAGACCGTCCGCGAGCTGCACCTGCCGGTGGTGCTGGAGGAGATCTCGCTCAAGCCGCGGGGACTGGTGCTGGTCACCGGCATCACCGGCTCGGGCAAGTCCACCGCCCTCGCCTCGATGATCAACCACGTGAACCAGAACCGGCGGGTGAACATCATCACCATCGAGGATCCGATCGAGTTCCTCCACCGGGACGTGCAGTCGAACATCTCCCAGCGCGAGGTGGGGAGCGACACCTTGTCGTTCGGCTCGGCGCTCCGGCACGTGCTCCGGCAGGACCCGGACGTGATCCTGATCGGCGAGATCCGCGACATGGAGACCCTGGACACCGCCCTCAAGGCGGCCGACACCGGGCACCTGGTCTTCTCCACCCTGCACACCACCGACGCCACCCAGACGCTCAACCGGGTCATCTCCTTCTATCCGCCGTACCAGCACCAGGAGATCCGGATGCTGCTAGCCACCGCGCTCCAGGCGGTGGTCTCGCTGCGTCTGGTGCCGCGCGCGGACGGCCGGGGACGGGTGCCGGCCGCGGAGGTGCTGATCAACAGCGCGGCGGTGGCCGACAACATGCGGGACATCGAGAAGGCGCTCAACATTCCCGACCTGATCGCCGAGGGCGGGGTCTCCTACGGCATGCAGTCGTTCGACCAGTCGCTGATGAAGTGGTTCAAGGACGGGATGATCTCCTACGAGAGCGCGCTGTTCTACTCGTCCAACCCGAACGAGTTCGCGCTCCGGGTGTCGGGCGTCGACTCCGCCTCCGACCGGAAGTTCGCCGAGATCACCGGGGACGCGGGCGCGCGGTCGCTCGACCTGACGCCCTGATGTTCAAGAAGGTCCTGATCGCCAATCGCGGCGAGATCGCCCTCCGGGTGATTCGGGCGTGCCGTGAGCTTGGCATCCAGACGGTGGCGGTATACAGCGAGGCGGACCGGGAGTCGCTTCACGTGCGCTTCGCCGACGACGACGTGTGCATCGGCCCGCCCTCCGGCCGGCACTCCTATCTCCGGATCCCCAACATCATCGCCGCCGCGGAGATCACCGGCGCCGACGCGATCCACCCCGGATACGGTTTCCTGGCGGAGAACGCGGAGTTCGCCGACACCTGCCGGGCGTCGAACATCACCTTCATCGGGCCCACCGGCGACCAGATCCGCCAGATGGGCGACAAGGCGACCGCGCGCCGCCTCGCGCAGGAGGCGAGCGTCCCCACGGTGCCCGGCTCGCCCGGCACGATCGAGGACCCCGACGAGGCGCTCGCCTTCGCGGAGAGCCTCGGCTTTCCGGTGATCATCAAGGCCACGGCGGGCGGCGGCGGGAAGGGGATGCGGATCGCGCAGGACGCCGAGCAGTTCGCCCAGTCGTTCGGGCTGGCGCAGAACGAGGCGCTGGCCGCCTTCGGCGACGGCTCGGTGTACGTGGAGAAGTACCTGACGCAGCCGCGGCACGTCGAGATCCAGGTGATCGGCGACTGCTTCGGCCGGGTGGTGCACCTGGGCGAGCGCGACTGCTCGGTGCAGCGACGGCATCAGAAGCTGATCGAGGAGAGCCCGAGCCCAGCGCTCACCGGCGACCTGCGCGACCGGATGGGCCGCGCCGCCGTCGCGCTGGCCTCCAACATCGGCTACATCGGCGCGGGCACGCTCGAGTTTCTGCTCGACACCGACGGCAGCTTCTACTTCATGGAGATGAACACCCGGATCCAGGTGGAGCATCCGGTGACCGAGATGGTCACCAGCTTCGATCTGGTGAAGGAGCAGATCCGGGTGGCCGCGGGCGAGCACATCAGCTTCCAGGGCGACGGGCGCCGGCTCCGCGGCCACGCCATCGAGTGCCGGATCAACGCGGAGGACCCCTACCGCGGGTTCCAGCCGTCGCCGGGCATCATCACGGCATACCACCCGCCGGGCGGGCCCGGGGTGCGGGTGGACACCCACGTGTACGCCGGCTACGCGGTCCCGCCCTACTACGACTCGCTCCTCGCCAAGGTCATCGTCCACGGGAACGACCGGGAGGAGGCGCTGAGCCGGATGGGGCAGGCGCTGGACAGCTTCATCTTGGAAGGCATCACCACTACCATTCCGTTCCTCGCCCGGGTGATCCGCCATCCGGACTTCGTCGCCGGGAAGGTGGACACCCGCTTCCTGGAGCGGGAGTCGCACCTGCTGCGCCCCCCCGAGGCATGAAGCTCGACGTGCTGTTCTCACCGGCCGGCCTGACGCTCGCTGAGGTCCAGGGCCGGACGGTGTTCGTGATCGACATCCTCCGGGCCACCACTTCGATGTGCGCGGCGCTGAGCAACGGGGCGAAGGCCATCCTGCCGGTCGCCTCCACCGAGGAGGCGCTCAAGCTGGCGCAGACGCTCGCCAGCGACGACGTGCGTCTCGCGGGCGAGAAGGACTGCCGGCGGATCGACGGCTTCCACCTGGGGAACAGCCCCCTGGAAATGAGCGAGTCCGCCGTGCGCGGCCGTACCCTCATCGTCACCACCACCAACGGCACCAGGGCGCTGCTCGCCTGCCAGGGCGCGGCGGCGGTTCACCCCACCTGTGCCGGCAACCTGAGCCTCGCGGCGGAGCGGGCGCGGGAGACGCTGGAGCAGGACGGGGCGGTTCTGGCGGTGTGTGCCGGCCGCGACAACGCCTTCTCGCTGGACGACGCCTACGCCGCGGGCCGCCTCGTCGCCGCGGTGCTCGGCGGATCGGTGAAACGGCGCGGCCTCAACGACGCCGCGCTCGCCGGCCTGGACCTGGTGCGCCGCTACGGCGACCGATGGGAGCGTCCCCTCCGCCGCAGCCGTGCGGGACGCGAGCTCATCCGGCTCGGTTTTGCCGACGACGTGGCGGACGCGGCCCGACTGGACGCCTATCCCGTGCTTCCCACCTTCCACGACCGGCGGGTCACGCTCGCCGCGGTGCCGGTGTGACCGCGCCGACCGCACCGATGCTCTCCCCGGGCGACGGCGGCCGGCGACGCCGGATGGGGGCGTTGACCGCGCTGGTCGCGGGGCTGTTCCTCGGTCTCACCCTGCTGCCGGTGAAGATCACGGGGCCGGTGGGCGGGTACATCGGCCACGCGCTCTGGCAGCTGCTGGGTGCCGGGGCGCTGGGCATCCCGCTGCTGGGGATCGGGCTCGCGCTCGCGGGGTTCGACCGGCTGGGCGGCCTGGACATGAAGCGTTGCGCGATCCTCATCGTGGGGCTCAGCGTCCTGGTGCCCTACGTGGTGGGCGTGCTGACGGACGTGAGCCCGGCGGACCTCGACGCGGACGTGGGCCAGCGGGGCTTCGCGGCGCGCATGGTGGGGCTGGTGCCGGGCTTTCTCGCGGAGACGATCTCGGGCAAGATCGGCGTGGCGGGTGCTGTGCTGCTCGGCTTCCTCGCGCTGTCGGCGCTTACGCTGGTGACCTTCGCGTGGCATCCGCTGCAGCGGCTGGAGGCGGGACCGGCGGACCGGCGGACCGACGGACCGGCGGACGCGGTTCTGCCGCCGACGCAGAAGCAGCGGAGGGCATCGAAGCCCGCGGCGCAGGAAGAGGATGACGACCTCGCCTCCGGCATGCTTCCGCCGGTCCGCCGGTCCGCCGGTCCGCCGGAAACTCCATCCCCGAAGGCCCGGAAGAAGGAGCGGAAGCCCGAGCCGGCCGCGGTGGGGGCGCCTGCCGAAGAGTCCGATACGCCGCCGGTGGACCTGCTCACGGCCCCCGCGCGAGAGGACATCGACGCGGGCGAGGCGCAGCTGGACCGGCTGGGCCAGTCGCTGCTGGAGACGCTTCGGACGTTCAAGGTCGAGGGGCAGATCTCGGGGCGAACCACGGGACCGGTGGTGACCCAGTTCGAGGTGGTGCCCGGCGCGGGGGTGAAGGCTGGTCGCATCGTCGCCCTGGCCGACGACCTGGCGATGTCCATGCGGGCGCCCTCCATCCGCGTGGCCCCGATCCCCGGCAAGGGCGCCGTAGGGGTCGAAGTGCCGAACCCGACGGCCCGCATGGTGACGCTTCGGGAGATGCTGGAGTCGGCAGAGTGGGAGCGGGCCCGAGGCCGGGCCGCCCTTCCGATCGCGCTGGGCCGCGACCTCGAGGGCAAGCCGATCGTGGCCGACCTCGCCAAGATGCCGCACCTCCTCATCGCGGGTGCCACCGGAACCGGCAAGTCGGTCACCATCAACACCATCATCACCAGCCTGATCTACCGCCACCCGCCGCGCGAGCTGCGGCTGCTGATGGTGGACCCGAAGATGGTGGAGCTCTCGATGTACAATGCGCTCCCCCATCTCCGGCACAAGGTCGTCACCAACAATCACGACGCCGCGTCGATGCTCAAGTGGTCGGTGTTCGAGATGAACCGCCGCTACGAGCTGCTCCAGGCCAACGGCGCGCGCAACCTGGCCGACTTCAACCGCAAGGTGGAAGAGGGGAAACCGCTCCGGAATCCGTCGCGCCCCAAGCCGACGCTGGTGACCATCAGCGCCGAGGCGCCGGACACGCCGCCCGAGCCGCCGGCGGAGGAGAACTACACCGAGGGCATCCTCCCCATGATCGTCATCGTGATCGACGAACTGGCCGATCTCATGATGACGGTGCAGGCGGAGGTGGAGACGCCGCTAGCGATGCTGGCCCAGAAGGCCCGCGCGATCGGGATCCACCTGCTCCTCGCAACCCAGCGGCCCTCGGTGAACGTGATCACCGGTCTCATCAAGGCGAACTTCCCGAGCCGCATCGCGTTCCGGGTGGCATCCAAGGTGGACAGCCGCACGATCCTCGACCAGAACGGCGCGGAGGCGCTGCTCGGCAACGGCGACATGCTGTTCCTCCCGCCGGGGAAGAGCGAGCCCATGCGGCTCCAGGGGGCGTACATCAGCACCGATGATACCGAGAAGGTGATGGACTGGTACGTGGCGCGCCGCGAGGCCCGTCGCGCCGCGCTCCTGACGCCCGCCGCGGAGAGCGACATCCTCGAGGTGATGCGGGCGCAGGAGAGCGAGGGCGAGGGCGGCCCCGGCGACGACGAAGCCGGCGAGCGGGACGCGCTCTTCCGGGAGGCGGCCGAGGCCTGCATCCAGAACCAGGGCGGCTCCACCTCGCTGCTCCAGCGCCGCCTGCGGATCGGCTACGGCCGGGCGGCACGGATCATCGACCAGCTCCACTACGCGGGCATCCTCGGTCCGCCGGACGGCAGCAAGCCGCGCGAAGTGCTGGTGGGGTTCGATCAGCTGGACGAGTACTGTAAGTGACACGTGGGGTGGCGGGAGGGTGGGGTAGGGTACCACGTGTCATCCCGAGCGAGCGAGGGATCTTCTCAGCCGAAGAAGAT
>JBKPDQ010000194.1:0-9698 GCA_046728015.1 Actinomycetota bacterium
TCGGGCAGTCGGCAGACGAGGAGTCAGGGAGCGACAGCGGCCAGTAGCAAGCCGCAGAGAGCACACGCATCGGGGCCCGGCTTCGGCCGGGCCCTCGTGCGTTCGGGCAGGCCCCGCGCCTGGGCACGGCTTTCATCCTCAGTTCACGAACCGCCGGGTAGAAGGCCTGCCAGACTCCCAGTTCGAGGAGGTACTCGATGACGAAGCGCAACAAGGTCCTGATCGTCGGCGCCTCGGCGCTCGCCCTAGCAGCCGGCGGAGCCGGGATCGCCGCGGCGGCGGGTGGCGGTGACGATTCCGAGGGCCCGATCACCGGCAGCGCCCTCGACAAGGCCAGCGCCGCCGCGCTCGAGTCGACCGGCGGCGGAACCGTGACCGACACCGAGGTGGGCGACGAGGAGAGCTACTACGAGGTCGAGGTGACCCGCGAGGACGGCAGCCAGACCGACGTGCAGCTCGACCGCCAGTTCGACGTGCTCGGATCGTCCGCGGACGAAGAGTCGCCGGACTCGAGCGACGACTAGAGGCTGAACACGCGCCGGGCGTTGCCGGCGAGGAACAGCTCCCGAGTCTCGTCGTCGAGACCGAGCGCGTCGAGGTCTTCAAGCGCGGCCTGCGCCAGGATCATCGGGTAGTTGGTCCCGAACAGCACTTTCTCGCGACCGCCCTTGGTTCGCATGTAGTCGATCAGCTCCGGCGGGTACCGCTTGGCGGTGTACGCCGACGTGTCGATGTAGACGTTCGGGTGCTTGCGCGCCACGGCGACCATCTCCTCGGTCCACGGGTAGCCGATGTGACCGCCCACGATCACCAGCTCGGGGAAGTCGAGCGCGACCTGGTCGATGTACGGAATCGGCCGACCGGTCTCCGACGGGCGCAGGGGCCCGGTGTGGCCGACCTGCGTGCAGAACGGCACCCCCAGCTCGACGCAGGCAGCAAACAGCGGGTAGTAGCGACGGTCGGTCGGGGGCGCCTCCCAAAGCCACGGCACGATCCGCAGGCCGGCAAAGCCAAGCTCAGTCACGCAGCGGCGAAGCTCGCGCACCGCCTCCATCGGCTTGCGCAGATCGACCGACGCAATGCCGGCGAACCGGTCCGAGTGCGCGTCGACCCAACCCGCGACCTCGTCGTTTGAGACCAGCCACCCTTCGGGCCCATGCCAGGCGCTGAGCAGCCCGAACTCGATCCCGCCCGCGTCCATCGCGCCGAGCGTGAGCTCGATCGGTGGCTCTTCGGACGGCACCTCCATCCCCGTCCAGCGGCGCAACGACTCGAGCATGTCGTGGCGCAGGAAGCGCAGCGTCGGGTGCTGCATCCAGACGTCTATCGCCATCGCAGTGAATCTATGTGCTCCGGGCAAAGCCCGGTCGATCAGTGGCTCCCCCCGGCGCGCACGCGCTCGATGATGGCGTCGATGCGTCGGCGCGCGTCGGCGTCGTCGGTGAGCGCGTAGTACGGCTGACCGACGGTCGCCGCCCATGGGACGATCAGATCGAACTCGAGCTCCCTGATCAGACTCAGGCTCTCGAGGTAACTGGAGCGATCACTGCTTTCGAGCACGGCGGCCACCCACTCGCCGTCGCGCAAGTAGATCGAGTCGCCCGTGAACAGGGCGCGATGCGTGCCTGTGTGCCACAGGAACGCGGTCGCGCCGGGGGTGTGCCCGGGGATCGGAATCGCCTCGAAGTCGGAGTCGAGAGCCTGCCGTTCGGAGATGGTCTCGTCGACCGGCCGGCGTTTGGCGACGCTGGCTGCATCGCCTTCGCCTACAACCAGCGGTGCGCCGAACGCGCGCGCCGGCCAATCGTCGGCGAACATCGCCTCATGACCGTGGTTGAGGTACTGGCGCGAGATCCCGCCAAGCCCGCGGATGGTCTCGGCATCGCGCTCCAGCGTGGCGGTGCCGTAGACGAGCAGGTGCCCCTGATCTCGCTGCAACAGAAAGCTGCGGATCACCAGCCTGCGGTCGAACGGCAGCGGTTCAGGGGCCGATGCGTACAGCCGCTCGATGCCGGTGGAGATCGATTCTGTTGTGGTCATTGGTGTTGCACCTCCGCGATTGTGCTCAGGGAAGGATCAGGTGGCTGTCGCCGAACTCGTGCCAGAGGTACCCCCGCTCGAGGGCCTCGTCGTAGCAACGGGCAAGCAGCGCCGGGCCGGCCGAAGCCTCGAGCACCTGCAGGTGCGAGGCGCGCGGCTCGTGCCAGCCGGTCAGCAGGCCGTCCACCGCCCGCAGTCCGCGAGCAGGAGTGACGACGAGATTGGTCCAGCCGGAGCCGGGCGCGACGTGGCCGCTGCGATCGGCGACGGTCTCCAGGGCCCGAACCACCGTCGTCCCGACCGCGATCACGTTGCCGCCCCAGGCGCGCACGGCGTTGACCAGTCGCGCGGTCGACTGCGGAACGTCGTAGCGCTCCGGGTAGGGAGCCTCGTCGCGCTCGAGAGATGAGACTCCGGTGTGCAGGATCACCGGCGCCAGGTGGACCCCGGCCGCGACCAGCCTCGTGATGAGTTGAGGCGTGAAGGGGCGACCCGCGCTCGGCATCTCCGCGCTGCCCAGTTCGGTCGCGTAAGCGGTCTGATAGTCGGCGAGCTCGCGGGCGGCCGGGACGTAGCCGTAGCGGATCGGATGACCGTGGCGCGCGAGGTATTCGTGCAGCGGCTCACCGCGGCCCAGCCGCGCCAGCCACAGCCGTCTGCCGGACGCGTATGGAGCCACGAGCTGGATCGTTCGGCCGCCGGGCAGATCCAGGCGCTCTTCCTCTCGCACCCGCTGAAACGGTGCGCTCCCGTCGGCGCTGCGAAGCTCGACCACCCACCACTCGTCGCCGGGAGCATCCGGTGCCGGGGTGGCGAATCGCAGCTCCAGAAGAGTCCTGCCGTCCGAGCGCTGGGCCGCCACCGCCGCGGGCAAGGTCGCCGAGGTGTTTACGACCAGCAGGTCGCCCGGGCGCAGAAACTCCGGCAGCTCTCGAAAGCTCGCGTGGGTGATGCTCTCGTCGCTGCGCCTGGCGACCATCAGCCGGACCCCATCGCGGTCGAGGCCGCGCGCCTCGGGCGGCTCGGTGGCCTCGAGATGCTTCGGCAGGTCGAACGACAGCGCGCTCACGCCGACGCGCCGACCGCGTCCGTCCGGTCCGCGACCGCGGCCACCTCCGCCGCGCGATAGCGGCCGCTCGGGAGCAAGCCGTCGACCAGGGGCAGCAGCCCGGGGACGCTGTCCTCCGGCGGCGGACGGTCCGAGATGTCTTCGCCGGGGAACGCCCTCTGGTGCAGCTGCGTGCGCATGTCTCCGGGGTCGACCGCGTACACGCGCAGCCCCGGTTGCTCGGCCGCCAGCACCGCACTCAGCTGCTCGAGCGCAGCCTTTGCCGACCCGTAACCGCCCCAGCCCTCATACGCCTCGACGGCGGCGTCGGACGTCAGGTTGAGGATCCTGCCTCCCTCCGGCATCCGCGGCAGGGCAAGCTGGATGAGCCGCAGCGGGGCCAGCACGTTGACCTCGTACACGCGCTCGAACTCGTGGCTCGGATAGTCGGCAAGGGCCGGCTGTGGGCTGGGGCCGAGCACGCTCGCGTTGTTGACCAGGAGCTCGATGGCGGGACCGGCGGCGTCGATCAGCTCTCGCCGGTGGCGCGCGTCCGACACGTCGCCGGCGATCGCGATCACGTCGCTCAGGCGTCCGAGCTCCCTCGCTGCCTGGCCGAGCTCGTCCGCCCCGCGTGCGTCGATGACCAGGCGCCAGCCGCGGCCGGCGAGGGTGCGACCCAGAGCCCGGCCCAGCCCGCGCGAGGCGCCGGTGACGATCGCTGTGGGCATGGCTCAGGCCTTGGTGGTCTGGGCGTCGGCGGGCAGGCCGTAGCGGGCGACGACCCGGTCGTAGTTCAGCCGCAACAGCTCGAGCACCTCGCGGACGTCGGCGTCGCCCGCGATCCTGCGTGCGGCGGGGCCGGGCTTGCCCGGGAACACCGGGTGGTCCACAACCCGGCCCTGCTCCTTCAGCTCCGCGCCGAGCTTGCTACCGAACATGAAGTGGGCGGCGTGGTCGCCGTGGAGGTGCCCGATCTCGTGTCCGGAGACGTAGAACCCGAACTCACCCCGCCGGCCGTAGCCGGCCTCGACACCCGGCCACGAGGTGACCTCCTGGGTGATCTGCTCGCTTGCTGCAGTGGACGTAGTCATGTGCGCTCCTCGGAATTGCCTACCTGCACAGTAGGAGCGGCGCGGTCCCGATTTGAAGTGGTAATTGGTCCTAGGACCCGGGCGGAACCACAGCTACCGGCACGTGCCGCGTTCGCCGCTAAAGCGGCTCATTTCTAACAATGCCGGTGCGCACCGCATACAGCGCGGCCTGGGTGCGATCGCTGACTCCCAGCTTGTCCAGCACCCGGCCGACGTGCGCCTTGACGGTCTTTTCGGAGATCTCGAGTTCGCGGGCAATCAGCTTGTTCGGCCGGCCTTGCGCAATCAGCCCCAGCACCTCCCGCTCGCGCGGCGTCAGGCGCTCACGCGGCTCGCCGCGCGAATCCTCGGCGATCGCGTCGACGAGCCTCGCCGCGACCGCCGGGTCGAGCAACGCCTCGCCGGCGTGGGCGGCGCGCACGGCACGCGCCAACTCCGCGGGCTGCGCGTCCTTGAGGAGGTAACCGGCGGCCCCCGCCTGGATCGCCGGCAGCAGGCGATCGTCCTCGGTGAAGCTCGTGAGCACGATCACCCTGGCCTCAGGGAGCGTTTCGCGAAGCGCTCGCATCGCCCCAACGCCGTCGAGGCCCGGCATCACCAGGTCCATCAGGATCACGTCGGGGCGCAGGCGCTCGGCCTCGCGCACGCCCGCCTCCCCATCGCCTGCCTCACCGACGATCTCGAAGTCCTCCTGGAGCTCCAAGAAGGCGCGCAGCCCCTCGCGAACGACGGCGTGGTCGTCGACGAGCAGGATCCGGATTGCCTCAGGCATCGGTGACCTCGAGGCGCACGGTGGTTCCGGCGGCCGGTGACGATCTGATCTCGAGCCGTCCGCCGAGCCGCTCGGCGCGCTCCTCCATCGAGGTCAGTCCCAGACGCCTGGATCGCAGCTGCGGATCGTCGGGCACGAAGCCGACGCCGTCGTCCTCCACCTCGAGCGCCAGGCCGCCGTTGAGGCGCGCGAGCCTGACGCAGATCCGGCGGGCCCCGGCGTGCCGCAGCGCGTTCTGCAGCGCCTCCTGGGCGATGCGCAGCACCTGGCGGTCGCGCTCGCCGTCCTCCCCGGCGGCCAGGGCCTCGTCGACGTCGAGCTCGATCTCGATCCCGTGCAGCCCCTCGAGCACCTCGACCTGCTTGCGAAGCGCTCCCGGCAGGCCGTCGCGGTCGAGGTCGGGCGGCCGCAGCTCGTCGATCAGCGAACGCAACTCGCGCAGCGCCTCGTCGGCGAGCTCGCGCAGCCGGGCCAGCTTCTCTCGCGCGGCCGGGGTATCGCGGTCCAGCAGCGTCCCGACCGCCTCAGCCGTCAGGACCATGCTGAAGAGCTTCTGGCTGACGGCGTCGTGGAGCTCGAGGGCGAGCCGGTGGCGCTCGGAGAGGACCGAGAGCTCGCGGCTGCGCTCATACAGCCGTGCGTTGGTGATCGCGATCGCGGCGTGCGCGGCGAGCAGCTGGATCAGCTCCTCGTCGCCCTCGCTGAAGTCCGGGGCTCCTTCCTTCTCGGTCAGGTAGAAGGCGCCGATGACCCCGTCCGGGCTCGTGATCGGAACCCCGAGAAACGAGCGCATGTCCGGGTGGCCGCGCGGCCACCAGCCGCGAAACCGGGGATCGGTGTGGATGTCCGACGTGCGAAACGGCTCGGGTCCGTCGAGCATGGCGCCGAGCATCCCGTGGGTGCGCGGCAGCGGGCCGAGGGCCGCGATCAGCTCGTCGCTCATGCCGGACACCAGGAAGCGGCTGAACCCACCCTCCCCGTCCGGAATCCCGAGCGCCGCATAGCGCGCATCGGCGAGCTCGCGGGCGCGGTGGACGAGCTGCTGGAGGACCTCCTCAACCGAGAGCTGCGATGCGACCGCCAGGACCGCGTCGCTGACGGCCTTCAGTGCGGGCGAGAGGCGTTCGGCCATCCCGCATGACGATAGAACCCGGGCCCTACCGGCCCGGGCTCGAGCTGGATCTGCGCTCTCGTGCGCGATCGAGCAGCAGTTGCTGCTCGCGCAAGGAGAGCGGCCTCCAGCCGGGCGGGTCGGCCTCCCAGACGTAGACGCGGGCGTCGGCGACGCTGCGCATCCCGTCCATCAACTCGACGATCTCGCGGACGCCCGCGTCGTCGGCCAGCACCTTGCCGCTCAGCGCGCTGGTGACCTTGAAGCGGCGCGGCGCGCGCGGCGCGCTCTCGGTCGGCGAGGCCTCCGCGCTCGAGCCGTCGGGCTTGCGCTTGACTACGCGAATGCGCTCGCGGCCCGGCGCCGAGCGCTTGCCGCGGAGCGCTCGCTCCAGCGGCACCATCTCGGCGCCGGTGCCCTTGGTCTCGGTATCGAGGACCCAGATCTTCGCCATCGCGAAGCGCGCGATGCGGTTAAGCGGCCTCGCGCCAGGCGTTCAGCGACTCGTCCTGGGACAGTCGCCGCATCGCCTGCGCCTCGAGGCGCCGGGCCTGCTCCTGCGTGACGCCGACCTCGCGGGCGACGTCGCGGAGGTTGCGCTCCGGGCGGCCGCCCGTGCCGAAGCGGGCGCTGATCACGCGCCGCTCGTCCTCGGGCAGCTTGGCCAGGGCCGCCTCAACGGTCTGCTCCTGCTGGCGCTCGAGGACCTCGTCCTCGAGATCAGCGGTGCTCTCGGAGTGCAGCTCGCCGAACGTGGTGTCGCCGTCGCCGATCGGCTGATCGAGGCTTGCGGTGACGCGGGTCATGTCCCGAATCGCCATCACCTCGTCGAGCGGCAGCTTGGCCTCCTTGGCGACCTCCTCGTCGGTCGCTTCGCGGTCGAGCTTGGCGGTGAGCTCCGCGGTGACGCGGTTGACCGTCCGCTCGCGCTGCGCGACGTGCGCAGGGATCCGCACAGCCCGGCCGCTGTTGTCGAGGCCGCGCTGGATCGACTGCTTGATCCACAGCACCGCATAGGTCGAGAACTTGTAGCCGCGGCGCCAGTCGAACTTCTCGGCCGCCCGGATCAGCCCGAGCATCGCCTCCTGAACCAGGTCGCCCAGGTCAAGCCCGTGCCCCTGGTAGCGGCGCGCGAACTTGATCACGAGCCGCAGGTTGGAGTTGATCAGCCGCTCCTTGGCGGCCAGGTCGCCGCGCTCGATCCGCTGCGCGAGCTCGACCTCCTCCTCCTTGGTGAGGAGGGGATAGCGCGCAGCCTGGTTGAAGAACAGCTGCAGGCTGTCCGTGGTCGGTTCAACGGCATGCGAAACCGCCCGGCGCTCGCCGGTGATCTGATTCTGAGTCTGGTTGTCGTGCTCGCCGCGGGTGCGGCGGGTGTCGCTGCGGTGGCTCGCAGCACCTCTCGTGCGAGGCATCGTGCTCCTTCCGAGATCGGTACATCCCCACTCCAGCCCAGGGGACACGGGCTGACACCCCTCCTAATGCTTCAGAAAGTATAGCCGCCGAACTGGCGTTCGTCAAGCCGATTTAGTGCTAGTAGCAATAGGCACATATCACTACGCGCCGCCCGTGGAGCGGTTACTGAGGCCGGCCGCGGCGCGAGCCGGCTTCAGGGACGCTTCATCTGCGGCCGCTTGAATCTCAGGCGTGGAACCGCTCGGACCACACGTGTGTCCCGACTGCGGCGAGCGCCTGAGCGCGTTCGCAGCCGGTTGCTCCTACTGCGGCACCGTACTCGACCCCCGGCGGGCCGCCCGCCGAGCCTGGCCCAGCGCGTGTCTCGCCGCTGGGCCTTTACCCGCCGCCAGCTGCAGCAGCGTCGTCGGTCCGGCTGAGACGCAGCGCTCCGATCGCGAGCAGACTCAGCCCAATCGCGATCCACACGAACAGCACGGCCAGATGGCCGACCAGCGCCGCGCCGTCGAAGAATGCGGTGTCGCGGAGCGCCTGCCCGCCGGCCGCCGGAGGAAACAACTGACCGATGTCGCCGATCGGTCGCGGCAACAGCTCGGGCGCCGTGCCGAGCCCGGACCACGGGTTGCCGAGCAGCACCATCAGCACTGCGGCAATGCCGATCCCGGGAGGCCCCACGACCGCGACCAGACCGGCGACGACCGAGGCGACGGCGAGCACCAGGAGGCTGAGCACCGCGGCATTCGCGAGCCACCCGCCTCCCAGGATCCCGAGCCAGGCCTGGGCGATGACCACTGCGGCGAGCCCGGCAAGCGCCGACGCGAGCACGAGCGCCGCGACCTGCCTCGGGCCCGGAGGGGTGATGATGAACG
This sequence comes from Actinomycetota bacterium, assembly GCA_046728015.1. Taxonomy (GTDB): domain Bacteria; phylum Actinomycetota; class Thermoleophilia; order Solirubrobacterales; family 70-9; genus DATAFO01. The sequence goes on from JBKPDQ010000194.1 coordinate 8,351, forward strand.
CGACCAGAACTCCGGTGATGATCCCGCCGATCAGAAGTGGGAGTACCAAGGCGTTGAACGCCGATCCGCGCGGGTCGTCCGGGTCGGCAGGGACGACGTCCTCAACGTCGACAGCGGAAGCAGCGTCCCCGGAAGGCGGCGCGCTGAGGCGAGGCTCGGCAAGTCCTGTCAGCGCCTGGGCTACGAGCGGACTACCGGCAGATGCGGTGAGGACCGTGGCGCCCTCGGCCGAAGGCACGAACGCGCCGTAGATATCACGATCCTCGATTGCGTCCTCCGCCGACGCCTCATCGGCGTAAGGGCGCACGTCGAAATCGCCCTCCGCGGCCAGTTGATCTTCGAGCGCAGCCGCCTCCTCCTCCCCGCCGACGACCCCGATCGGGACGCCGCGCGGCTCGAGCTTCGCTTGGGGCCAGGCGAAGAGGGTGAGGATCAGCGCCACCGCTGCGGGGATGATCAGGAGCTTCGGAAACTGGTCCATCTGCGCCTTGGGGCGACCCTATCGGCTGCGCCAGGCGCGGTACTCCTCACGCATGCATTGCCCGCACGGGCGATAGCCGGCAGCGATCGCCGTCTCCTCGTCGGCGAAGAAGACCCGGTGCTCGACCGCGTTCTTGCCGCGCCGGATCAGGCTCAGCGCCCCGCGGCAATCGAGCCGGCCGTAGACCTTCGTGCGGCGGTGGCCGCCGTGCGTCCCGGGCGTCTCCGACTCATAGGGACGCCCGTCGGCCCCGATCAGCGTGTAGCTCACGCGAGGCGAAGGGTGCCCTGCTCGAGCTCGAGCAGGAACTTCTTGCGCTCCAAGCCGCCGCCGTACCCCGTCAGCGTTCCATCGGCGCCGATGACGCGGTGGCAGGGGACGACGATCGAGATCGGGTTGCGGCCGTTCGCGATCCCGACTGCCCGGGCGGCGCCCGGTGCGCCGACACGTTCGGCGACCTCGCCGTAGCTCTGCGTCTCGCCGTACGGGATCTCCTCGAGGGCATTCCACACGCGCCGCTCGAACTCCGAGCCCTCCGCGGCGAGCTCGAGGTCGAACGCCGTGCGCTCGCCGGCGAAGTACGCCTCGAGCTGGGTCCGAACCTCCGCGAAGGGCTCCTCGGCGCTCTGCCAGGCGTCCGACACACGGACCGGCTTGCGCCCGGCCTGCATGTAGAGCCCACGCAGCGCAGCGCCGTCGCCGAGCAAGAGCAGCGGCCCGATCGGGCTGTCGACGGTCGTGTGGAGCAGGGTCTCGGCTCGTGTGGGCATTGGTCCTCCGTTCATCGCTTCGTGTGCATACGAAACGCCCCGGACGGCCTGAACGTGAGCGTTGAGGCGAAATGGATTCGTAAGGAGCGCGGCATAG
>JBKPDQ010000195.1:0-20693 GCA_046728015.1 Actinomycetota bacterium
GTCGCCGGCGGCCGGACGGGCTTGGTGAGTCGACCGGCGCGGACGAGCTCCCCGGTCTCCTCGTCGACCGTGGCGGCCTCCAGGGTGCCCGCGACCGCGTCGGTGGTCGCCGTCGTGGCGCCGCCCGCCCGCTCGAGGATCCCTGCCGACTTGCGCGTGAGCTCGTTCACGAGCTGACGACGCTCCTCAGTCACCGCGCGGAACGGCTCGACGTCCCCGCCCGACACGGCTCGGCGATGGGCCGACCGGAGGGCGTCCCCGAGTTCGATCAGCGCGCGGATGCCTTCGGGATCCTCGTGGGCGAGCGCGTTCACGGCCCACGCCGCGACCACCGGCTTGCGGAGCGCCTTCACGCGGGCGACGCCGGCGCGATCGCCGTCCGCGGCGAGCTCCTTGGCCAGCGCATCCCGTTCGGGCGTGAAGCGCTCGAGCGGGAGCGCGTACAGGGCGTCGATCCGCGGTTCGAGTTCGTCGGCCACGTCTCCAACCTCTCACTCGGAGGTCGTGGACGCCACCTCCGGGAAGGCCCGTTCGTACCAGGCGACGTCCCAGTATCGCCCGAACTTGCGCCCCTGCTCCGTGTAGTAGCCGGCGCGGCGATACCCGCACCGCTCGTGCAGCCGCACCGAGGCCGCATTGGGGATCGCAATCCCCGCGTACGCGCGGTGGACGTCCTCGCGCTCGAGCTCGGCGAGCAGCGCCCCGTACAGCGCCGATCCCTGCCCCTGCCCGATGTGGCTCGGCGCGACGTAGACGCTGGTCTCCACCGACGGCGCATAGGCGGCCCTCGGTCGGTAGGGCACGCTGGCCGTGTACCCGACCGTCCTGCCCTGGCTCCGGGCAACGAGGAGGCGGTGACGTCCCCGCGTGTCGAACAGGGAGAACCACTCGCGGCGCCACGCGGCCGAGGGCACCTCGACATCGAAGCTGATCGCCGACGTCCGCACGTAGTGCGCATAGATCTCCGAGATATCCTCGAGGTCCTCGAGGGAACCGGACGCGATCTCGACCGTCATGCGGGGATCCTCCCGAACGACCGCCTCGACGTGGTTACGTCTTCGTTACACCTCCATGACGAACGAACTTGAACCCTCCGAACACCTAGGGGGGTGCGTAGTTGCTGCCGAGGGCGCCGAGACCGAGCCTGTCTCGGCGCCCGCTCGGTGGTCCTCCGATCAGCTGGCCATGGGTCGCGCCAAGACCTTCAGGTACTCGTCGAGCCGATCCCAGGTCTCGGCGGCGCCCTCCTCCATCCCCGTCTCGAGCACCGCGTCGCGTTGCTCGATCGTGTCGAACTCCGCGGTGCTCGTGAGCGTGGTCTTGCCGTCGTGCTCCTCGAACATGTAGGTCTCAGGCCCCGGCTCGCCCGGCATGCCCTCGAACCCGAACGTCCACACGAACCGCTCGGGCCGGACGATCTCGCGGTACTCGCCGAAGAACACCGGGATCTCGCGGTCGGGGCCTCGGTGCGCGATCCTCCAGGCACCGCCCGGCCGGAAGTCGATCTCGCATTCCACGACCTCGTAGTTCCGCGGGCCCCACCAGTGCGAAACGTGCTCGCACGAGCTGTGCGCGTCGAACACGAGCTCGCGCGGCGCGTCGAAGATGCGCGTCATGACGATCTTCCGGCCCGGCGTGGCCAGCGTGTGCTTGTACCTACCGTCCTCGCCCATCGCCCTCCTCCTTCCTCTTGCTTGGTCCTCGTCCCTGGAGCTCGTCCAGGTACTCGTCCAGTCGGTCGTAGCGCTCCTCCCAGAAACGGCGATACGGATCGGTCCACTCTGCGACCTCCTTCAGCGGGGTCACCCGGAGCCGTGCCGGCCGCCACTGACGCTCCCGGCCCCTCGAGACGAGTCCGGCGCGCTCCAGCACCTTCAGGTGCTTCGAGACCGCCGGCAGGCTCATCTCGAACGGTTCCGCCAGCTCGGTCACGGAGGCCTCACCCTTCGCCAGGCGCGCGAGGATGGCGCGCCTGGTCGGATCCGCCAGTGCGCCGAATGTGCGATCCAGCCGATCGGCGGCGCTTACCATTCGCTCATCATTCAATCCTCCGGTTAATTAACTGGACGGTAAACTAGTGCGTGCACTCGTGTGCTGTCAAGCAAAGCGGGGCTACTTGGGTTCGTCCTGAGCACGCTTGAGGCTGTTCGAACCGCTGCTGGAGGAACGTCACGGATGCGCGTTGGGTCGACCGACTCCCAGACGCCGACGCGGAGGATCGCGGCGGCTCGGCTGAGGCGTCCCTCGGATAGGTCAGTCGCGTCTGTGGCTCTGCCTCCCTCCTCCTCTAGTCCGCGTGCTTCTCGTCGGGTGACAGGTGCATGCCTTCGCTGGAAGATCGTCTGGGTTCGAACCCCCGCCGGAGGTGGCTCGCCCTCGATATGCATCGTGATCCGCCTCGATGCCCAGGTGGTGTACCGGGAGCAAGCTCGGATCTTCCGACTGATCCCCTCGGGATCGGACTCCCCCGGTCGGGCGTGGCCGAGAACCTGACCAACGAAGGAGGTCTCCTCTCTTCCCCATGGCCTCCTCGTGGCCTCGTGCCCGACCCCTTGAGGCGTGCGCTCCCTCGAAGCTGGGTAGTCAGAGTTCGCGAACGCGGGCCATGAACCTCGGGGGTGAGTGGAGATGCAGGCGGCGGAGAGGCTCCTCCGGCGTGCGGACAAGCAGCAACAGCGGCGTGCATGGATCGCCTTCCCGTACGCGGTGATGAAGAAGTTCGGCGACGACCAGGCGGGGAATCTCGCCGCGCTCATCGCGTACTACGGCTTCCTGTCGTTGTTCCCGCTCATGCTGGTTCTCGTCACCCTGCTCGGCCTGCTACTGCGGAACAACCCCGAGTTGCAAGACACCATCCGAACCTCCGCGCTCGCCAACTTCCCCGTTCTCGGAGAGCAGATCTCCAACAACGTCCACTCGCTCCGCGGAAGCGGTCTCGCCCTCGGCATCGGCCTCGCGTTGTCGCTCTGGGCAGGGCTCGGAGTGATGAAGGTGCTGCAGACCGCGATGAATGCGGTGTGGAACGTGCCCTATCGACACCGGCCGAACTTCTGGGTGTCGCTCCTTCGGGCCATCATCATGTTGCTCGTGCTCGGCGTGATCACGATCGCCTCGGCGGCGGCGGGTAGCGTCGGCGGCGGCAGCGACAATTGGCTGGTCGGGATCTTCGGCATCACCATGTCCGTCGTGCTGAACCTCGTCTTGTTCCTTCTCGCGTTCCGCATCCTGACGACCGAGGACGTGACGTGGGGAGATGTATTCCCCGGCGCATTGATTGCCGCGTTGGCGTGGACGACGCTCCAGGCCATCGGTGGGTACATCGTCAGCCATCAGCTGCAAGGTGCCAGCAACACGTACGGGACGTTCGCGATCGTGATCGGTCTTCTCGCGTGGATCTACCTTGGCGCACAGATGACGCTCTTCGCGGCCGAGGTGAACGTCGTCAGGAAGCAACGGCTGTGGCCACGAGCCATCGTCCAGCCACCCCTCACCGAAGCCGACGAACGGGCCCTCAAGAGCTACGCCGAGCAAGAAGCGCGAAGGCCGGAGGAAGACGTCCACATCAGGATCGACGAGACGACGACATCTCCGACCAACACGCATCCCTCCCGATGATTCAAGCGTCAGATCTTGTCGAAGATGTCTCGGAGCTTCCTCTCGATCTCGCTCGCTGTCTCTCCCGTTCGCTCCTTGATGAGCCCGACCAGTCGGTCCCGCTTACCTTCGGTGCGGTCGAGCTCGTCGTCGGTCAAGACGCCCCACGCTTCCTTCACGCGTCCACGTCCTTGATCCCATTTCCCTTCCATCTCGAGTTGTTTGCTGTCATCCACGCCGCTCACCTCCCGTGCGCGACACCCTTCAACTCAGCAGAAGATGCTCACCCCGCCCGGCCCGATCAGGAGGCCGATGACGATGAGAACGATCCCGTACAGGATCGCACCGCGGAGCAACGTGATGATCCCGAAGATGACGAGGACCGCCGCGATGATCCAGAGGATGGTCGCGACCCCACCCCCGCAATCGCGGGCAGCGATGATGAAGTCCATCGGGTTCTCCCTTCCGTCGCAGTCGATCAGGGCTTACCCGATGGTGACGATCGCAATCCTGGATTCTCACTCCCTTCGCATCTCGGCCACGCGCTGAGCAGACAGGCGATGCGCGGGTATAGGCACGGGGTAATCGACCGGACCCATCAACGATCGCGGATCGGGGGGATATCCCGTGCCCAGACGGTTGCGAGAGAACGGCCTGTCGATCGCCATGTTCGGCCTGTTCGGGGTCTTCCTCGTGGGTCAAGCGCTGACGGGCTGGAACGCCTACAACACCGAGCAGCGGGAACACCTTGAGCCCGCGGTGGGCCTGGGCAGCTACCTCGGCACGGGACACTTCGTCGAGGCCACGTTCGAGAACTGGGAGAGCGAGTTCCTTCAGATGGCGTCCTACGTCTTGCTCACGATCTGGCTGGTCCAGAAGGGTTCCTCGGAGTCGAAGCCACCCGGCGGCGATCCCGCGAAGGATGCCGACCCCAGATCGGTGTCAGATCTGGGGCAAGCCCCTGGTCCCGTGCGGCGTGGAGGGTGGCAGCTCAGGTTGTACGAGAACTCATTGGGGATCGCGCTCGCGCTCTTGTTCGTACTGTCGTTCCTGCTGCACGCCCTGGGGGGTGCTCGCGAATACAACGCAGAGCAGGTGGCTCATGGGCGTCAAGCGGTCAGCACCGTGGAGTTCGTGACCACATCTACGTTCTGGTTCCAGTCCTTCCAGAACTGGCAGAGCGAGTTCGTGGCCGTCGGCAGTATCGTCGTGTTCACGATCTTCCTCCGGCAGCGGGGTTCTCCCGAATCGAAGCGTGTTGCTGCCTCTCACCATGAGACTGGCGGATGAGGCCTGGTAGTGGACCCAGAGTAGTGGCCCCAAGGCGATTCGAACCCTGACCTTGTGGCTGCCAGCCAGGGCGGGCTTAACGGTGTGCTGACCGGGGAAAACGCAGGTCGGGCGCGCGAAACAGCCCTTGTTGTCCGCAGAGGGAAGTCGAGCCGCTCCTGGCCTCCGAGCAGCATGAGCGCCTGCAGCATCAGGCGGTCGGTGGTCTCCGGCTCGTCGACCTCGTACAGGGAGGCCAACGACGGGATCGCGTCGGGCTGGTGCCAGCCTCGCCCCCGCCGGGGGCAGGAACCCCCGCGCCGACCCTCGAGATCACCCACCAGCGCGGCCTCGGCTGCGTTCGAGGCCGGGACGACCACGCCTCGCCGGCCCCGCGGCGCCGCGGCGATCGCCACCGACAGCGCCCGGGGTCGAGACCAGCCGCCCTGGAGCGAAAGCTCGCCGGCGAACACCCATGGTTCCAGCCCCGCGGCGGGAACCTGCGCGGTGGCAGCGAGCACTCTCGTCGCGCCTTTATTGGCTAGGTGGTGGGAGTTGGAGGCGGGGCGTTGATAGGGTTGGACGGATGAGCGTTCGGCGCGTAATCGTCGATCACGTGCTCTTCGTCGTGGAAGACCTGGCCGCAAGCCGACGGCTCTATACCGCAGCTCTCGCCCCACTCGGTTACGAGGAACTCTACGTTCAGGAAGACTGTGTCAGCTACGGGGCCGAGGACCTGGACGACTTCACGATCTGCCAAGGGGGGCCCGTGACCACGGCGGCTCATGTTGCGTTCTCCGCCGAAGGTCGCGAAGACGTAGACGCGTTCTTCGAGGCCGCCGTCGCGAACGGTGCAACAACGCGAGGCGAGCCCGGCGTGTGGACGCAGTATTCCGAGCGGTACTACGCCGCATTCGTGAACGACTTGCATCAGAACAACGTCGAGGCCGTATGGCATTCGCCCGGCCCGGTAGTCGAAGCGCCTCACCGTCCCGGCGTCCCTTGATCCTCACGAAGGAGGCCGGGTCACGGGCCGCCGAATCCCAATCGGGCTCAACCCCTCGCCAGACTGAGGAACCGTCGCGACCAGCACCCCCATGGCGTTCCATGCGGTAAGGCGTTAGACCGTCTCGACCCGAAGGGGCCAGCTTCGGACGGCTAGCGCCCGCTGAGAGGGAGCGAGGCGAGCGGAGCGGCGTGTCTACATTGAGAGGAAGGGCGTGAAGAGAACCGGTACCTCGCTGCCGGCCAACTTCTCTCTCAGCTCTGCGCTCGGCTCGCCGAGGAGTTCGCCATGTATGACGGTGACCGTGGCAAGGACTGCCCCGAAGAGGTCGCCAAGATTCGAAGCATGCTCGATGGCCGCCTCGGAGTCCCTGTACCGCTCCAGGACGATGCACTCGGACTGATCGTCGTTGAGGTAGATGTCGTATTGCAGCGTGCCGGTGTCCTTGGTCCGCACGATCTCCATGGCTTGAGCGGACAGGCGCTTGAACTCCTCCAGCTTGCCCTCGTGAAACTTGAACCGAGCGATACCCCAAAGCTCACTCACTGCTTCGCCTCCAGTCCCTGTGAATCGGAACGCTACGGGTTTGGACGCTAAGTCCAGCACGACAGTGCACCCACGTCCACGCCGAGCACGCCGGCCAGGCGTGACCCGCCAGGACCCCCATCCCGACCGGCAGGTCGAGGCCGGGGCCTTCCTTGCGGAGCGTCGCCGGCGGCGACAGACGGCTGACTCAAGGAAGCCGCTGAACCGACCGTTTCCCTTCATGCATGGACAACCCCAGTGGCGAGCCCGGTCCTGTATTCAAGCTTTCCGTGGTGACGGTTGCCTTGGCCGCGGGTGTCGGCTTGATCCACTTTCCCATCCCGGTCGTCACAGAGCAGGCCGCCAAGGCCGGACGATCTCGTCAACGAGGTGATCGGCGTCGGGCACCGGGCAACGTACGACGTTCGGTTTGGAAGTCCACGTGATCGGTCGGTACGACATCGTCGGACTGATCGCGATCGTCGTCGCGATCGGCACGGTGATCGGCACGCTGGCCACATTTCTCAACTGGACCCAGTTCTCGTGGTGGTTCGCGTGGCTAATTCTGCTCGTCGTTCTCATGGTGCTCTTCGCAACAGTCATCGCACCAGCGTTGAACGCTCGTTAGGCGGAGGCGCTACTGAGTCCTTGTACGTGATCTCGATGTCGATCTTGAACGAGTCGCTCCGAGGTTCTGTCGACATCTCTCGGTCGGGTCACGTGCATTGGGCTCGTTGGTCGAATGGATGGACTAGATCGAATGGGGGTCGGTCAGTCCGCTGATTCCCGCGGTTGAGCGACTTCTCTAGAGTTGCGGCCCGGACCCCTTCCTTGAAAGTTCGGGTCCTGGGAGCCCCGTGGCGGACCGCCGGTGCGGGGCTCCTTCCAAGGCGACAGACTCGCGGACGAGCATCCCGCGCGGTGGTGGGAAGGAACGCTTCACCCTGGAAAGTGACCTTCGAGCACTCGACGAGGCGCTCCGGTTCAGCGCGCGGACAGCTCGCTGGCCCAAGGGTGACACGGGCGTTGAGGGCATACCGCCCGACGAGATCCAGCAGCACCCGGTCGGCATCTTCGCCGACTTCAAGCTCGACGAACTCCCCGAGCGGCTCCGGTTCCTCGGTTGGGCGACGTACAGGGAAACGGAGACCGAGATCGTCGTTACGGCTGAGAGTTCCGGCGCCGATCCGCTGCTCCTGGGCTCTTGGCCGCGTTCGGTCTGGCTGGAGTATGTCCGGCGCTTCTACGAGGCCGAGGGCGAGTAGCTCCAGCGAGAGCCGGAGCTCGAGCTGGTGCCAACGACGGCTACGTCGAGGGACCGGACGCCCCGGGCGAGGTCTACCGGCTGACGTATCAGGTCGAACCAGCGCGGGTGAGCGTCCGTGTCGTTGAGATCGCCGAACTCCTCGGCGTCAGCCATCAGCGAGCGAGCAAGATCGCCGACGTGCCGGCCTTCCCAGCTCCGGTCGGACGCGAGGGCCAGAGCCGGTCTAGTGATTCGACCAAGGGGGCCGCGGGTAGGCGTTAGCTATGAGGTCTGGTGTCGGATGGGGCGTGACTCGGACAGGAAGGACGGTCCGCATTGACGTCAACGGAGGCTTGGATGGCTCCGAAGATGCCAGCACCGCCATCATCGCGGCGACCGTGGATCACCTGCTGGACGAAACGTGCGTGTGGTCCAGGTAGGCGGATCGGCACTCGGTCCAGACCTCCCCGAAAGGGTTAGCAGCCGCCGTAGCGCAGCTGGAATTGCTCGCCGAGAGATATGGCAAGCAGTTGATAGTTGGTCCGATCTAGGGCTCCGTCGCTCCACGCGGATCGCGCGCGCCGCACGGCGAGCGGCGGTCCAGCCATTCCAAGCGCATCCTACGCACTTTCAAGTAGCACCAACACCTTGGATTCTTTCCCCCCGCTAACCGGTGCAACCGGGGAGCCCACAGACGTACCGTCAAGGCGTGACCGAAGTCCCAATCCCGAAACGGTTGGCGCTTGTCGCAGCCGCCGGACCAGAACGAATCGGCCCCGTGCGACACGAGTTCACGCCAGATGAGATTGGGGACCTGCGCGATCGGGGCCTCGCATGGGAGGTCCTGTTCGAACTCGGCACGAGCAGCGCCCCTTTCACCCACGCCGTGCGGCTCGTTGCCCCTCACGATCTGCGGGAACGCTGCGCGATCGTCCAGCTCTGACCGTCGTCAGCCGTATCTCTAGCGCCTGGGGTCCGCTCGGACGGCTATGTCCTCGGGCGCTCCCTCGCGCTTCGCGACGATGAGGAATCCATCGTTATCCGCTGAGCGAACGGTGTGCAACCGTCCGAAACGGCGTTTGCCCTGCTAGTGGACCCAAGGGGATTCGAACCCCTGACCTTCTGGCTGCCAGCCAGACCGGGCTCAACGGTGTGCTGACCAGGGAAAGCGCAGGTCACGAGTGAGCGGAACGGCCGATGTTATTCACTGAAGAACTGGAGCTTCTCCTGGCTTACGACCGTCGTCAGCGACCCCAGGATGGCGGTGCCGGCCGACTCGGCACGGCCACGCGGGAGCTGCGTATCTGCTGCCGCCCACCGACGCGTCCCGGATCCGCGACGTGATCGAACGCGGCGAACGCCTGCCCGAGAAGTCCGCCCCTTCTGGCCCGACCCGCGGACCGGGCTCGTCCTTCGCCCGCTGGACCTGGACGCAGTGACCTTCTATCTCAGTCGGCCGCCTCGCCCGGCTCGAGCTTCTTGATGCCCGCGGCGACCACCTCGGTGAGGCAGCAAACCCCCCGGCTCCGCTCCGATAGAAGCGACGGATTAGGTCAAGATGTGCAGAGCCGTTTAGCGGGCGGCCTACCCGCCGAGGAACTCGAACCGCTCCTGGGGCGGCGCTCCACGCCCTAATCTGCTCGAGGATGGTCACGGTCTCCGGTGAGACCTCGGCGCCGGGGCAGCCGGGTCAGGGGTGAGCGACGGGAGTCCGCGACCGACGTGCGCCTCGACGGCGACGAGATGCCCGCGGACGCCGACGACGGTGACGCCGGTCACTTTTCGCGAACGTACATGGCGGCCGACCCCGCCGCGATTATCAGGCTGCGTCTGGCGGTCGGAGCCCAGCGAACGTTTTCCGGATAGCCAACGGGAGATCGATTGCGATTGTCGTAGACCCATCCTTCACGAGGCGATCAAGTACGAGCATCGCCTCTTGCCAAGCGTCTGGCGCTGGAAGCCATAGCGGCCGCAGCCGAAGAGCCGTCAGGACCGCGATTGCCCGGTAGGCGCTTGAGAGTTCCCTGATGGCGGTCACGTCACCGTTTCGCGCTCGATGAGCCAACTCAACCTCATCGCCATCGAACTTGATCGCATCCTCTCCGGTTTCAGTTACGAACCGCAGGAGTTCCGCTGGTATCTCCATCCCTGGAAGGGTAAGGCGTACGCCGGACGAATCACTCGGGACGAGCGTGGACGCGTGAACCCGGTCACTTTCCAAGAAACGTACATGGCCTGGTCTCCGCTACGGGTCGATGTCGATGCCTCCACCGCCTCCGTGCGCGAACAGGATCACAAGGCCGACTACCGCCGCGATGGCGAGGAGCAGCATCCCAAGCCAACCGAGGAACCCGAGCACACTTAGCGCAAGCACGCGACCATCGTCGCACTCCAAGCCCATACGGACCAAGGTCTGGACTCCACGTCGACCGCCCGAGGCGGCCATCGATCAGAACGTGTGACACCGGTCACTTTTCGGGAACGTACATGCCAGCGGGCCCCGTGTCTCGACACCCGCCGAGGTAGGCGGCATCATCGCGGTCATGGCGGTGGAAGATCGACGAACCCGGGCACCGCGCTCCAGAGTCGGTTACGCGGTCGTGCTCCTCGGCGGGGCGCTTTTCGTGGCGACCTGCTTCCTCCCGTACTACGGGTTCCCGGGAGGGCGATCGGTTTCGCTCTACGACCAACGCTTGGTGGCGCAGGACGGCGGCTACGAGTTGGGCGTGATCATCTTCCTGTTCGGTGGGGTTGCCACCGTCTTGGTCATCGCGATCGTCGGTCTTACGCGAAGCGAGCGCCCATCGGGGGGCGCCCTCCTTGCGGGCGCGGTCGCAGCATGGTCACTCACCTGGATCGGCTCGCTGCTCCAGACGGCCAGCCTCCGCGATAGCGCGATCGGATGGCTCTCGTTGGAGGCCGGCTTCTGGCTGCAGGCCGTGAGTATCGGCGTGACGGTCATCGGAACCATCCTGGTCGCCACTCGCCGCACGGGAGCCCACGAGCGGGATGCGGCGGGCCTGGGCGTATGAGACCGGACCAACTGGAGCACCGACTTCGTGAACGCCTCGATGCCCTCGGTCCGGCCCCCCGCGCCGAGCTGCTCCACGTCTTGATGCTCCCCGACTTCGACCGCGCCGACCGGATCGGCGAATTCTGGGGGAACCCGAAGACTCGGACTCTTCGCCGAGCTCCTGATTGACTGCGAGGAGAATAGGACGCTAAGAGCAGTGCTCGTCGGGATGCTGCGGGAGGACGAGCGCTAGCTCGGTAACCGAGGCAATGGGTGCACTGAAAGCCCGCCGCGGCTCGGCGAGCCGGGGGCGAGTTGAGTCTTGCAACTCAGTTTCAGGCTGTAGGTAGCGGGTACTACATGAGTCTCGGCAAGAAGGGAGACGCCCGCCTAGCCCCTCGCAGGTGGGCGTCTTCCGTAGGGAGTGCGCCATGCGGATACTCAAACCATTTACGTCCACGTTGTGCTCTCGGTCTCACCATTCGGAGTTCATCCATAGTGATTCGAGGGGCGGACCATGCTTGTTCTCCGAATGCGACTGTCCGCAATTCGCTCCAAAGCCCCAACCGAAGGACTCCCAAGAGGCAGACGGTGAGTTGAGCTCATGATTTCTCGCGAGGAACGGATTGCGACGAACGAGGCCTCCTCAAGGGAGATCAACGAGAGGATCGAAGAGGCCTACCAGAGCGAGCCACCCGCCAACCGGATCGACATCGTGTGTGAGTGCGCACGCATGACGTGCGACGCCGCTATCGACATCACCCTGGACGAGTACGAGGACGTGAGGAAGGATGCGAGACATTTTGTGATCCTTCCGGAGCACTTCGTCGGTGATATCGAGCGGATCGTCTTCGAGAACGACCGTTTTGCCGTGGTAGCGAAGCGCGAGGGAGTTCCGGCAGACGTTGCGAGGGACCAGAACCCGCGAGGGTAATGAAGATACCCGCAGCGCCGGTCGCACCGGGAGTCTCTCTCTCGAATCGAGTGACACCTCGCCCTGATGCGCGGACTTTCGGCGAGCTGTTGATCGACTGCGAGGAGGATCGGACGCTTCGGGCGGTGCTCGTCGGGATGCTGCGGGAGTCCGACCGCCACTAGGCCGAGGAACGCGAGCCGCTCCCGGGTTGACGAGCGCATACAGGACGACGGCCGCGAAGGCCCCGACAGGACCATGAGTCGGATGTCGGAGGACCTGTCGATAGTCCGAACGGGTGACGACCGTAGGACCATCGTGCGACATGACCGGCGGCGGCGGCCGCGATGGTACCTAAAGGCGTTTAAGTAGAGAAGCGATCTACGGGCGTTCACCGGGAGCCAACGAGCCAATGTCGATCCTCGAACGTTCCGCCTTGCCACCGGCCCCGGTCGCCGATCGTTCCACCTTGCCATCGGCTCCGGCCGCCGACCGTTCCACCTTGCCACCCGCTCCTGCCGCCGATGGGAACCCGCCCAGCGGCCGGCTCCGCGTGATCACGGCCGGCGGCGTCGACAACATAGAGGCTCGACTCGGAGCCAGTGGGTTCGACGTCGTCGCGGTCGCGCAGACGGAGGATGCGCTCATCGATGCCGTATCGGTGGACGAGCCGGACGCGATCATCGTCGAGGCCGACCTCTGCGCCTCGCTCGAGCACGTTCGTGATCTGGCACCCGATGCCGTGCTCATCGTCATCGGCGATCACACCCCTGCCGGCGCGCTCGGTCGCATCGAGCGAGGGGTGTCGGGGACAACGATGGCAGGACTGCTGCACGCCCTAGTCGCCAATGGCGTCGGGGCGGCCGCCCCGTGGGGGCTTGTGCCCGCCTTCGGGCCGCGGAGCGCGCTGCAAGTCCCCGAGCGCATCAGCGTATGGCTGCTGTCCGAGAAGGCGGATCTCGTCCGAGCGTACGTTGTGAACGCGTTTCGCGACCACGCAGAACTCGTTACCGCGGCGACCACCGCCGCGGTGACCGTTTCGGCGGGCCTTGTGCTGACGATGAGCGCGGCCCGATCGAACGAACCTCCCCATGAACGTCCGGAGCGCGTCCACGGTGTCGCGCCGGCCGTAGAGCGCTCGCCGCAGCAGCCGGTGGTCGTTGTGTCCCCCACGACGCCGATACCCGCGTATGTCCCCTTCGGGAAGGATGGCGAGCCCGGCGATCGACCGGGGCCGGATCGCGGTGAGTCAGGGAATCATGGTCGTTACCTGGTCAATGCCGGCGACGTCTACGGCGAGGCCGGTGTCGACCCTAGCGAGGCCGTCGACCCTGCCGAGGCCGGTGTCGACCCTAGCGAGGCCGGTATCGACCCTAGCGAGGCCGTCGACCCTGCCGAGGCCGGTGTCGACCCTAGCGAGGCCGGTATCGACCCTAGCGAGGCCGTCGACCCTGCCGAGGCCGGTGTCGACCCTGGCCAGGCGGGTGTCGACCACGGGGAGAACGCCAACGTCGACAAGGGCAAGGCCGGCGACGACCACGGGGACGCCGGCGATGACCACGGCGAGGGCGGCGACGTCCACGGGGAGAACGCCAACGATAACTACGGGGAGAACGAGAGCGACGACGACGTCCTGGACCCCAACGTGAGCGACGGCGACGTCCTGGGCGACGGAGGCGAGTCGCAGGTCTAGCTGAACGATCGGACCTAGTTCGACTCCCCTTCACGGGTCTGGCTCGGCTAAACTCCTCACGTCCATCTGCTCCCCGACTTCCAGCGAGCCGACCGGATCGGCGGAGTTCGGGGGAACCCGAAGACGCATACCTTCGCCGAGCTGCTGATCGACTGCGAGGAGGACCGGACGCTCCGGGCGGTGCTGGTCGGGATGCTGCGGGAGCGCCAGCGGTGACCGCCCGGACCCCATTGCCGACAGCTAGGCGGATTGGCGAGTATCTCTTGCGTAAAGTGAGGACGGTGCCATGACCCTCTTCAAACGACACTTGGGACTGCGCCTAGCGGCGGTCGCCGTCGTGTCGGCCCTGGTCGTCCTCAGCCTCGAGGCCCCGGCGTCGGCGGCCTCCCCGACCATCTCCTCGTTCTCGCCGACCAGCGGCCCGGCGGGGTGCGTGGTGGTGATCACCGGAACGAACTTCAAGGACCCGATGGTGACAAGCGTCGACATCGGTGGCACGCCCGTGTCCGAGTTCAGGGTCGTGTCGGGAAAAGTGATTTGGGCGACGGTCACCGGCGACGCGAGCGGAACGATCCACGTCACCAACGCGAGCGATACCGCGAGCAGCCCGACCAAGTTCGCCAACGCGAACCCGGGGGGCTGTTCCCCAACCATCACGTTCGTCACGCCATGCGGTGGCCCGGCGGGAACGGTGGTGACGATCGTCGGCACGAACCTGCTCAAGAGCTCCGGCACGGCCACGAGCCCCCCCGTCGGGGGCGACGTGCGATTCGCCCCGTACACCGCCACGGCAACGCATACCGGGACGCCGGAGACTCCGAAGCAGCTCAGTGTGCTCGTGCCGTCGGACGCCGCAGACGGACCGATTCGAGTGACCACGTTCAACGATGTTGTCGGTGAGGGGGCCGTTCTCAGCGGTCTCGCGTTCCAGGTGCCACCACCGGACGTCACCTGCCTCCCCTCCGACCACGCGAGAAGCATCACGCTGAGACTACGGAGGCACCTCGTCGCTCAAGGAAGGGTAATCTCGAACGAGGACCCCGCCTTCACCGACTGCGTTGCGAGCGTTCCGGTCAGGATCCAGCGCCGCGTCTCAGGGCTGTGGAGGACGGTCGGGAAGACCACTACGACCGACACCGGGGCCTACAAGAAGCGGATCAAGGATCGCCCAGGTAAGTACAGGTCCGTGGCCCCGCCGATCAACCCGCTCCCACTCTGCTTCCGTGCCAACTCACCCGTTCGGACTAGAAGCCAATCGGCCATTGGGCGCACCGGGAATCCGCGCCGCACGGCGAGCCGGCGGTCTATGCCGTTCAAGGTTAGCCTAGGCACATTCAAGTAGGACATCGCGCTTCGATTCTGTCCCCCACCGAACCGGTGCAACCGGGGAGCCGACAGCCGCACCGTCGAAGCGTGACCGATGTTCCAGTCCCGAAACGGTTGGCGCTGGTCGCTACCGCCGGACTCGAACAGATCGGCCCCGTGCGACACGAGTTCACTCCAGATGGGATTGGGGACCTGCATGATCGGGCCTCGCATGGGACGTCCTGTTCGAGCTTGGCACGAGCAGAGCCCCATTCACCCACGCTGTGCGGCTCGTTGCCCCCGACAATCTGCGGGAGCGCTATGCGATCGTCCAGCTCTGATTATTGTCGTCGGCTGTACCCCTGGCGCCTGGGGTCCGTGCGGACGGCTACGTCCTCGGGCGTCCCGTCGCGCTTCGCGACTATGAGGAACTTGTTCCCAAAAATTTCGCTCTCGAGCACTACATCCTCGACCTGAGACATGAGATGCGAGGGCAGGATGACGAACTGGCGAGGGTCGCTTCGAACGCGCTCGTACACAGGCCTGGTGATGGCCAGCACGCGTCCGCAGTCCTGCAGGCCGCATTCGCACGCGACGTGGATGAAGGAGCTGGCGGGGCGGGCGTCGACCTTCTGAAGCGACTCGTTGACCGCCCTTGCAGCCGCCTCGTTCTTGGCGACCCGTTCTTCCCCCAAGCCCATCGCGGTACCCCTGTCTCCTGGACTGTGAGCCACTGGATTGGACCTGTCTCTTAGGATCAGGCAGCACCGGGAGCCCACGCCGCATGGGGAACCGGCCCACCGGTACCTCAGGAGCTGCTCGAGCGAGAGCCACTCCGTTTGCGCATCGCTGTTGATCGCTTGGTGCTGCTGCGCTGCGACGACGATGACGTCCGCTTGCGCGCCGGGGATTTCGTCGCGCTCTTCTTCGTGGACGTCTTCCTGGCTGCGGGCTTCTTGGCCGACGATGCTCGTGCCGGCGACTTCCTAGCGCCGCTCTTTCGGGCTGACGTCTTCTTGCTCGACGGCTTCTTCGCCGGAAACCTCTTGCTCGACGACTTCTTGTTCCTCTGCCTGCGCTCGCGAGCAAGAGCGGTCCCGCCGATCGCCGCGCCGAGGACCGCCGCGCCAGTGGCGGCCAGCAGGGGGTTCTCGGCGACCGCGCCGACGACCTTCTTCGCCCCCGACCCGACCTTCTTAGCACCGGATCCGACTACCGATGCAGCGTCGCCGGCCTTGTCCTTCACGGTCGAGATGGGGGCGTGTCCATCTTGTTCCGTCCCCTTCATCCGGTTCGTTCCCTTTGCGGGCGTCATGTGTCCTCCTCCGTCTTGGGTTGCACGATCACGGTCTCCTCTATCTCCCTCGTACTGGCCGGACCCGGGGTCGCCACTGCGACGTCCGTCGTTGACTGGCGTCGCGACCGATCGGAGTCCCGTCTAGTGGCGATCACGTCGAGGACCTTGGGAATCAGCAGGCCGATCGTGAAGGCGCCGGCCACCACGAGGGCCGGTTCTCGACGGGCGTAGGCGACCGCCTCCCCGGAGAGCTGCTTCGCGTTCTCCAGGAGCTCGTCGGTGTTCGCCGTCGCCAGGTGTGCCGCAAGCCGGTCGGCTCGCCCGGCGATCTGATCCACCATCTCAGCCTCGCTAGCGTGGCCCTGCTCACGGAGGCTCGAAGCGGACGCCCGGAAGGCGTTCGCGAAGGCCTTCAACTCGACCGCCACACGGCTCGACCGCATGTCGACCTCGGCTCGGACACGGTCGACGGCAACCGTCCCGGCGGCGCCGACGACTACCTTGCCGGCGTCCTGTAGTTGTCGTACCGATGAAGGTGATCCCGCTTGTTCGATGCCCGCCACCGTTGCCTCCGTTGCCGCAGTTGCTCCGTTGTCCGGCCGGGTTTCTTCCCGAAGGTCGTGAGCCGAAACGTGTTGGTGTGAAATCGATCCAGTCGGGAAAGACGCAAGCGCACGGCGAGGTACTGGAGACGACGATGGCATCCGTCCCAACCGATCGAGAGCGTCTACGCGAGGCGCCACCGAGCGAGCTACTACGCTCCCTGTTGGCCGACATCCGGCTGATGATGGAGCTGGAGGCCGAGCTCGCGAAGCTGGAAGTGAAGGACAAGGGGTCGCGCCTCGGGATCGCCGGAGGGATCCTGGCCGGCGCGGCCGTCGTCGCATTGCTCGCCTTGGGCACGCTGATCGCGGCGGCGGTGGCAGGGCTCTCGATCCTACTTCCGCTGTGGGCGGCGGCCCTTATCGTGGGCACGGTGCTCGTTGTGGTCACCGTGATCATGTTTCTCGTTGGACGAGCCAGGATTCGGGCCGTGGGGTCGTTGGCGCCGACGGCCACGATCGAAACCGCACGGGAGGACATGGGATGGATTCGTCGCGAAGCCGAACGCCTCCGGTCGATCGAGTAGCCGAGATCCGCGCCGACATCTCATCGGTGCGGACGAGGCTGGCCGAGACGCTGGAAGCGTTGAAATTCAAGGCCGACCTCCCTGCCCGCTTGGGAGACTCGGTGGGCAACGCTGCCCTGATCTTCACCGAGCACGTCTTCGACCGCGTGACGTCGGCTCAGGATGACGAGGCGACGGAACAGCATCCTGCCGCGATTCTGGCATCGAACGAGTCGTCCGTTCCTCGGGGGGCCGGTCAGCCGTCCGGACCGTGAGAGGACCGCTCGGGGTGCCCTCAGATCCTCGTAGCCGCGAGGACGGCCTACACACGCTCGATGAGAGGGGCAGGAGATCGCGGGCAGGTCGACAGAGGCGAGTTCGATGCAGCCGAGGAACTCGAGCAGCTCCCGCACCGACGTTGGACGCCGCGCCTTAGTCGTCCCCCGGTGCGGCCGCCCGAACTAGTCCTTCGACCAATCGCGTTTCACGGGATCACCGGCCGATGCTGAGCCCATGAAGCCGCTCAGGCTCCTCCTCATCGCGTTTGCCGTGCTCGTGGTGGCAGGCACGATCGCCAGCGCTGCAATTGGCGGCGTCCACAGCTCCACCGGGCATACCGAGACCGAGGCACCCGAGCCCACCGAGACTGAGGCCCCTGAGGCGGAAGCGACGACCTCGGACAAGAGCGGCACCGCACCGGACTTCTCCGCGTGCGACGGCCGGACCGGGTTCGACAACGCGATCTGCCGTCACGATGCGCTGCTGAAGGTCAAGCCAGACAACCCTGGCCTCACCAACTCACTCGCCCACCTGCAGGCGAACGCGGCGGCGAAGGCCGCCAGAGAGGCTGCGAAGGCGGCGGGCACGCACGGGAACTCAGGCACGCGCGGCAACTCCGGGTCGCACGGCCCGTCGGGTTCGTAGCGGGAGCGCGGGTTCGAGTTAGCGAAGAGGCCGGGGATCCCCCACCCGGCCTCTCGCTCTATCGGCAGACCTCCCTCGACTACGAGGTCGAGATCTACCCCAAGCCCTCGTGACGTCGGGCACGGCTCGTTCCCCGCAAGTCCATGAAAGAAAGGGAGAGGGAGAGCCGTCGCACCCGGCCGTGACCTTTATCCGGGCGCACTGGGGTGCATCGGCAGCGACGGCCTCTCGCTTGAGACCAGTCCCGGATCGCACAGCCGAGGCGCCGCATGGCGAGCCAGCGGTCTAGTCCAGCTGATCGACTGCGAGGAGGATCGGACGCTTCGGGCGGTGCTCGTCGGGAGGTTGCGCGGAGGGCAGAACGAACCCGGGCTACTGGGCGCACGGCGGAGCCAATCAGAGGCCCGGCCTGACGCTGTGGCGCGAGTTTCCGGGTCGCCCTCCCAAACCTCCTCGCCCGAGCAGGCATGAATTCGGTTCTTTTGGGAAACCAAGATCATCCAGAGATAGCGGCCGAGGGAGGCCCTCATGCCCAGCAAGACGAAGCGTGTCGCTCAGTCAGTCGCCCGAGGGGGCAAGAAGGTGCTCGCCACCGACACTGCTCAGCGCGTCGTCGGTACGGTTGCCGACAAGATGGAAGAAGTCGCTGTCGATAAGGCCGACGACGTTTCCGAGGCGATCAAGGACAAGGCAGCAAAGGCGGGAGGGCGTCGCAAGTCCCCGAGCCGCAAGAAGTCTCAGGGAAGCACGCCGAGTCGCAAAAACTCGACCCGTAAGAAGTCGACCCGCCAGGCGTCGAGGCCGAAGCCGACCGGACGCAAGAAGTCGAGTGCGAAGACTTCGAAGAAGAGCGCCAGGAGAAAGAGCGGCAGGAAATAGTTTTCGCTTCGGAGTTTCGTTTGTCTCCGGCGGGTGACGCAATGCAGTCATTGCAACACGGGCTATCGGAGGGTGGAGAAGCGACGACCCTCGGCGTCCCTGGCTGCTGGGGAGCGTCTTCCACCCTCCACGCTTTGCATCCAAGGAGAGACAGACGGCGTTTGCCCTGGTAGTGGACCCAAGGGGATTCGAACCCCTGACCTTCTGGCTGCCAGCCAGACGCTCTACCAGCTGAGCTATGGGCCCGCGGGGGCTCAGTCTAGCGAACCGGCCGCGGCCTGCTCCGAACCGTTCCAGCCGATCCGGGGTGCGTCGCGCCACAGGCGCTCGAGGTCGTAGTACTCGCGCTCCTCCCGCGCGAACACGTGCACGACCACGTCGATGTAGTCGAGCAGCACCCAGCCCGAGTCGGCGTCTCCCTCGCGCCGGATGGGCTTCTCGCCGAGGTCTCGGACGGCCCGCTCGACCTCCTCGAGGATCGTCTTGACCTGGCGGTCGGTCTCGCCCGAGGCAATCACGAAGTAGTCGGTGATCACGATCAGGCCATGCACGTCCAAGATCGTGACGTCCGCAGCCTGTTTGGCGGCCGCCGCGCGCGCCGCCGTGACGGCGATGTCGCGGCCATCGGCGTGGGGGGCGTCGTTACCCGGCACGCCGTCCTTCGCTCATGCTCACCCGGTGAAGTCCTTCCCGATGACGACCGTCACGGGAGCGATACCCGAACCCACCGACACGGACACGCTCCCAACCGAGCAAGTCTCGCACACGTTCGGCCAAGCCGACGTCGTCGGGCGAGCCGACCACGATCAGCGTCTCGGGGTGGTCGAAGTCCGAGGCGTTCTGCGAGACGGCGACGCGCAACCCGCCGGGCAGGAGCCGTTCGGCCACGGCCTCGCCGATCCCCGGCACCCCGTTGCCGTTCAGCACGATGACCGGGACGGCCTCCTCTCCCGGGCCCCCGAACGCCTCGACAAGCGCGCCCGAGATCTGTTCGGGCGTCGCCCTAAGCACGCCGCTCGTCATCTCCTCGGCCTCGAGCCTGACCACCTGCGCGCCGGACGGGGCCCCGAGCATCCGGATCACGGCGCCGGGATGCTCCGCGTCCGCCAGGTCGGTGGGCGACCACGCCACGTCGGCGGAGAGCAGCGCCTCCATCACGATCTGCAGTCCCGCGACGTCGCCGGCCGCCGACGCCTCGAACATGCCCGCGCCGCCGCGGCCGTCGACCAGGTCCCCGCCGATCCGGCCCCCCCCGACTCGTCCGCGATGGCCGCGAGACGATCGGCCTCGATCGTCGCGTGGTCCTCGATCCTCACCCCCAGCAGGTTGCCGACCGCGGTCGCGGCCTGGCGCGAGGGGAGCTCGAGGGCCTCGCGAACGCTCGATTCGCCCTGGCCGGGGATCACCAGGAGCGCGGCCGGCGGCACCACGAGCGCGCCGCTCGTGCCGAACCCCGTGCTGCCGACCACGACGGGCACCGACCCGCCGTCGGTCCGGACGACCAGGAGCGTCAGGCCGGATGGCGAGGGCGGCGTGACCTCGGGTTCGGTGCGGGCGCGCTCGCGCGCGATCAGGAGCGCGCCAGTCCCCGCGGTCGCGAGGGACGGCGACGAGCACAAGGACCGGCAGCCGACGCCTCACCGGTACAGGGCCGCCTTCTCGATGTAGCTCTTCACACCCTCGGGGACCAGGTAGCGGATCGGCCGGCCGTCGCGGATCCGTTCGCGGATGTCGGTCGAGCTGATCGCGAGTGCGGGGATGCTCATCATGCTGACGCTCGCGTCGCGCGCAGGCCCGGCGGCCTCGAACCGCGCGAGGTCGTACCCGGGTCGCGAGGCCGCGATGAAGTGCGCGATCGACAGGACCTCCTCGGGATCCTTCCAGTCCAAAATCTCGAGCATGGCGTCGGCACCCGTGATGA